>JBDTND010000033.1:0-16305 GCA_039933915.1 Gemmatimonadales bacterium | reverse complement strand
ATGAGCCCGATCACCTCGCCCTCTCGCTGCGTCATGCGCACCGCTTCCAGCGCTGCCTCCCTGCCTCGCCGGTGCGCGACCTTTGCGATCTGCGAGAACAGCGTGCCGGTCATCGGGGCAGGGAGCACCCGCCCGCCGTCGGCCACCGATCGGATCGTCCCGATAAAATCCTCGAATGTCGCGTCCTTTAGAATGAACCCGGCGACACCCGCATTCACGAAGTCGGCGATTTCCTCGTGCACCGGAAGAAGGTCCATGACGATGACGCGTGCGTCAGCCAACTCCTTGGCCACCCTCGCGGCGAGCTGCAGAGAATTCCTCTCCTGCAGGCCGACGTCGAGCAGGACCACCCGCGGTTTCGCTTTCCTAAGCTTCGCTGATTCCAGGCTTGTCGCGGCAAACACGACCTTCACATCGGGAAGTTCATTGAGCATGTCCGTCATCCCCTCACGAACGAGACGGTTGTCCTCAATTATCGCGACATTGATCATTACCGTTCTGTTATGCAAGAGTTAGCCCCATGCGATAATGGCGTTGGCACACATGACCGCCTCCGCCTCCGCCCCTCCATTGGGGGGGCAACTGTCTTCCCTGGCCCGACGCTATGCCCCCTTCTGTCAGCAGAACCCGTCCCATGAAGCTCTGGCTCGATGCCGATGCCGCCCCGCGGGAGGTGAAGGAGGTGTGCTATCGGGCTTCCGAGCGCCTCGCTCTCGAGACCGTCCTCGTGGCAAATCAGCGTCTCCAGATCCCGCCAGGCTACCCGCACCTGGCGGCAGTGCGCGTAGACGGTGGGGCCGACGTCGCGGACCGCTACATCGCAGAGCACGCGGATGCGGGGGATGTCGCCGTCACCGCCGACATACCGCTGGCTGCCCTCCTCGTACCCAAGGGCGTAATAGTGATCGACCCGCGTGGCGAGGAGTACACGCCCGAGATCATCGGCGAGCGCCTTTCGGTCCGCGACTTCATGGACAGTCTCCGTAGCTCAGGCGTTGAAACTGGCGGCCATGGGGCGTACGGCCCTCGCGAAAAGCAGGCGTTCGCGAATGCGCTCGATCGAGCGCTCACCCGCGCGCGGAAATCGCGCTGACTTATTGCCCCTCGTCTTCGGCCGCCCTCACATCGGGCCGACGCTGTTTGTCGCGGCGGATGCTGACATATTCTCTCCTGCGCAACAGCCCAAAAAACCCAGTCGCAGGGACTAGTGAACAAAGGCCGCTACGTAATCATGGGCGTCACCGGCTCGGGAAAGAGTCTCATCGGCGCGGCTCTCGCGCGTGAGCTCGGCGTCGATTTCGTGGAAGGAGACGCATACCACTCCGCCGCCAACGTCGAGCGCATGAAATCGGGAATCCCGCTCACTGACGAGGATCGCGAAGAATGGCTTCGCGCGATTGCCAGTCGGATCGGCAAGGCGAGGGACACCGGGACCGGCCTGGTAGTGTCCTGCTCCGCTCTCAAGAGATCGTACCGCGACATTCTTCGCGGAGAAAACAATGATCCGAGGTTCGTCTTCCTGCGGGGTCCGCGGGCGCTGATCGCGGAGAGGCTTTCCAAACGCCAGGGGCATTTCATGCCGCCGTCGCTGCTGGACAGCCAGTTCGCCGCGCTCCAGAAGCCATCGCCTGAGGAAGACGCCTGGATCTGTGACATCGCGGATTCGCCCGCGGAAATTGTCGCCGAAATCGTAGACCGCGCTTCGGCATGACGCCCGACGCCCGGCTGCTTCTCTACGCGGCGCTAGCTGTCGTCGCGCTCATCGTCCTCATCGCGCGAGTAAAGTGGCACCCGTTCATCGCGCTGGTCGTCGTCTCGCTCGGAATGGGAGTGGCGTCGGGGATGGCGCCGCTGGCGGCCGTCAAATCCTTCCAGGATGGCGTCGGCACAACGCTTGGCTTCATCGCTGTCGTCGTAGGATTGGGTACAATGCTTGGAAAGATGATGGCGGAGTCGGGTGCCGCGACGCGCATCGCGACCACGCTCATCGCGCTGTTCGGCGAGCGGCGCGTGCACTGGGCAATCATGATCGTCGCGTTCATCGTCGGGATCCCGGTCTTCTTCCAGGTCGGTTTCGTCCTGTTGATCCCGCTCGTGTTCACGATCGCCCGACGCACTGGAATGTCGCTGATCAGGATCGGAATTCCGCTCGTCGCGGGTTTATCGGTGGTCCACGGGATGCTTCCTCCGCATCCCGCGGCAATGCTCGCCGTAACCGCGTACAACGCCGATGTGGGCCGCACGATTCTGTACGGCTTGCTCGTCGGTCTGCCGACGGCATCGCTGGCTGGGCCGGTCTTCGCCACGTGGGTATCGCCACGAATTGTGCTCCCAGCGGAAAACGCGCTCGCCGCACAACTGGAAGGCAGTACCGACCAGGAGATGCCGGGCTTCGGCATCTCCGTCTTCACGGTGCTGATTCCCGTATTTCTCATGCTGCTCGCGAGCGCGGCTGACATTGCGCTCGATCCGGCAAGTCAGGCTCGCTCAGCGCTCCACTTCGTCGGCCAGCCCATCGTCGCGTTGCTGATCGCGCTTCTGTTCTCGTTCTGGTCTCTGGGCCGCACCCGGCATTTCACACGAGAGCAGGTGCTCAAGTTCTGCAACGACTGTCTGGCCCCCACGGCCACCATACTGTTGGTGATCGGCGCGGGCGGCGGGTTCAACCAGGTCCTGGTGCAGAGTGGTGTCGGACGCGCTATCGCCGGTGTGGCGCTTGGATCACACACATCTCCGCTCATCCTCGCCTGGGCCGTGGCGGCGCTCATCAGAATCGCCACCGGATCGGCCACCGTTGCGATGACAACCGCTGCTGGAATCGTCGCGCCAATTGCCGTAGCGATGCCCGGCACAAGCGCGGAGATGCTCGTGCTCGCGACTGGAGCGGGATCGCTCGTACTCTCGCATGTCAACGACTCCGGCTTCTGGCTGATAAAGGAATTCTTCAACATGACCGTTCCGCAGACGCTTAAGACCTGGACGGTGGCGGAAACGATCATCGGTGTGGCGGGATTGGGGTTCACTCTCTTGCTGAGTCTTGTCGTCTGAAAAGGAGATAGCATGCGGATAGACCGAAACACATTGCTTGGTGTGTCTGGCGCGGCCGTTCTGGGAGCATGCGCGTGCGCGGCGCCGCAGCCCGGACTTCCGGGCGCCGCCTCGGACCCGTTGATGTCGGGTGGATGGATCGACGCGACCGCCACCCTCGATCCCTCGACGACGCCCGTGTACGAAGGCGACGCACCCATGAAGTTCGACTTTCTGAAGGACATGCGGAAAGGCGATGGCTTCACGCTCTCCGTTTATTCATTGGGCGCGCATAGCGGGACGCACATTGACGCGCCAATGCATTTCGTCCGCGATGGCGCGTCGATCGATCGGGTGCCACTGGAGCCATTGATCGGGCCGGCGCGGGTGATCGACATCCCCGACGGCGTGCAGGCGATCGACGCCGCCGAGCTGGGCCGACACGAGTGGAGGGGCGCGGCTCGCGTATTGTTTCGCACACGGAGCTCGCTGCGCGGCTGGATGACATCGCCGACATTCCATCGCGACTTCTCCTACATCGCTCCCGATGCGGCGCAGCTGCTCGCCGATGCCGGCGTCCAGCTCGTGGGTATCGACTACATCTCGGCCGAACAGTTCGGCGCGCCGGCGCCGATGACGCACAGGATTCTGCTGGGGAAGGGAATCCCCATCGTCGAAGGATTGTCTCTAGAGAGAGTCAGCCCGGGTGACTACGACCTCATTGTGTTGCCGATGAAGATCGGAGGACACGAAGGTGCGCCCGCGCGCGCTGTATTGCGCAAGAGATAATCGGAAGATCGCTGAGATTATTACGGCAGCGCGAATGCAACGTATGCGTCGCCCGATCTCGTGCCGAGCTTTCCGCCGCCGGCCGCGATGACGACGTATTGTTTGCCGCGCATGGCATACGTGCTCGGCGTCGCGTAGCCCGCCGCCGGCAGTGACGCCTGCCAGAGCAGCTCGCCAGTAGCCTTGTCGAACGCGCGGAACTTTTCATCCTGCGTTGCCGCGATGAAGACCAGGCCGCCTGCCGTGACGATCGGACCTCCGTACTGTTCCGTGCCCGTGATCGGAACACCTTTCGCCGTCAGTGCAGCATGCTCGCCGAGTGGAGTTCGCCAGCGATACTCGCCGGTGTTCAGATCGATGGCGCTGAGCGTGCCCCATGGCGGTTTGATGGCCGGATACCCGGCTGAGTCCCTCCAGCGCTCGTATCCGACGAACTCGTAGGGCGCGGTCGATTGCCGCGACGCTGACGCATCGAGCTGCGCGGCGTGAGGGGAGGTTTCGCGTGCTGCAGTTGGCGGTGGTGCGCTGCGACCAAGCAGGTAGGCGATCACCGCCTGCTTCTCGTCTTCGCGAAGATTTGCAAAGGACGGCATGAAGCCCTGGCCGCGATCCATCACACTGTGAATCTGTTCTGCCGTGAGACGCTTGCCCACGCCCAGAACCGAGGGAGCGCGGTCCTTTCCGCGTCTGCTCTCGCCGTGGCAGCTGGCGCAGGCGGCGGCGTATACCTCCGCGCCGCCGCGTGAAGTGCCAGTCGACGGAGTTATTTTCGCCGACTCGCGCATCGCCGCGATCCATGGAACGTCGCTGCCGTTCACGTAAATCACTCCCGTCTCGCGATCGACCGCGGCACCGCCCCACTCGCCACCGCCGTCGAACCCTGGCAGCATGATCGTCCCCTGCCGACTGGGCGGCGCGAACAGCGCATCGTGCCGCAGCGTCCGAAAGCGTCGAAGCGCTTCAGCATGCGCGGTAGGGGAAAGTTGAGTGAGATCAGCTTCCGTGATTGATTGTCTCGCGAAAGGAGCCGGTCTGAGCGGATACGGCTGCGTGCGCCACGTCTGCTCGCCAACGAGATCGGACGCGGGCACGGCGCGCTCCTCGATTGGAAAGAGAGGAGCGCCCGACTCCCGATCAAAGAGAAACACAAATCCGCTCTTGGTGATCTGGGCAACGGCGTCGACGCGTTTGCCGTCCCGCGTCACTGTCACGAGATTGGGCGCGGCGGGTAGATCACGATCCCACAGATCGTGGTGCACGGTCTGGAAATGCCAGAGTCTTTTGCCGGTCTTCGCATCGAGCGCGAGGAGCGTGTTGGCAAAAAGGTTCGCACCAGGACGATTGCCGCCGTAGAAATCTGGAGTCGCCGACCCAGTGGGGATGAAGACAATGGCACGGTCGACATCCAGGGTCATTCCGGCCCAAGAGTTCCCGCCCCCGGCGGTTTTCCACGCGCCCGCTGGCCACGTCTCGTAACCGAGCTCATCAGGCCGCGGGATGGTATGAAACGTCCAACGAATTCTGCCGGTACGCGCATCGTAGGCGCGGATGTCGCCCGGTGCCGATCCTTCATCCTCTCCCACGCGCGTGCCCTGGATGAGAAGATCGTCATACACGACACCTGGGCTTGTCGCGATTACAGAGGCATCGTCGACGTCGCGGCCAAGGCCCGCGGCGAGATCAACCCACCCGCTGTTACCAAAGCCGATCGCTGGCCGGCCGGTTGACGCGTCGAGCGAATACAGTCGGCGGCCAGCGGAAAAGAAGATCCGCCGCTCGGCGCCGCTCGACCAATACACAACGCCGCGGTTCGCGTGCGACTCGCGCTCCCGGTCCGCAAACGGATCGAAGCGCCACATCAGCGTTCCGCTGTCGGCGCGCAGCGCGATGACCGCGAGGGCAGGAGTGGTGGCGTACAACACGCCGTCGGCGATCACCGGCGTAGCCTGCAGCTGGGAGAGTGCGTCGGCCGTATGGTAGGTCCACGCGACGCTCAACGTACTCACGTTTGCGCGATTGATCTGGTCGAGCGGTGAGTAGCGGCTGTTGCCCGCATCCCCGCCGGTGACGCGCCAATCGCTGGTCTCAACTGAGTGCCCGACATTTCGACCCAGGCAAGCGACTGTCATCCCCACCAGGCCAAGCCACAACAGTGGGGGCTTTCCGAACTGTGTTCGCCTTGAGGGACCTACGAGCTTTCCCACGCCTTCGCGCGGCTCAACGCCCGTTCCCAACCCTTAGCGATCTGGTTACGCACGGCCGGCTTCATCGACGGTGTGAAGCGCTTGTCGACCTGCCACTGGCGCGCGATGTCCGTCTGATTCTTCCAGTACCCGACTGCCAGGCCCGCCAGATACGCGGCGCCGAGCGCCGTTGTCTCGGCAACCTTCGGTCGGACGACGGGCACGTTGAGCAGGTCGGCCTGCAGCTGCATGAGCAGGTCGTTCGCGCTCGCTCCGCCGTCGACGCGCAGCTCTTTCAGCTTGATTCCGGCGTCCGCTTCCATCGCTCTCAGGACATCCATCACCTGGAGCACGATCCCTTCGAGCGCGGCGCGAGCGATGTGCGCCTTTGTCGTGCCGCGCGTAAGTCCGACGATCGTCCCGCGCGCGTACTGATCCCAATGTGGCGCACCGAGTCCTGCGAAGGCCGGCACGAGGTAGACGCCGCCTGTATCGGTCACGCTCGCCGCGAGAGCCTCCACCTCAGCGGCTGAACGAAAAAACTCCAGTCCGTCACGGAGCCATTGCACCACCGCGCCCGCGATGAAGATGCTTCCCTCGAGCGCGTACTCGGTTCGGCCGCCAATGCGCCACGCGACCGTGGTGAGCAGGTTGTTCTTCGATGCGATTCGCTTTGTGCCGGTGTTCATCAGCATGAAGCACCCGGTGCCGTAGGTGTTCTTCGCCATTCCAGGTTTTGTGCACGCCTGCCCGAAGAGCGCCGCCTGCTGGTCGCCCGCGATGCCCGCGATCGGGATCGGCGTGCCGAGCAGCGTACTCACGCCGTAGACCTCGCTCGACGAGCGCACTTCCGGCAGCATCGATCTGGGGACACCGAATAACTTGAGCAGCTCGTCGTCCCAGTCGCCTTTGCTGATGTCGAACAGCATTGTGCGCGACGCATTGCTCGCGTCGGTCACGTGCACCTTTCCGCCCGTGAGATTCCAGACGAGCCACGAGTCAACCGTGCCGAACGCGAGCTCCCCCGCTTTGGCTCTTGCGCGCGCACCTTTCACGTTCTCGAGCATCCACTGCACCTTTGTGGCGGAGAAATAGGCATCGATCACGAGGCCCGTCTTGCGGCGAATCAGGCGATCCAGCTTCCGCGCTCGCAGGCGATCGCAAATGTTCGCGGTCCGGCGATCCTGCCAGACGATGGCGTTATAGACCGGCTCTCCCGTGGCGCGATCCCAAACAATGGTCGTCTCGCGCTGGTTCGTGATGCCGATTGCGGCGACGTCAGCGGCCCCGACACCTGCCTTCGTGAGTACCTCCGCGGCCACTCCCGCCTGGGTGGACCAGATGTCACGCGGGTTGTGCTCCACCCAGCCCGGCTTCGGAAAGATCTGTGGGAATTCCTTCTGGGCGACGGCGACGATGGAGCCGGCGTGATCGAAGAGGATCGCGCGTGAGCTCGTCGTTCCCTGATCGAGAGCGAGGATGTGCTTCATCACTTCCACAGGAGTTGATAGACGAGCGCGCCGAGCACCCCGCCGGCGATGGGGCCGACAATGGGAATCCACGCATAACCCCAGTCGGAGCTCCCCTTTCCGGCGACTGGGAGAACCGCGTGTGCGATGCGGGGTCCCAGGTCGCGCGCAGGATTGATCGCGTATCCGGTTGGCCCGCCAAGCGACAAGCCGATGGCCATCACGATCACGCCGACGAGAACGGGGCCAAATCCCTTCGCGAAATCAGACCCCGGCACGAAGTTGCTGGGCGAAAGCACCGCGAGAAGAGCGAGCACGAGGACGAATCCACCGATGACTTCCGAAGTGACATTGGCGGCAGGATGACGTATGGCGGGCGTGGTCGAGAATACCGCGAGCTTGCTCACTGGATCCGGCGTCGCCTCCCAGTGCGGCAGATACGCGACCCAGACGATGACACCGCCCAGAAATCCGCCGGCGATCTGCGCGGCGATGTACATGGGAACCTTGGCCCAATCGAAAGCGCCAATGGATGCGAGCGCTATGGTGACGGCGGGATTCAGATGTGCGCCGCTGATGCTGTTCACGC
Source organism: Gemmatimonadales bacterium (assembly GCA_039933915.1). Classification (GTDB taxonomy): domain Bacteria; phylum Gemmatimonadota; class Gemmatimonadetes; order Gemmatimonadales; family Gemmatimonadaceae; genus UBA4720. The sequence goes on along the minus strand of JBDTND010000033.1, from coordinate 8,248 downwards.
AATAGACGGCAATCGTGACGCCCAAAGCCCAGCCGGTGGTGATGACGATCCAACCCGAGCTGTTTCCCTTCGTGCGCTGGAGCACGACGTTGGCGACGACGCCATCGCCCAGCACGATGAGAATCGCGGTACCGAAGAATTCGGCCCAGACCGGCGACATGGTATTCACCGGCTTGCTCCGCTCTTTGAGGCGGCAGCTCCCACCCGCTCGCGGACGGCGCCGAAGTCGCGCACCGGACGAACCTCGACGCTGCCGGTTTTCGCCCACGGAAACTCCGCCGCAATGCGAACGGCCTCGTCGATGTCCCGGGCTTCAATCAGGTTGAACCCACCCAGCATTTCCTTCGATTCAGCGAATGGGCCGTCGACGGTAGTCTGCCTGCCCTTTCGAATGCGGACTGTCTTCGCGGTCTCGGGTTCCTCGAGCTGCTGCGAATCGAGCAGATAGCCTTCGTCACGCAGCTCGTCAGCGTGGTTGATGCAGTCGCGCATCTTCGAGTCGAACTCGGTCGCGGGCATGTCGTCGAGCAGCGTTTTGTCGTTGTAGATCAGCAGCATGAACTTCATGCTAAAGTCCCTTTGTGTAGGTTGAGTCGAAAGTGCGTGGGTATTGTAATTCTGTCCAGCCCGGCTGACGCCTGTGCGCGGATGGCGCGGCGGCAGCCGGACGATTGCCCCCACCCAGCAGCCGTCAGACAACTCGCGGCAACGAATCGTGACTCCGAAACCCGGCTGCCGACAGCTGCGCGGATTCAGCCTCCGAGATTCGCAGCACGGCGAAAGCTTCATGCGAGAGAACGCCGAGAAGCAGCTGGCCGTTCCGATACAAGACGGGGTCTTCGAACGAGCCGCGTTCCGCGGGAGCGTACGAGAAGAGACCGTCGGGCATCGCCCGCATCAACGCGTCGATCGTCGCGTCGTTCACATGCCACAGCGCAGTGGGCCGGGTCAGGTCGTCGGCGGTCCGTCCACTCATGCGCTCGCGGGTCGCCTCACCTCGAGAAGATTGACGCACAAGCTTTTCAAACGTATGCCAGACTTTGTCCCCAACCAGACCATCCGTCTCGAGGCAGTCGATGGTGAATTCGTCTGCTCCAAGCTCGCGGCACCACTCGAGCAGCCGCCACGTTTCCGCGGCAGAAAAGTCGCTTGGGGCAAGATATCTTTTCACTGGAAGTGGAGACAAATCGGCGTCCCTGATCGTTAGCCTTTCAGCCCGAACCGGCTCCTCGCCGCACCGACGATCAGATCCACCGCGCCCTGAATTCCGAGCCTCTCCGTATTCACGCTGAGGTCGTAATTCTCGTGTGCGAGACGGTCGCGCTCCCAATACAGGCGCACCCACTGGTCACGCCGCTTGTTCGTTTCGTCCACCAGACGCGCGGCTTCCTCGGCGCTCACGCCCTCGCGCTTCATTGTCCGCGCAATGAGAGCTTTTCGCGGAGCGTAACAGAACACGTAAAGCGTGTCGTCACGCTCGGCCAGCATCTGCTGCGTCCCGCGGCCGACCACCACCAGCGGTCCGCGGGCGATCGCTTCCTCGATAATGTGCCGCGTTACTTCTATGAGCTGTTCGTCGGTCGGACGCGTGGTATCCGCGATGGGCGACATCCACTCCTGCGAGCCCATCGCCATGGCGGACGTCAATCTCTCGACGAGCGAAGGAACTCGCTCCTCACGATCGCGAACCTCCGCCACGCTAAGACCCATTCGCGAGGCGACCGCGTCGACTACCGCATTATCGAGAAGAGGCCAGTCCAGGGCTTTCGCAACGAGAGCAGCGACCTCCGAGCCTCCCGACCCGTAAAGCCGCGAGACTGTGATTATCGCCAAGGATCAGTCCTGGTACGGGCGCCGGCGTTTCTCTTCCACGACGCGGCCGTACGCGCCGGCGTCAGAGCGCGCGATCTTCTTGCGCGCGACGAGCGACTCGAGCACCAGCTCGCAGCCCGCCGCGACGACGGGAAGATCATCCATTGACGCGAGGCCAGCCGTGTTCACGGTCTGCATCAGACCCGGGACGCTGCCGAAACCTTCCACCACTGCTTCGACCGGCACATCGTCGGTCACCTGCAGCGCGCCGCCGACGTCAAACCACATGATGATCTCGTCGGTGTTGATCCCACCTGCGCGGTCCTGGTACGTCGCGTCGGCGGCGCGGCGAATCAGCTCGCGCGCGATATTGTGGCCGCCGACGAGCTCACCCTCGTATTCGAGCTCCATCTTGCCGGTGATCGCGGGCAGCGCCGCATAGATGTCGGCAATGCGCGGCACGATGTCGCGCTCTCCGGTCTGAATCGCCCGACGCTCGGCGTTCGATACCACATTCTCGAGCACGCTGATAGGCATGCGCTGCGAGACGCCGGACCGCTTGTCGATGCGCTTGTCATTGCGCGCTTCGAACGCCACACGCTCGATCACCTCGGCGATGAAATCCGGAACGCGCACCTTGCCGGCGCCGCGCGCGGTCCACGCTTCCTGGTTCGTGATCGCCATACCGAGCTCGACGGTCTCGGGGTAGTGCGTAGTCACTTCGCTGCCGATGCGATCCTTGAGCGGCGTGATGATCTTGCCGCGCGCGGTGTAGTCCTCGGGGTTCGCGGTAAAGCAGATCATTACATCGAGCGGCAGGCGTACCGGATAGCCTTTGATCTGCACATCGCCTTCCTGCATGATATTGAACAGGCTTACCTGTACTTTTCCGGCGAGATCAGGGAGCTCGTTGAGCGCGAAGATTCCACGGTTTGCTCTCGGGAGCATCCCATAGTGCATCGTGAGCTCGTCGCCGAGGATGTGTCCCCCGCGCGCAGCCTTGATCGGATCCAGATCACCGATGATGTCCGCGACGGTGACGTCAGGCGTCGCGAGCTTCTCGACGTAGCGCTGGTCCGGGTCGAGCCAGGAAATCGGCGTGTCGTCACCGGCCTCGTTCACAAGATTCTTCCCATACTTGGAGATTGGGGCGAACGGATTGTCGTTGACTTCGCTGCCCGCGATGATCGGCAGCGCCGGATCGAGGAGCGTCGCGAGGGCGCGGAGAATCCTGGACTTCGCCTGGCCTCTGAGCCCAAGCAGAATGAAGTTGTGGCGGCTGAGAAGAGCGTTGACGATCTGCGGCATCACCGTCTCCTCGTAGCCGATCACGCCATGGAAAATCGGTCGACGACTGGCGAGCCGGGTGAGGAGATTCGAGCGAAGCTCATCTTTGACTGATTGCTGTCTTCGTTCCTGCGAACCGAAGGCAGAGCGCTTGAGAGCGCCAAATGTTTCTGGGTAAACCGACAACTGATTCTCCGAGGGAAATCACAGCTTGAGAGTTAATCTAGCCCTCGTACGAGAGGGCAACCAGACGGCTCTACCCTTGACACTGCTTCCAGATGAGATAAATTTTCGCCCGCGCCAAAAACGAGCACTGCGACCGCGTGCACGGACCGGCGACCCTTTCACGTTTGCCTCTCAAGGAGATCGTAAATGAAGCGCCTGGCCCTCGTCGCCGCTGTTATCCTACTTGCCGCATGTGCGAAAAAAGATGAATCCGCCGTTGCTGACACTTCCGCTCCCGCCATGGCTCCGGCCCCGGCCATGATGGATACCAGTATGAAGATGGACACTACTGCCGCCAGCAGCACCACGACGACCACGAAGACGACCACGACCACCAAGAAGAAGTAAAGCTCCCGCAATTCTGGAAAGGCGCCACTAATCAGTGGCGCCTTTTTCTTTTGCCGTCACGGCGCGACTAAACAGTGGCGCCTTTTTCGTTTTGTTCGATCTGAATGCTGCACTCGCCCCCTTCCCACTTCGCCTTGACGGTGGTGCCGGCGGGAACTTCACGCCTCACCATTCCGAGCGCGATTCCCCCAAGACGCGGTGAAAGGGCAGAGCTGCGAATGTCGCCAATCACCTTTCCAGTGTCGTCGATCAGCTCCGCACCTTTGGGCGGTGCCGGACGAGTGACAAACCGAAGCTTGCGCAGAAAACGATTCACGTGCCCGCGAAAGTGCACCCGTGCGACCGTCTCCTGGCCGATGTAGCAACCCTTCGTGTAGGAGATCGCCCCCAGCTCGTCAAAGTTCGCCTCCTGTGGAAGCGTCGAATCATCCATGTCCGTGCCCCACTGAGGCCGGCCGCTCTCGATTCGGGCGATCTCCCACGTCTCGTGTCCACCTTCCGCGATTCCGCCAGAGTGAAACGTTGCCTTGAGTGAACCGGCGGCCTCGCTGGGAATGAAAATCTCGAACCCGTCGAGATCGATCTCGGGAACGCGCGCGACGATCACCGTCACGCCGCCGAATGGTCGAGTGATGTGGCCGTAAGGCGGAAGCGCCGCGAGATCCTTGTCATCGATGTCCAGCAGGCGGGCGACGATCGATCGGGCGGATCGGCCGAACACGCCGAAGTCGCTCAGCTCTGACGTCGAATCGTGATAAGGTGCGATGCGCGGGTTGACGTACTTGCGCACCATCTCTTTCCATCCCGGAGCGGCAGCCGCCGAAGTGTCGAGGAGAAGCGCATCTTCCAGGGCGAAGATGCGAAGGTCTGCCACGATCTTGCCTTTAGGGGTCAGCGCGGCGGCGTACTGGCCTTCGCCCGGAATCAGAGCGGAGACGTCGTTCGTCACCATCCCCGTCATCAGCTCCGCTGCCTTCGGTCCGGAGATGCGCATCCGCAGCCGGTCGCTCCGGTCGAAAAAGAGAGCACCGTTGTGCAGCGCGGAATACTCGTTCATTTCCGACATTACCTGCAATTAACCCAGCCGGCACAGCGGGCGCTACTGCCCGAAAGCCGCGTACGATGCGTCGAGCAAATCGATTGGATGAATCGCGCGGGCGCCGATCTCGGCGCGAATCAAACCGGCGCCGATCTGCATCAGACAACCGGGATTGCCGGTGGCAACCCACGCCGCGCCAGTCGCGCGGATATTCGCGAGCTTGGGCTCGAGCACCGCGTCCGATGTTTCCGGCTCGATGAGATTATAGATGCCCGCGCTTCCGCAGCACTGATCAGAATCGTGGAGTGGTACGAGCTCCAGGCCGGGAATGGCGGCAAGCACCGAGAGCGGTGCCTGAGTCACTCGCTGCGCATGCTGGAGATGACAAGGCGCGTCGTATGTCACCTTGAAGGGAAGCGGCCCCCCTTCGCGAGGGCCCGCGGCAGCGAGCAGCTCGCTCACATCTCTCACGCGCGCGCTCACGCCTACAGCCCTGTCGTGCCACGCGGGATCGTCTTTCAACAGGTGCCCGTACTCCTTCATGATCGCCCCGCATCCGGCGGCGTTGACCGCGATGTACGAGGCGCCCGATTTCTCGAACGCGGCGATGTTGCTTCGTGCGAGGGAGCGAGCGGTCTCGAGGTCGCCGGCGTGTGCGTGGAGGGCACCGCAGCACTTTTGTCCCGGAGCGCCGACAATCGAGTAATCGTTGACGGCGAGAACGCGGGCGGTCGCGCGGTTCGTATTGTTGAACAAGCCATCCATCACACACCCGCGGAGTGTCGCCACGCTGCCGCGCTCGCCGCGGCTCACCGGAGAATAGCGCGACCGCTCGATCGACCTGCCGGTGGAAGCAAGCATTGCCATCGCGAAGCCGAGACGTCCCTTGATTCCGGAGAACAGCGTCGGAATCGGGGTCGCGGCGAGAAGCCGCGACAAAAACATCGCCGGTCGAAGCAGCCAGTTGCGGGCGAAGACAAAGAGAATCAGCCGGGCGACTACCGGAATCGGCCGATACTCTACCAGCGTCGCCCGGGTTGCTTCGAGCAGCTGGCCATATGGAACGCCGCTCGGACACACCGGCTCACACGCTCGGCATCCAAGACATTGATCGATGTGCTGCTGCACGCTCGGGTCGTCGGGCCTGACGGTGCCTTCGAGCAGAGAGCGCATCAGAAAAATGCGTCCGCGCGGGCTGTCGTTCTCGTCCTCGAGGTTGAGATACGTCGGGCACGCCTGAAGGCAGAACCCGCAGTGCACGCAAGCATTGATTCCGGGCAATGCGTCCGCGAGCGGCGTTCCGGGCAGCGCGCAGCCGGGCATCGGATCGCGCGGGAGCGCACCGGCGGGAAGGGGATCGCCTTGGGTCACGTCAATCGCCGAGGATGCCGGGGTTCAGGATGTTGTGCGGATCGTAGGCCTTCTTGATGCGCCGCGACAGCTCGTCCGACACTTCGCTCGTCGCGCCAAACTGCCAGACTTCGTCTGGAAGCTTCTCGAAGATTACTTCGGTCGACCCATTGCTTTGTCGCGGATCACGATCGAACCCGATTGCCGGCGTCTCACCACTTCCATCACTTCCCGGGCCGACGGCGATCCTTATAACGCCGCGCCTTGGATCGATGCAGGTGTAAATCCCCGGGACGTCATCGCGGACAATCTGAGCCGAGCCCGCGACTACTCGTTGCGGCAGAGTCGAAACTCTGATCGTTGTGTGTGCACTGCTCTCGAGGTGCCGAAGCTCCGTCCAGATAGACGATTCCACTTCCTCCAGCAGTGAGATCTGCGACAACGCATTCATCTGTGCTCGGACTACGGCCTCGTTTCCTCCAAACCGAATCAGACATGCGGCTTCTTCACCGAGCTCGAGTGCGCGGCCTGCCGAACGGCCGAGTAGCTGCAGAGCGTATGGGCTGAGCGGAGAGCCGACGATTGCCTGAATGAGCGATCCGATGTCCTTGTCGCTCCCCCGGAGTGCGATCGCGAACGTTCGATCGACTTGCGGCACCGCGTACAACCTCAGCGTCACCTCGGTTATCACGCCGAGCGTGCCCCATGACCCGGTGAGCAGTCGTGAAAGATCGAAGCCGGCGACGTTCTTCACGACCTTACCGCCCCCGCGCACGACCTCTCCACGGCCGTTCACGAACTCGAGGCCGAGCAGGAGATCGCGCGGCAATCCGAAGCTCGATGCGAGCGGGCCGGCCGATGCCGTCGCCAACGTCGCGCCGATGGTTCCGTCTGGCGAGCCATAGGGATCTAGGGGGAGCCATTGGTCGTGCTCGCGCGTGACTTTCTCGATCTCGGAGAGCGTGGTGCCGGCGCGAACCGTGAGAGTCAGATCGCCGGGGACGTAGCCCACGACTCCAGTGTCGTCGCGAAGGGAGAGCATCTTCTCCGCGCGGACAGGACGTCCTGCGTCGAGCCACGTTCCGCGGCCGGCAATCCTGAGTGGGACTCGAGCCGCCGCGCTGTCGCGGACTGCCGAGACGACCGCGTCGGTGCCCACTAAGCCGTCGGATGCGTTGGCTCAGCCTCGAGCGGGCGAGGCTCGCTCGCATCCAGCCGGAGCCGCGCGCCGGGAACCGCGTGCCATTCCTTGCACGCGTGAACTGGAACGACCTTCCCTGGATTCGATCGCCGGTCGGGATCGAAGGCGCTCCGCAGCTCACACATTGCGTTGAGCGATGCGCCTGAGAAAATCGACTCCATGTAGCCGATCTTGTCGAGACCTACTCCGTGCTCGCCGGTGATGCTGCCGCCGGCATCGATGCACGCCTGCATGATCTCGGTCATCGCCTTGTGCACCCGCTCGCTCTCGGCCGGATCGTCTGCGCTGTACGCGATGTTCGGATGAAGGTTGCCGTCGCCGGCGTGAAAGACGTTGCACACGACGACGCCATACTTCTCGCTGATGGCGTGAATGGTCTCGAGAATTTCGGGAAGACGCGTGCGCGGAATCACCGCGTCCTGAACAATGAGGTGCGGAGCGAGACGTCCCATGGCTCCAAAAGCCTTCTTCCTGCCCTGCCAGAGTTTCATCCGTTCGGCATCGTCGCGCGCGACTTTCACGTTTCGAGCGCCGCCTTCAATGCAGATTCGGCGGACAGTCTCGAGGTCGGCCGATACTCCGGCCTCGAGTCCGTCGAGCTCGATGAGCAGAATTGCATCCGCGTCTCTCGGATAACCGGCGGCATAGATGGAGTCCTCGACTACCCGAATCGTCGGACCGTCCATGAACTCCAGTGCCGCCGGCACTATGCCGGACGCGATGATCGCCGACGTGACGTGCGCCGCCTTGTCCACCGACAGGAAATCGGCAAGAAGAGTCCTCACCGTCTGAGGCCTGGGCAACAGCTTGACCGTGATGTCGAGGGCGAGTCCGAAGCATCCCTCCGATCCAATGAACGCCCCGCGCAAGTCGTAGCCGTCCCTCTCGCCCGTCCTGCTTCCTAGCTCGACGACTTCACCGCTCGGCAGCAGCACGGTGATCGCCAGCACATGGTTCGACGTCACGCCGTACTTGAGGCAATGCGG
>JBDTND010000032.1:0-16650 GCA_039933915.1 Gemmatimonadales bacterium | reverse complement strand
GGAGTCTTCAAGGTCACGTGGGGACTTCAGAAAGAGTTCGGTGGGGCGCGCGTCTACAATTCGCCGCTGGCGGAGGCGAACATCGTTGGGCGAGCGATCGGGCTGGCGGTGCGCGGGTTCAAGCCGGTCGTGGAAGTCCAGTTCTTCGATTACATCTGGCCGGCGTACATGCAGCTTCGCAACGAGCTTGCGACGATGCGCTGGAGATCGAACAACAACTTCTCGGCGCCGGTCGTCGTGAGGACGACCTACGGCGGCTACATCCGCGGCGCGATCTATCACTCGCAGACGGGAGCGTCGATCTTCACGCACTGCCCGGGACTGCGCGTCGTTTGCCCCGCGACGGCGCTCGACGCGAATGGACTTCTGCGGACGGCGATCAGGTGCGACGACCCGGTGCTCTTCCTCGAGCACAAGCACCTCTACCGGCAGACTTACAACAAGTCGAGGTACCCCGGACCCAACTTCATGATACCCTTTGGGAAGGCGAAGGTGGTGCGCGAGGGAAGTGACGTGACCGTCGTTACCTATGGCGCGACGGTGCAGCGTGCGCTCACTGCCGCGAACGCAGTTGCCGATAACGGGACCTCCGTCGAGGTGATCGACCTTCGCACTCTGAGCCCCTGGGATCGCGAAATGGTATTCGAGTCCGTGAAGAAAACCTCCCGCGTCATCGTCGCCTACGAGGATTCCCTATCCTGGGGATTCGGCGCCGAGATATCGGCGTCGATCGCGGACGAGTGCTTTGCGTGGCTGGATGCGCCGGTGAAGCGCGTCGCTTCGGCCGACACTTTCGTGGGATACGCGCCGAGTCTCGAGGACGCGATTCTTCCACAGGTCGAGGACTTCAAGCGAGCCTACGAAGAGATCATGAAATTCTGAGATCGCCGCGGCGCGAGTGGCGCCATTAAAAAAGGTGACTCTCACGAGTCACCTTTTTCATTCTGATAGTCCTGCCTACTTCGGAGGTACTGTCGCGGGGGCCGAGCCGGGCATGCCGGGCAGCGGAACAGCGGTGTAGTTAGCCGGGATCTCAAACGCCTTCGGATCGGCGTCCACCCATTTGATGGCCGTAACCTCCGCCGCGCTGTTCGTCACTCTGGTTCCAGCGTCAGAAAAGATCGTAGCGGAGCTCGAGGTCCGAAGTGGAGTTCCTTTTGGCAGTTTCGCCTGTGCCGCTTTGAGCTTGTTTGCGAATTCGCTGTTTGCGGTGCCGAACATGTTGGCCATGTCGCTGCCACTCATGCTGGCGAACGGGTTCAGAACGCCCGAGATGTCCGTTGCATAATAGGTGTCGGTCGTGCTGGCGATCCTGACGGTCTGCTGCGTCCTCCCGACCGCGCTGATCTTCATCGTCATTCCGGTAGCAAGGCGGTAATGAGCCGTGTGGTGGCCGAGGATCACCGGGCCCGCGCCGAGATTGTCGACTTTCGCCTCCGTGCCGGAGAAATCCATCCTCATGCCGCCCATCTGTTGGGCCTGTGTGACGAGCTCGGCCGGCCGCACACGCAGGTACTGGCTTTTCTTGGCGTCAATGTAGGTAATCGTCTTCCCGCTGTCGGTCACTATCATGCTGACCAGGCTGTCGGAGGCGAGAGGACTCAATGGTGTGCCGGTGCCTTTTACGTCAAGGCGCATTTTGTCGGGGCTGCCTACAGCATGACCCAGCATGACTGATGTATCTGGCGCTCCCTGAACCGAGACCGTGGTGCGAAAATCCATCGCCAGCGTCTTTCCGGCGGTTTGGGCATTGGCGTACGAAAGAGGAGCAAGCACGAATACAGCAGTGCTCGAAAGGCGCGAAGCTAAGCTCATGCTGGGTTCCCGATTTTTGTGTGAAGTGCGGAGGAGGAGGATACAAAAGAGGACGTTTCCCGCACAGTAAGCGTAACCCGAAGAGACCCGTTAGTTTCCCGGCCGCGGAAACCTCAGTGAGAGGAGAATCGAGGCCAGTAGGACGGCTCCCACGACTCCGAGCGACCCCGCAATGGGGATATGGACGAAGGGCTCGAGAAGCATCTTCGCGCCGATGAAAATCAGCACGAGCGACAAGCCCAGCTTGAGATAGGCGAACTTGTCGATAACGTGGGCGAGCAGGAAATAGAGCTGCCGCAGCCCGAGCACGGCGCAGATATTCGACGTGTAGACGATGAATGGATCGCGCGTAACGGCGAAGATGGCGGGGATGGAATCGGTGGCGAAGACTATGTCCGTGGTGTTGACGATCAGCAGCACGATGAAGAGAGGAGTCGCGGCCTTGCGGACTTTCCCCGTCGCATCCGCCTCGCGGACGAAAAACTTATCGCCTCGGTAGTCGGCCGTTACCGGAATCATCCTTCGGGCGAGACGGAGAACCGGATCGTGCTCCGGGTTGTAAGCGGCCTCATCCTTTTGCAGCGCCATCTTTATGCCCGTAAAGACGAGAAACGCGCCGAAGAAATAGAGAGTCCACGAAAATCTCGTCACCAAAGCCGATCCCGCGACTATCATCACGCCGCGCAGCACCAGAGCCCCGATGATTCCCCAGAAGAGCACGCGGTGCTGGTACTTCTCCGGGACCCTGAAGTAGGTGAAGATCAGCACGAACACGAAGATGTTGTCCACCGAGAGCGCGTACTCGATGAGGTACCCGGTCAGGAACTCGAGTCCCGACTCTTTCCCCATGGTCCGGTAGATCGCGAACGCAAAGGACAGAGAGAGCGCGATCCACACTCCGCTCCAGGCCGTGGCTTCCTTGAACGAGACTTTCTCCGATCTGCGGTGGAGGACGCCGAGATCGAGCGCGAGGATCGCCAGAACGGTGACATTGAATCCGACCCAGCCCCACCAGCTATTCATAGCCTGGGGTGCCAAACGAATAGCCGAACCGGCTAGCGACGCTCAAGCGCGTCGCGAACGTCGAGAAGGATCTCGAAGTAGAGCTGCTCTCTCCGGTATGCGAAGTCGAGCGTCGCCATCTGGGTCTGGTCCCCAGTGACTTTAGCCCGCTCGAATGCTTCGCGGTACATCTCGTCGAGGTCGTTCAGAATCGTCGTGCGCGTGCGTGACATTGACATGCTCTCCGGGCTCAAAGTGCCTCTCCTGTCTGTCGACGAGAGGCCGGTTGCGATACGCTCGAGCGCAGTCTCCGGATCCTCGTTTTCGAAGATCAGTTTCCTGGCAGCTCCGAGCGCGAATCTGCGTGGATTGAAAGGGTTGGGCGGGGTCACTGCGAGGGGTGTCTGGTGCGCAGAAAGTTAAGACAATGCGGCGAGCAAGCGCTAACCCTGAAGTCTGAAAAAAACGGCTTCCTCGACGGGTTTCCCGTCTTTGAGGTGCTCCAGGACGATCCGCTCCAGCAACGCGGGTGTCACTCGGGAATACCAGATCCCTTCGGGATAGACGACTACGATCGGCCCGCCCGCGCACACTCCGAGGCAAGGCGTCTCGCCTCTTTTCACGCGGCCTGGACCGAACAGGAGATCCTCTCTCTGCAGAAGCTCGGCGAGGAGCGAATAGATCTGCCTGCCGCGGCGGTCGGGCGAGCAGAAATTGCCCGTGCACACGAGCACGTGCCGCGAATACGGGTCCATCTGCGGCTCCATTCTGACTCCCATCCAGCAAAGATACACATGGTTCCCCACTCCTCTACTTGCCCCGCCCTGCGTTCTGCTCAATTATGCTTGAAGCTCTCCCGTTTCAGGAGGCTGACCATGGGGGCAACCATATCAGGCAATACAACGGCCGTCGATCCCGCAATCGCCGGCAAGGGCTACGTGCACCCTGAAGTTCTCGTCAGCACGGACTGGCTCGCCGAGCACCTCGATGATCCGAACGTGAGAATCATCGAGAGCGACGAAGACATTCTGCTCTACGATACCGGGCACATTCCCGGGGCGCAGAAAGTCGATTGGCATGTGGACCTCAACGATCCAGTGCTGCGCGACTACGTGTCCTCCGAGCAGTTCGAGAAACTTCTTCGCGAGAAGGGAATCGACGAGAACACAACCGTCGTGTTTTACGGCGACAAGAACAACTGGTGGGCCGCGTACGCGTTCTGGGTATTCCAGCTGTTCGGGTTCACGAACGCGAAACTTCTCGACGGCGGGCGCATAAAGTGGGAGCAGGAAGGGCGTCCTTTCAATACCGAGGTGCCCAGGCTTCGCCCCACTCGGTACAAAGCTCCAAAGCGGTCGGACGACAAGATCCGCGCCTTCTTCAAGGAAGTGCGCGAGCACTCAGCGGCCGGCAAGCCGCTGATTGATGTCCGCTCGCCGGAGGAGTACACCGGGCAGCGCACGCACATGCCCGACTACCCGCAGGAAGGAACGCTCCGCGGCGGGCACATAAAGGGAGCGCGCAGCATTCCGTGGGCGCGCGCCGCAAACCCGGATGGAAGCTTCAAGGATGCGGCGTCCCTGCGTGCGATCTACGAACAGGAAAAAGGTCTCAAAAAGGGTGACGACATCGTCGCCTACTGCCGCATCGGAGAACGCTCCTCGCATACCTGGTTCGTCCTCACCTACCTCCTCGGCTACGATCGTGTCAGGAATTACGACGGGAGCTGGACCGAGTGGGGCAATGCGGTGCGCGCGCCGATCGAGAAGGGGCCGGAGAAGTGACGGTTCCCACGTCCGCTCCAACCGCGACGAAACCGTCGCGGATACACGTCGAGTGGGCCGGCGGTCACCGTTTCGACACCGGGCGTCCCAATGGACCGACGATCCACATCGACGGTGATGGTGACACAGGACAGAGTCCGCCGGAGACACTGCTCTCGGCGCTTGCGACGTGCGTCTCCTACGACGTCGTCGACATTCTGGCGAAGCAGCGAACGCCGGTCGAGTCGCTCGAGATCGACGTCGTCGGCGAGCGGGTGGATACGATTCCCCGGCGCTACAAGAACATCACGCTCAACTTCCGCATTGGCGGAAAGGGAATAGAGAAAGACCAGGCCCTGCGCGCGATCGAGCTGTCTGCCACCAAGTACTGCTCCGTACGGGAGTCTTTGAGAAGCGACATTGTGGTGGCGTGGACGCTCGAGCTCAGGTCTTGACTGCAACTGCAACTGAACGAGTGGTGAGCTATTGGCAGAAAAGGCTGACTAGCTAATAGCCTCAAAGTCGGGATGCCATTAACCGGCGTCATGGCACCGGCAGTTGATTGTGTCAGGAAGGGCGGTGGTAACGTCCCGACGTAGTGAGGCTAAAGGCTATTCAGCATCCAGCTATCGGCTCACCACTCGTTCTGTTGCAGTTCGCAGTTGCAGTCAAGACCGACGCCTTTTCGGCTTCGAAGCGGCAGCGGCGTACGGCGCCCACTTTTTTTCGGCGTCTTCCATTTCTTCACGGAGCCGAAGGTAGCTGTCGTAGCGATCGGCGCTGATCGAGCCGTCCTGCACGGCTTTTCGCACCCCGCAACCTGGCTCGACGCGATGCGTGCAGTCGCCGAACTTGCACTCCGCGATATGCGGACGAAACTCGCGGAAGCACTCGTCGAGATGCTCGGACGCCAGCCCCCACATCCCGACTTCGCGCAGACCGGCGGTATCCACGACGTACCCTGCATCTGGAAGCGGATGGAGCAGAGCCCCAACCGTGGTGTGGCGGCCCTTGTTGACAGACTCACTGATTTCACCGACTCGCAGATCCAGTCCCGGATACATCGAGTTCATGAGCGATGACTTGCCGACTCCCGATGGGCCGGTTAGCACCGAAGTCTTTCCCGCCAGCACATCGTGCAGCTCTTCGAGCCCGATTCGTTGCTTGACGCTCGTATAGTGCACCGGATAACCGGCGACGACGTAGTCGCCGAACTCGCGCTGGACCTTGTCCATGTCGACGAGCTCGACTTTGTTGATGACGATGCGCGACTCGAGCGAGTTCGCTTCCGCGATGACGAGAAACCGGTCGAGCATTCTGCGGTGCGGCTCCGGCTTCGCCGCGGCGAAGACTACAACGACCTGATCGACGTTGGCGGCGACGATCCGCTCACCCTGGCCCGAGCCAGGCTCCCGGCGCGCGAGCTTCGAATGGCGCGGCAGAATCTCGGCGATTGCCCAGTGCACTCCGCGCTCGTCGATCTCTAGAACGACACGGTCGCCAACTGCCAGCTTCTTCGTTTCTTCGCGCTCCTGCTTGAGCCTGCCGCGAAGCGATGCCTCGTGAGTCTCTCCCGAGTCCGCGCGGACGTGCCAGACGCCGCCGGTTCCCTTCAACACCACGCCCTCCTTGCGCGTCAACTGCTACCCTCTTCGCGCATGACATCCCACCACGGTGTTTGCTCCGTGCGTTTCGCCCTGATCAGAGTATCGAGCTGCGACTTGACCTCGTTGAGTAGCATCGCGCCAACCATTCGGCGAGCCTCGTCCTCAGTCGTTGCGAGCGCCAGGAATTCCGTCTCGAGATGACCGCTCGCGACGGGGTCGCCCTCCCGCCAGCGCACGAACAGCAGATAGGCCGCAAATGGCCGCGCTTTCTCTCCGCTCGCATCGGTAACGATCTCGACGCTGTACGATGCCCCGTCGAGCCCCTCGAACGCGGCGGGCCGGTCGTGCACGGCCATGTACCCACCGATCGTGTTAGGGTCGCCCTTCGTCGGATCGGGGGGAATGAAGCGGCCCATCTTCAGCGCCGGCGTCTGCCGACCATCTCCTTGAAGACGTTCCCGGTAAGGAACGCAACGTTCGCCGGACGCTCCGCGAGCCGGCGCATCAGATACGGATACCACTGAGTCCCAAACGGAACGTACACTCGCATGCGGTAACCCTCGGCCACCAGCTGGTCCTGCAGGTCGCGACGCACACCGTACAGCATCTGGAACTCGTATCGGCTGGACGCAATGTCTTTCGCCTTCGCGAACCGTTTCGCCTCTTTGATGATCGCCTCGTCGTGAGTGGCGATGCCCGGGTAGTTCCCATTCAACATCAGCTCTTGCATGCTGCGAATGTAGTTCGAATCCACGTCTTTCTTGTCGGGATAGGCGACGGCCTCCGGCTCCTTGTACGCTCCCTTGCAGAGTCGCGTGCGCGCCTTGATCTCGTTGGCTCGTTGAACGTCGGCGAAGGTGCGATAGAGATAGCTCTGAAGCACGATTCCGACGTTCGCACGACACGTCGGATACAGCCGCTGCTCGAACAGGTCCAGCGTACGCTGCGTGTACTCGCTCGACTCCATGTCTATTCGCACGAATGACCCGTAATCCTGCGCGCGCTGAAGGATCTTCTGCATGTTGGCGACGCAGAGCTCCTCGGAAACGTCAAGGCCCATCGCCGTCAGCTTGACGGAGACATTGGCATCCACGTTTCGCTCGTGGATCCGGTCGAGCATCGTGACGTAGGCCTCCGCTGACGCGCGCGCCTCCGCTTCATTGTGGACGCTTTCGCCGAGGAGATCGAGAGAGGCCGTGATGCCGCGGGCGTTGAGCTTCTCGACCGCCGCCAACGCGGACTCGAGGGTCTCCCCGGCAACGAATCGCTCGGCGAAGCTTTTGGCCAGCCGGTTGTTGCGGACGAATTTGAAGATTTGCTGCTGGTTCGAGAGGTAGAGCAGTGCGCTGCGAAGCATTAGTTCTGAGGTAGCTGAGTGATCGATGCGGATGAACGGCGAATGGCAGCCCGTCCGCGCCGCGAGAGGTCGAAGATTCTCCTCACCGGGAATCGCCCGCCCTTCTTGAGATCGGAATCGAAAAGATTCCAGGTCGTGAAACCATCGTCGCTCTCCGGCTCGAGGAGATACACGATCAGCGCGCCGCGAGGCTGAGCCGTCGATACGATGAATGATTTCGGGGGCACAGTCTGCGGCCCTCGCTCCCACCTTCCCTTGAGTCGCACTTCGTGGTGGCCCTGGAATACCCTCGGCGAAGTGACGATCGAGTCTATCACATAGGATTCTCCGCGCGCAGTCCACGCAGAGTCGGACCGCTCCACGCGAACGCCGTGGAGTCTTAGGAGCGTTACGACGGCGGTATCCGAGGGCGCAATCACGTACGCCGCCGGAGCGGTCCGGTCGAGCGTGGACGAAAAGCGGTCGTAGACCGGCATCCGAATCGCCCTGAATCGCCCGGTTCGACGCTGGCCCCTTGGGACACCGGGCTGAGTCAGAGAGGAATCACCGGTCTTCTCCAGATCTTCCTTGACGACATCCATCATTCGCGGCGTCGCAATCAGCTGAGAGCGGACGGCGACGATCTGCAGTGAATCCGGAGACCGGCCCCAGGCCAGCGGCTGGCTGTCGGCGCGTGCGGACAGCGATCTGATCGTTGGCCCTTTCTCTCCAACGAGCGAAAGAATCTCGTTGACGAACGCGTAGGTGGACGCGATGCGGCGCGCGAGCGAGTCGTGCGAGTACGCCTCGCTCAGAATTCCGATCCGGCCTCGCGCTCCGTAGTAATTGGTTCCGAAGCGGGGACGCGCGTCATAGGTCGCCCAACCTTCACGAACGGTCGTATCTGGAACAGATCGCTCATCCGACAGAAAGTTGCCGTAGTCGAACACTTCGAACCCGTCACGCGTGCGCATCCGCTCGCGCAGGACAGGCAGCATGGAGTCACGCGCAAAGACGCCGCCGAACACCGCCGCCGGACTGAGCGACGGCGAATACGTGAGCGCGTATCCGTGAAAGCTTCCGTCCGTCGTGTGGAGGTCAACGAACACGTCGGGATCCCACGTACTGAACATTGCAAGCGAAGCGCGGGTCTCCGGCGCCTCCGCCTTCACGTAGTCGCGGTTGAGATCGAGATTCTGCGCGTTTGCGCGCACGCCGACCAGCTCGGGGCCATTCTGCTCGGCCCGGTTGATCGACTGCGATGCGAATCGCTCATTGCCGTCAGCGTTGTAGATCGGCACCGCGATCAGAACGATGGAATCGAGTGCATTCGGCTTCGCGGCGAAGCTGAGATCGCGCAGCAGCGCGAGGAGCGCATCTTTGCCTTCCACTTCGCCCGCGTGGATGTTGCCCTGCACATAAACGATCGGACGTCCGAGCCGTTTTGCTTCCGACACGGTCGAGACTGCGGGGCGAGAAGCAATTACGTATGGAATCTCCCGCCCTTCGCTCGTCCGCCCTATCGACCCGAACGCCAGCGGTGCGCCGAGTGTCCGGAGTGAATCGAGAAATTTGCGGACATCCGCGTAGCGTGAGGTTTCCTTGTACCTGGTGAGCTCAGGGCGAGTGCGCGGATAATCAGCCGGCGTCAGCGTGCCGCTCCTCACGGCCGGGGCACACGTCGCGACCCCCAGAATTGCCGCGATTGCAAGAAAAGAGGGAAGCAACTCCGCTGGCACTCCTACCCTCACGCGCGCTCTTCTGGATAGAAGACCTGCCTGCGACGCGCCATCTCGAGCAGCATTTCCGCCGGCTCGAATCTCCCGGGGAAGCGCGCGTTCAGATCCTCTAGCCGCTGCACCACGATCTGAATGCCGAGTGAATCCATGTAGCGGAATGGTCCGCCGCGAAAGGGAGGAAAGCCGATGCCGAATACCGCGCCGACATCGCCGTCGCGCGACGACTTGATGATCCCATCGCCCAGGCAACGTGCAGCTTCATTCAGCATCGCGAGAACGCAACGCTGCTGAATCTGGACGGCCGGCATCTCCGGGAGGCCCGTGGCTTCGTCCGTCGCCGGAGTTGCTATCGACTTCACGGCGGGGATGCTTCCCGGTTCCAGAAAGAGTCCATACACCGAGGGATCGACCTCTCCCTTCTTTCCCTCCTTGTCGTAGCTGTAAAATCCCTTCTTTGATTTTCTGCCCAGGCGTCCCGCTGCCACGACGGACTGAATCGATTTCGCCGGCCGCATCCGCTCGGGGTACGCTTCGGCCATGATCTTACCGGCTTTGGTGGCGACATCGAGACCGACTTCGTCGATCAGCGTAATGGGACCGACGGGAAATCCGAAATCGACCAACGCCTTGTCGATGATGTCGACCGCCACTCCCTGGTCGAGAAGGATCCCAGCTTCGTTGATGTACGGTGCCAGAATCCGGTTCGCGAAGAAGCCGGGGCCGTCGTTCACGACGATCACGGTCTTCCCGAGCTTCTTGCCGTAGGCGACTGCAGTGGCGGTCACCTGCGGATACGTGTCCGGCGTAGTGATCACTTCCAGCAGCGGCATCTTCTGCACCGGCGAAAAGAAGTGCATTCCGAGGACGCGCTCCGGACGGCTCGAGGCCTGCGCGATCAGGGAAATCGGAATCGTAGACGTATTGCTCGCAACAATCGCGGTTGGGTTGATCGACGCTTCGGTCTCGCGCAACACCTGGTGCTTGATGGCGAGATCCTCGAACACCGCCTCGATCACGAGATCGACATTCCCGAATCCGGAGTAATCAACGGTCCCGCCGAGGAGCGCCATATAGTCGCTGTACTGAATCCTGCTGATCTGCTTCTTCGTCAGCCGCTCCTTGAGGATGTCACGCACCGCGGCGTAACCCTTTGCGACGCGTGAGTGATCCGCATCCTTGAGGCGAACGAGGCTGCCATGCTGAACCGCGACCGCGGCTATTCCGGCCCCCATGAATCCCGCCCCGATGATCGCGATCTTGTCGACGGGCAGCGGCTCGAAAGCGGAAACGGGCAGCTCGGCATACTGCCCCGGATCGACGCCAGGATCTTTCTTGAGCTCGTTGGTCGCGAAAAAGAGAAAGATCAGCTGGCGCGACACGTCGGTCATCGCCATCTCGCCGAAGCGACGAGACTCCTCACGGAATCCGTCGGCGATGCCTTTCTCGTATCCGACCGCGATCACGTCGATGGCCGCGATGAGAGCCGGATAATGCCCACGGGATTTCGCCAGCGTCTGCTCGCGCGCTTTTTTCAGCACGATCGCCCGTCCAGCCGGGTTGCGATCGATGAGCAGGCTCTGAATTCCGCTGACGCGCCGCTCGCTTTTCCGTCTGCCTTCCGCGACCTCGCTCGCGCGCGCGATCGCCACCGAACGGAGGATAGATGGATGCACGAGCTCGTCGATCAATCCGAGCTGCAGAGATTTCTGGGCGCGCACGTTCTTGCCGGTGAGAATCATGTCAAGTGCGGCCGTGAGCCCGATTCTGCGCGGCAGGCGCTGAGTTCCGCCCGCACCGGGAATCAATCCGAGCTGAACCTCGGGAAGACCCAGGATTGTTTTCGGGTGATCGGTCGCGATGCGATACCTGCACGCCAACGCCGTCTCCAACCCACCCCCGAGGCACGCGCCATGAATTGCCGCGACAATGGGAATGCGGAGTCGCTCGATGGAATCCAGGAGCATCTGACCATCTCTGCTCAACCGCTCGGCATCCGCGGCTGTTCTCAGCTCCTGAAACTCTTCGATGTCCGCGCCCGCGATCCAGACATCGGGCTTGCCGCTGATGAACACGGCGCCGTGAACCTCGGTGTCGCGCTCGAGCCTGCTCACCAGTGCGACGAACTCGTCCTTTACCGCCCGGCTCAATTTGTTGACCGATTCGTTCGGAAGGTCGAACGTGATGACGGCGATCCCGTCCGTAACCTCGACCGAGAGCGCGGGCTTCCACCGCGTTCCGACGAGTCCGCCGATCGTCACTTCAGGAGGCGAGCTCATCGCGTTCTCTCTACCACCATTGCGAAGCCCATTCCCCCGGCGGCGCACACCGTCATCAGTCCAAACTGTCCGCCGCGGCGACGCAGCTCGTTCAGGAGCGTGGTTGTGATGCGCGCGCCCGTCGCACCAAAGGGATGTCCAATCGCGATGGAGCCTCCCATCACGTTGAGCTTCGCGCGATCGACTTCACCGACGGGCTGCGAGAACCCCGCTCGCTCCGCCCACCACTTCGACTCGAATCCCTTGAGATTGGACAACACCTGGGCGGCAAAGGCTTCGTGCATCTCCACCAGGTCCATGTCCTTGAGCGTCAGACCGGCACGCTTGAGAGCAACCGGTGCCGCGAGCACCGGCGCCTGAAGCAGCTGCTCTCCGGGATCCAGGGCGGCATAGGCGTACGACCTGATTATTCCGAGCGGAGGATAGCCGAGTGCTTTCGCCCTGTCTTCGCTCATGAGAAGGACGCAGGCGCCGCCGTCGGTGAGCGGAGATGAGTTCCCCGCGGTGACGCTGCCATATTTCCTGTCGAACACTGGCTTGAGGGCCGCGAGCTGCTCGTAGCTCGTGTCCTCACGGACCCCATTGTCCGACGTAAGCACCGTCTCGAACTTGGGCGGCACGTACACCGGCATGATCTCGGCGGTCAATCTTCCATCAGACGTGCCGGCGGCGGCCAGCCGGTGCGAGCGTAGCGCGAAATGGTCCTGCTCTTCGCGGCTAATCGTGTTGAGCTTCGCCATCTTCTCCGCCGACTGGCCCATCGTCTCTCCGGTCGAGGGCTCGGAGATCGAGGGCGTGACCGGAATGAGATCCTTGGGTCGCAGCTGCGCCAGAATTCTCAGCCGCGCCGGCAGCGATTTCGCTTTGGACGCCAGCACCAGCTTCTCGGCGAATCCCTGCGAGTGCAGGATCGGAATGTTGGAGAGAGACTCAGACCCGCCCGCGATCACGATATCGAGATGGCCGAGCGCGATCTGATCGGCGGCATCGGTGATAGCCTGATTCGCCGATGCGCACGCTCTGCCCACGGTATAGGCCTGAACGCCCTTCGGCAGGAGCGGCAGCAGCGAAACTTCACGCGCGATATTCGGCGCGACCACCGACGGTATCACGGTGCCGAACACCACGCCCTGAACTTCCTTCCCATCCAGGTTGGTTCGCTGCAGCAGCTCAGCTACGCATAACTTGCCGAGGTCGATCGCGGATATCGATTTGAACGCGGTTCCAGCTTTTGCAAACGGCGTTCGCACGCCCGCAACTATCGCGACGCGCCGCCCGTTCCCGAATGTTGCCATGAAGGGAACTTAGACGGGCGTCGTTTATCTATCTAGGACGTGCTTTTCTCTCTGGTGGCACGTTCTTTCTCGATCAGCTGCCGTTTTCGCTCGAGTCCCCACCGATATCCGCCGAGCGCGCCGGTTTGCCTTACGACACGATGACAGGGGATCACCACGGAAACCGGGTTTCTCGCGCAAGCGCTCGCAACTGCGCGCACGGCGTTGGGAGATCCAATCGCGTTGGCGATCTCGGAATACGACCGGGTCTCGCCGAAAGGAATCTGCTGCAGCTGGCGCCAGACCTTCCATT
Organism: Gemmatimonadales bacterium; assembly: GCA_039933915.1. GTDB lineage: Bacteria > Gemmatimonadota > Gemmatimonadetes > Gemmatimonadales > Gemmatimonadaceae > UBA4720. The sequence goes on along the minus strand of JBDTND010000032.1, from coordinate 3,525 downwards.
GAAAAGCCGAGGCCTGGACGTCCAGCGGAATGTCGGGCTTCACGTTTCCTCCGTCGACGGCAGCGATGACTTGCTCCACCCACGCGGCGAGCGAGCTGGCCGAACCCGCGGCGCGAGCGCGTGTCGCGGCCGGGTATTCCTGCTCGAGCGCTGATTCCAGGGTCTTTGCATCGTCGCCAAGCGTGACGGCGCATACTCCTCGCGCGGTCGCGCCTACGAGCAGAAATCCGAGCGATGTCTTCGCGATGACGTAGTCGATGTGCGCGCCTGCTCCCCCACGCTGGTATGTCGCCGGCGTCATGCCGAGCCGTGAGTCTGCATCTACGTAGACCCTGCTGCTGGAGCCGTACCCCGCACCAAACGTCGCGCGGCTCACTGTCTCACCACGCTTGAGCTCGCCCTTGAGCCTCTCGCTCCGGCGCGCGCGAATGTACTGCGCCGGCGTCAGCCCGACCGTCTCCTTGAATTTCCGCTGGAGATGATACGGACTCATGCCCGACTGCTGGCTCAACAGGTCGAGAGTCAGCCGTTCGTCCCCGAAATCGCTAAGGTGCGCATCGATATAATTCCGCGCGCGCTCGACCGCCGCATTGGGTGTTTTTGCGCGATTCGGACGGCAGCGCCGACACGCGCGGAACCCCGCGCGCTCCGCCGCCTCGGCTGTCGAGAAGAAGGCGACGTTATCGCGCTTCGGCCGCCGCGAGGGACAGGAAGGACGGCAATATATCCCCGTGGTCGTGACGCCGTAGAGCAGCCTGTCATCGGCGGCCACGTCTCTGTGGAGCACCGACTCCCACGCCATTGCGTCATTCATGGGAGTATCCTCCGCTTGCGGGCTCGCCGTCATGGGGATCCTTCTCTTCGGTCGCTTTCTCAATGCAGAAATCATAACAGCCGGCATCAGTGTCCCGCACGTGGATGTACGCTACGTCGCGATCCTTGACGAGTCGCTCGAGCTCCGGCTCGACGAGCCCATTTGAAACATACTTCTGTGCAACCAGTCGCCGGCCAGATCCGTAGGCGTTGAGAGTGAGGCGATGCGTGAGCATGGACGGCGGGAACCCTCCGTCTTCTGGATATCGCTCGCAGTATTCCTCGTGGATGAAAACCGGACCGGGCAACGGAAGCTTCTCCCGCCCGAAGAATGGGTCGTAAGTGAACAGAATCCGCCGGTCGCTGCCGACGGAAAAGGCCTTTAGACACTGGCGGCACGGCCCATACCCGGTGGCTACCTCGGCGTGGGCGGGATGACCATATCCCGGGGACACGCGTGTCTTTCGGACAACGTCCGCGATTCGATCTCCCATGGCTACTACGCGATAAGATGGCATTGGATCCTCGTGGTCTGACGGTTCTTCGTGACCGAAGGATGTCAGCGATCGAAGTCCCACGATATCCGAATCTTGCGGTCAAATTCCTTATACTTCGATGATTCCGCGGCAGACCAAAAACGCTCACCACCCAGGATGACCGGACCCTCAGGAGAAACCTTCGACGTTCTCGTAATCGGAGGTGGAATCACCGGCTGCGGAGTTGCCCGCGATGCAGCGATGCGCGGCCTGACGGTCGCGCTGATCGAGCGCGATGATTTCGCGAGCGGAACGTCGGGACGCTCGTCGCGGCTGATCCATGGCGGAATTCGATATCTCGAGCAGGGCCGTCTCCATCTCGTGCGAGAGTCGATACGTGAGCGCGAGATCCTGCTTCGGATCGCGCCGCATCTCGTGAAGCCACTGGCGTTCACCTGGCCGATCTATCGGAACGCGCGCGTCGGCAAGCTGAAGCTGAGAGCCGGATTGCTGCTTTACCAGCTCATGGCGGGACGACGCTCACGGCACTACTCGACGCTCAACGCAGCGGAGACGCGCGAGCGGGAACCGGGTCTCAAGGAAGCAGGCCTGACCGGCGGTGCCGTCTACTACGATGCCTCCACCGATGACGCGAGGCTCACGGTGGCGAACGCTGTCGCCGCGAAACAGCATGGCGCGGCAGTACTCAGCCACACGCAGGTGACTGGGATAATCCGCGATAAAGGCAAGGCGGTGGGCGCAATCGCGACCATCCGCAGCTCCGGTGAGGAGCAGGAATTTCGCGCGCGCGCGATTGTAAACGCGACGGGCGTCTGGCACAATTCGTTCAGCCCGAATGATCGCGCCAAGAATCACCGCGGCAGCAAAGGGGTTCACATCGCCGTCGCAAGAGAGCGCATCGGAAATCGAGATGCGCTGACGCTCACTTCGCCGGTCGACGGACGCGTGATGTTCTGTCTTCCAGCGGGGCCCCAGGCAATAATCGGAACGACGGACACCTGGACGGACGAATCTCCGGAGACGGTGCACGCCTCGCAAAGCGACGTGGACTATCTCCTGCGCTCGGCGAACGAATACTTCCCGCGCGCTCGCCTTACACCCGACGATGTGATGAGCGCCTGGGCCGGCATCAGACCCTTGGCGAGCGCTCAGACCGACAATCCAAGCACTGTGTCGCGCGAACACAGCATCGCGACCGACAGCTCCGGAGTGATCAAGGTCACCGGCGGCAAGCTGACGACGTACCGCTCAATGGCGGCGGAAGTGGTAGACGCCGTTCAAAAGGCGCTCAGGCAGAAAGTGACCGGCGCGCCGACTGATTCGGTCGAGCTGCCGGGGGCGGATCGTGAGGATGAAATCGCGCGGCTCCAGCGCGAAGACGCGAAGCTCTCGACTCCCCTGGTCGAGGGACTTCCATATACGGGAGCGCATCTTGTCTACGGAGTCTCGAAGGAATTGGCTGTGGACCTCAGCGATTTGCTCATCCGCCGCACGCACCTGGCGTTTGAGACCCGCGATCACGGAAAGAGCGTCGCGCCGCTCGCCGCTGACTTTGTCGCGTCGCGCCTCGGCTGGGATGCAGCGACGAAGAGCGCCCGTGTCCGCGGCTTCGAGCAGGACATCGGGCGCATATTCGCCATCAGCGCCCAGTAGCGCGTCCTGAGACGGATCAGTACTGGGGAGCGCCACCCGAAGAGTGCGCGAGACGGAGGAACTCGTCGCGCGTCTTTGGATCTTCGCGGAACGCTCCCCGCAATGACGACGTGATGGTCTTCGAGTTCTGCTTCTCGACTCCCCGCATCATCATGCAGAGATGATATGCCTCGATCACCACCCCGACCCCGCTCGGATTCAACACCCGGCAGAGCCCCTCCGCGATCTGCTCCGTCAGCCGCTCCTGAACCTGCAACCTCCTCGCGTAGACATCCACGATCCGCGGGATCTTCGATAGCCCCAGGATCTTCCCGTTCGGGATGTACGCCACGTGAGCCTTGCCGAAGAATGGCAGCATGTGGTGCTCGCACAGCGAGTACAGCTCGATGTCGCGCACCATGATCATGTTGTCGTGCTCTTCCCTGAAGATTCCCTTCCCGACGACCTCCTCGGCCGACGAGGCGTAGCCCTGCGTCAGGAACTTGAGCGAGCGGGCGACACGGGCCGGAGTACGATCGAGGCCTTCGCGCGTTGGATCCTCCCCGATAAGCTCGAGCTGACG
>JBDTND010000031.1:0-16830 GCA_039933915.1 Gemmatimonadales bacterium | reverse complement strand
TGACGAGTGGTGCGCTCGATATAGCGCACATGGGTGGCGAGCTTGCCGAACTCCCGGTAACGCTTGAGCCGCGACGTATTCAGCCAGCGCGACGGGTACCATGTGAGATAGAACGGCGTCGCGCCCGCCATCGCCGAGAGTTTTTCCTTGAGCGTGGACTCTGGATTTACAATGTTGAACGCGAGCTTGAAGTGGTAGTCCACCGCTTCGCGGGCAATGAAGAGCCGCATGATCTCTGACGATCCCTCGAAGATCAGATTGATGCGGAAATCGCGCATCGCACGCTCGACCGGAATCGCCGGCTCGCCGCGGCTCGCGAGTGACTCCGCCGTCTCGTAGCCGCGCCCGCCGCGAATCTGCAGCGTGTCGTCGATGATTCTCCAGCCCGCCTCGGTGTTGAACAGCTTCGCGATCGCCGCTTCGAGCCTGATGTCGTATCCGCCCCGCTCGTACAGTGCGGCGGATAGCTCAGCCACCGCTTCCATCGCGAAGGTGTAGGCGGTCATGCGCGCGAGCTTCTGCGCGACGGCTTCGTGCTTGCCGATCGGCTGCCCCCACTGCACACGCTCGTTCGCCCATTTGCGCGTGATCGAGACCATCTGCTTTCCGGCGCCCGCGCAGCCTGCCGGGATCGTTAGTCTGCCGGTGTTCAGCGTTACGAGCGCGAGCTTGAGTCCCTTTCCCTCTTCCCAGAGAATGTTCTCGCGCGGGACCTTTACGTTCGTAAACCGGATCAAGCCGTTCTCGAGCGCTTTGAGTCCCATGAAGTGAAGGCGATGAACGACTTCGACGCCCGGCATCGACGACTCGACGATGAACGCCGTGATCTGCTTGATCGATTTGCCCTTCACCACCTTCTCGGGCGTCCTCGCCATTACCACGAACAGCTCGGCGCGCGTTCCGTTGGTGCACCAGAGCTTTTCGCCGTTGATGATGAAGTGCTTTCCGTCCGGAGTCGGCATCGCGGTGCAGCGCATGTTGGCCGGATCAGAACCGGCATCGACTTCCGTCAGCGCGAACGCCGAGATCGCGCCCTTCGCCAGGCGCGGGAAGTATTTGCGTTTCTGCTCATCGGTGCCGAACAGCTTGAGCGGCTGCGGAACACCGATCGACTGGTGCGCGGATAGAAGCGCTGTAAGCGATCCATCCTTCGACGTCACCATCTCAATCGCCCGGATATAACTCATTTGCGACAGGCCGAGTCCGCCGTATTCCTTCGGGATCTTGATGCCGAAGGCGCCCATGTCGCGCAGCTCCTGGATCAGCTCCTCGGGAATTTCGCCGGTGCGGTCGATCTCCTCCGAGTCCACACGCTCCATGAATGCGCGCAGCTTGTCCATGAACGGCTTGGCGCGCGCTTCCTCGGCGACGTCCTGCGGCGGGTGGGGATGGATCAGGTCGAGACGGAATCTGCCGAGGAAGAGCTCACGGACAAAGCTCGGGTGCGACCACTCGGTCTCACGCGCGGATTCTGCCACATCTCGCGCCTCCTTCTCGCTCGCGGCGCCGGCCGCGCTCACCCTTGTTTCGCTCATGTGCGTCTAAGGAAGATAACTAGTCCAACGACAGCAATCGTCGCAAACGAAAACCACTGGATTGCGTAGTTGAGATGCGGCCCTTCATCGAGCGGCAGCGGCTCAACGCGGGGCGGAACGCTGGGCGAAGGCGAGGAATCGGTGAGAACCACGTAGTAATTGGCGATCGGATATGGAAGAACCTTCTGCAGCGCCGCCCGCTCGAGCCTCCTGAACGCCCTCGGCCGCGCAGGATTGGGAGGTGGAAAGGGACCTTGAGTGGGAAATGTCTGCACGAAGCCGATGCCGTTCACGGTGTCGGATTCCCGCCACGGATTGAGATCGACGGAAGCGCCGTCGCCGGAATAGACCCAGCCGCGGTTCACGAGGACTACGGTTTTCTTTCCATTGCGCAGCAATGGCGTAAGAATGTTCACCCCCGGAGATCCGTTGCGTCCGCGAAAGGTGTAAACAATCTCCTGTCCATGGTCGTAGTTGCCCGCGATGCGCACTCGACGAAAATGAGCCTCGGCGGTGTCGCTCGGCAGAGAATCGAGCTCGACCGGCGGCATGAAGCGCCTCGCCGCAATTATCGCGTTCTGTTTGTGGCGAGCGGAAAGCCGGCGAAGCTGCCAGAATCCGAGAGAAATGCAACCGATCGCGATGGAGATCGCGATGACGCTGAGAATCCATTTGCGCGGAGTCATGCGCGCAAATATCGCTAGTCGGCCCGACCTTGGCCGCTACCGGACCGTCCGCGAACGGCGTCTTTCTTTGTCGGCGCCCTGCCAGCCAGGTCTTGTGCCGGAGGAGGTGGAAGCTCACGCGGTGCCGTGCCAGGTTGACTATCGATCAGATCGAGACGGCTTGCAACTCGCCGCGCAAAGGCACCCGCAGCGAGCATCCCAATCCCGCCGATGAAAAGAAGTTTATAGAGTAGCAGCTTGAGCACCACGGGCGGCAAAGGCGGAATAATGTCGAGTTCATATCCGACAATCGCGCCGATGCCAACGATTGCTCCGAGCGCTATGAGAATGTCTCCGAATTTGCGGAGCATCAGAATAGCGACATCTGCTCACCCAGCAGATCAGGATCTATTGGCGTCTGGCCCAACCGGTATTGAAGCTCCCGCGCGGTAGCGGGACTGTGCCCCGAAAAAGTGTTCGCCACGTATCCATAAACCTGCGACACCTTCTCCGCCATGTCCTCAATGGCGTGGGACCACATATCGATCTCCGGGGAGCGATCGACCTGCACTCGCGTGTAGTCCACCAGATCACGGTTCGGACCCATCCATCGTATGTAGGCGAAGTCCGCTGTCGGCCGCGCGGCGAGACTGAGCATCAGCTTGCGCGGTATCCACCGTCCGTCACTCAAAGCCAGCGCAATGTTGTGCTCCTTGAGCAGGGCCAGCACACCGTCGGTGATCCAGCCGCGGTGCCTGAACTCGATCGCGATGCGCAGATCTTTAGGAACGCGCCCGATGAAATCCACGAGTGCGGGAAGCTCGCCCGGTTGAAAGTCTGGCCCCATCTGGACGAGCACCGGCCCGAGCTTATCCCCGAGCCCCCGCACGCGGTCGAAGAAGATCTCCGATGCGCCGGTAACATCGCGCAGTCGCTGCTCATGGGTGATCTCCTGCGGGAGCTTCAAGGCGAACACGAATCCCTTCGGCGTGCGCTCGGCCCAGCTCCGGATGGTCGTGGCTGCGGGCGATGCATAGAACGTCGAGTCCACTTCCACCGTGTCGAACGCTCTCGAATACACGGTCAGGAACTCAGAGGGACGCGTACCGGTCGGATAAAACGGCCCGACCCAGGCGTCGTAGTTCCACCCCTGCGTTCCGATGTGAATCTCCGCGGTCATGGGTTCAATCGGAAGCCTCGCGCTCAGGTTGTCAAGCGGGATCAGCCCGCAGCCATCAGCCGGCCCGCACACCGCCTATGGCGTGTGCCCTTCAGTTGCGGCTGTACCTCACTCGGCCGGCGATCCTGACGCGTCCTTCGTCGGCCGGGGCATCCTTTGCTCCCAGTCGCCCGCGACGAGATCATCGATCCCGACGTCGTTGTGCGCGATTCGGTGGCCGGCGCGTTTCCCGCCCACGCGCGCCAGGATTGGGGGCGCGAGGAAAGTAGTCACCAGAACCATCAGTGCCAGCGCGCTGAAGAGGGAGGGAGAAATGGCACGCGTCTCCAGTCCCATCTGCGCGAAGATGAGCCCGACCTCGCCGCGAGGGATCATCGCCACGCCAATGAGCGGCTTGTTCCCGCGGAACCACCACGGGGCGTACGCCGCCGCGAATTTTCCAGCGACGCCAACCAGAATGAGAAGTCCGGCTGCCGCCAGAGTTTTCGACTCGGTGAATGCGCCGAGATCTACCGCGGCACCCACAGAGGCGAAGAAAATTGGAACGATAAAATGTCCGATCGTCGTCGTCGCCCGGTCGATTTCCGCACGCTCGGCGGTAGTGTGAAGGATCATTCCGGCCGCGAGCGCGCCGAGTATCATGGCGGAGCCGGAGCTGGCCGCGAGCGATGAGAGCAGGAACGCGAAGGCAAGAGCAACCACGGCCAGCGCTCCCGGCGCGCGAATCGTCTCGAGAGAGCTGAACACCGGACGGGCAAGCAGTCTTCCCACAGTCAGGGCAACCACGATGAAGCCAACGGCAATCGCGGTTGTGCGGAGTACGTCGGAGACCGTCCACGAGCCGCTGGTCACGATGCTCGCGACGACAGAGAGCACGATGAGTCCGAAGATGTCGTCGAGGACCGCCGCGCCGAGGACGACCTGCCCTTCCGGCGAATTTAGCTGGCCAATGTCGGACAGCACTCGAGCGGATATCCCGATTGAAGTAGCGGTGAGGGCCGCGGCACACACAAGCGCCGGAATCCTCTCGAACCCTAGAAGGCTCGACGCCGCTGCGTAGCCCAGCACAAAGGGTAGAACCACTCCAACAATGCCCACGGCGCCGGCGGTTCCGGCCACCTTCGCCATCGCCCTCAGATCCGTATGCAACCCTATCTCGAACAAAAGGACGATCACTCCGATCTCGGAAAGAGCGTGAATCACCGGATCCGCGGGATCGAGGAGTCCAAATACGGACCCGCCGAGCAATACGCCGGCGAGCAGCTCGCCAAGAACCGCGGGCTGCCCCACGCGCTGGGCGAGTGCGCCGAGCATCTTTGCCGTCACGAGCAGCGCGGCGAGAACGAGGAGCAGATGGGGTATTGAGTGCGCGTCGGTCATCAGTAGTTCTCGTCGGTCATCTGTAGGTCTCAAAGAATCCGGTGCCCGTTCCCGACAGCGGCTCGCCGTCGAGCCGTCCGGATATTCTTGCCGCACCCTTCATCTGGATAAAGTACGGCCTCGCCTTTCCGCTGCCGAGGGGATCTCCGCGCTCGTTGTCTCGCGTGTTCCCGCTCGGACGTGTATCGGTGGCAATTGCATCCTCGACGTCGATGTCGACGCGCATTGTGTCGTCACCCCGTGTGTCCTCGAAGCTCGCGCGCGAGGGGACGCGCAGCAACGTCGAGCCAATCTTTATGGTACGGCCATCCACGTACGAGATCATCTTCGGGCGAAATACCGCGCGGAATCCGAGTGAATCGACCAGATAGACGAGCAGTGGCGGAATCGAAGCCGCGGTGTCGCCCGGATACACCCGCCCGTATAGAAATGTGTACTGTCCCGCGCGGGACGCGCCCCAGTCCCAGGTGACGCCCCGCCAAACACCCCAGTTGTGATCGTGATACGACTGCGCACCGGTAAGCTGCTCGCACGAAGCGTCAACGCACAGAGTCCCGGACGCTGTCGCGCGCAGAGCGGGCACTGTGTAGCCTGAGACGAATCCACCCGATCCCATCGATACGCCGGGAAAATACGCGTACGGCGCTGGATGCACACGAAGATCGATCGATATCCGCTCCCGAGCGCCATTCTCTGCTCGAGCGCTAGCCCGTACATCGTAGTCGCCATCCGGCAGGACAGTCACGCGCGAATCGCCGAACGCGAGATTCGCGTCGGTCGTCGAGAATCGAACCTGCGACCGGTCGAGTACGGTGCCGAAACGCCGAGTCGCTCCGTTCTGCTCTCTGAGTGTGATCCCGAGCTTGCCACCCCACTTCGTTCCGGTGACGTCGCCGCCGACAATGAACGAGATGAAGGCCCAGCGTTTTCCGCCCTGTGACACAACGTTGAAGTAATGCCACTCAGCCCAGGTGTCTCTGTTCGCTACGCTGTCCGACGGAAGGTGAAAATGGTCGATCTCGTTTCGCAGCTCGAGCGGCGTCGGCGAGACCCACCGTCTGTCGCCGTCATCGTTCTCCCACCGCCCTTCGACGATCTCCGCGGCGGCGCCAACCGCACGAGTGGCATCGGGTATCTCGCCGGTGGCATGGACAGCGTATTCCTGGCCGTCTGGAGCGCGCACATACAGCAGCCTTCCCTCTATCTGCGGGGCCACCGCTGTCATCTCCTTCGCATACCTCGGCGACGCCAGAACCTGGCGGTAGAGAAACGACGCGTGACCGATCGAGAAAAAAAGACCGCCGATCCCCCCTGTCTTCATCACCTCGACGTCCAGACCTTCGGGCAGCACCGTGATCGTCCCGCCGCCCACGAGTTTTTCATTGCGCGCCTGCGACAGCATCGCCTCGCCGATCGACAGCAGGACGATCATCACCGCTACGCCAACGCCGAAGCCGAAGAAGAGCAGGACCGATCGCCAGGGCCGGTAGGTGATATTCCGGAGCGCGAGCTGTCCTATCATCCGTCCACCACCCGGCCATCGCGCATGTGGATCTTCCGACGCGCGGCGCTCGCCAGATCCTCGTCGTGGGTGACAACGACGATCGTCGTTCCATCGGCATTGAGCTGCTGGAAGAGCGCGATGATCTCCGTGCCCGTGCGCGCGTCGAGCTCGCCGGTTGGCTCGTCGGCGAGAAGGAGCGCCGGCTGATTCGCGAGAGCTCGCGCGATCGCGACCCGCTGCTGTTCGCCGCCCGACAGCTCCGCGGGGCGGTGGCGCTGGCGATTTCCAAGCCCGACATACTCGAGCAGCTCAGCTGCCCGCGCGAGCCTCTCCGTTTTGGGGACCTTCGCTTCCGCCAACGGCAGCGCCACGTTCTCGAGCGCGGAAAGAATCGGCATCAGATAAAACCGCTGGAACACGAACCCGATGTTGCGCAGCCGGAACTGCGTCGCCTCGCGATCGCTCATGGCATCCACACGCCTGTCAGCAATCGAAACAGTTCCGGATGTCGGCTGGTCGATCACACCAATCAGGTTGAGCAGCGTCGACTTTCCGCAGCCGGAAGGTCCGACAATCGCCACGTAGTCGCCACGCTCCACGTCCAGCGTCACTCCCTGAAGCGCGTGCACCCGTTCGGCTGACCGGCCCAGCGTGTAGTCGCGCCGGACGTCGCGCAGCGATACGATCGGAGTTCCCGGTAACGCGCTCACGCGATTGCCTCGCGTCTCAGTGTCTCTGAAATCGGAAGCGACGATGCACGCCAGGCGGGATAGATCCCGGCACCGACCCCACTCGCGACGAGAAGTCCGAGCGCTGACCACGCGGCCACCGGCTGGAAGAGGAAAAAGTCGATCGACATCGGCAGGCCGGGAAAGGCCGAGAGAATCGTGTTGAGATATCTGGCGGTGATCAATCCGAGGCCCAGGCCCAGAATCGCGCCGGCTACGCTTATTGCCACGCCCTCGAGAACCACCTGCTGTATCACGTGCGCTTTGGAGACGCCAATCGCCCGCATGACCGCGATCTCTCCCGCGCGCTCGTTGACGGAGACAGTCACCAGCGTAGTGACGAGAAGGAATCCGACGAAGAGGCTCACAGCGCCAAGGATGAACGCGAGCTGGCGGAAGTAGCTGAGACGCTCGTCCACCTGCGCGATCGCGGTTGCGATGGAGATTGCGGTGACGTTCGGAACGTTCGCTTCGATCCAGTCGCGAACCTTTTCCGCGTCCGCGCCTTTGCGAACCCGAACCATGAACAGCGAAGCGCGATCTGCCGACCGGCTGCCCGACATCGGATTTGCTGATGCCATCGCCTCGAGTGTCTCGCGCCGCATGGCCGAGGCCGATTGATCGTTGGCGCCGTACAGAAACTTTACTGTCCCGGTCACGACCAGCTTTCGCTGGCCCGAGTAGGTACGGGTTTGCGGGTCGTAGCCCGTCGCGACATTCAGGGTGTCACCGACGCGCGCGCCCAGCTGGCGCAGCAGGTAGTCGTTGGCGACGATCGCGTCTGGCGCCGTGACATCGCTCCCCGACAGGAGCTCGTAGTCGCCTTGCACGCTCGGGTCGATCCCAAGGGTCGAGCTGGCGATATAGCGATTCCCGGCCTGGACATGGATCGATGATCCGAGCACCGGGCTTATTTCCCGGATATCACGGTTCCCCCGCAGCGTTGCCGTAATTGCCGCCACGCCGGGAATCGTCGCGTCGGTATCGAAAGGCAGTGTCCCTTTAGGCGCGAGACGAATCTCGAATCCGCGCGACAGCAGCAGCTCACGAAATGATTCCCGCATTCCGGTCGCCAGCATGACCATGTCGAGCAGCATCGCCGCCGCGATCGCGACGCCCAGCACGGCGAGGAGTGTGCGGGAACGGTGCCTGACCAGGGAGGCCTGCGCGAGCGCTGCCCTCACTCAGCGCCCAAACAGCGCGAGCGGCGGCGTGCGCGCGAGCCGCAGCGATGCCATCAGTCCGGCCGCGATCCCCAGCACGAGCGAAAGCGAGACGGCGGCTGCGACGATGGAAGGTGTGACGATCGAGAACTCGAGCGGAGTCCGGTAGAGCGCCTGATAGTGCCAGTTCACCACGAGCGATACCAGCCACCCCAGAACGACCCCCAGTGCGCTGCCAAGCACCGCTACGAGCCCTGCCTCGACGACGATGGACCGCACGACAGTGGCGCGCGAAATACCCATTAGCCGGAGCGCCGCGATGTCACGACGCCGCTCTTCCACCTTGAGCACCATGATGCAGAGCAGAAACACCGAGCTCGCTACGATCGTGATGATGCCAATCGCGCGGTGGAAACGGCTCACGACCTGGAACGTCCGCGACGTCTCGATCGCAATGTCGCGCGACCGGTAAGCCTTGAATCCGAACGCGACGCGATTGACGCGATCTATGAGGCGCGGAATGTCTGCGCCAGGCGCGGTCGCGATCGCAAATCTGTCTACCCTGTCACCATATCCCGACAGATTCTGGATCTGATCCAGGTGCATCCTCAGGCGAAGATCCCCGCGAGCAACTTCCGATGGATCGGCACCCCGGCGCACGATCGCGCCGATTATCACGGTGTCGCCGGTCTCACCCGGACGCGCCGAAACCGAGACCCGATCCCCGAGCTTGAGATGCGCGCGCTCTGCCAGCGCCTCATCGATCGCAACAGAGCGCGGCTGGGCCGCCGCGGATTGCCGAGCGGTCGAAGGGGCCTGCGTCAGGAGTGAAAGCGAAGCGACGAGAAGCGCGAGGTGCACGCTCGAAAGCTAGCCGCGCTTCCCGGCTCTGTCTGCAACTGGAGAGATGAGCACGTGCGCCGCCAGCGCCGGCCCGATCGACATCTCATGTCGTCCAATGGAAAGCGAGATCGGGCCGCCATAAGGCGCGCGCGATTTCACCGTGATTCTTTTCCCGGGGACGACCGAGAGCTCCGCCAGATACCGGAGCATCTCCGGATCTTCATCCGCCACCCGCACGATCATTCCAGACACTCCGACATCGAGATCAGCGAGGGATCGATATTCCGTTTCGTCCACCGATCCATCCTTGGTGGGAATCGGCGCGCCGTGCGGATCGACGTGCGGCTCTCCGATCGTCGCAGCCATCCTGTCGACCAATTCGTCGGACGCCGCGTGCTCGAGCCGCTCCGCTTCCTCATGCACCCGGTCCCACGCGTAGCCGAGCGCCTTTGCAAGATACGCTTCGATGACGCGGTGCCGGCGCAGGGTGCGCAGCGCGGCAAGCCGTCCGCTTTCCGTGAGCCTCACACCACGATACCGCTCGTAGGCGAGAAGCCCCTGGTCCGCGAGTCGTCGCACCATGCCACTCACCGATGCAGGCGCGAGCGCGAGACGCTGCGCAATCTCATTCGTCGCCGCGGGTCCGGTTCCCTTCCCGATCGTGTAGATCGCCTTGAGGTAATCCTCGACCGGGGCGGTGAGCGGCTCAGCGCCGGATACTTTCGCCTGCGCGCGGGCGGCGCTCACGAAACGGGCTTCTGAACGGGTGGAGCAGCGCCCAGCATTGCGCGCACCATCAGCACCGGCACCATGGAGATGTGCCGGAGCTCGCTGGCCACGCTCCCGCGCAGGACATCGGAGAGTCCACGGTGTCCGTGAGTCGCCATCGCGATCAGATCGCACTTCTCACGCTCGGCGCAGGCCGCGATCTCCTTCGCTGGATCCCCGCCCGCGAGAATCGCTTCGGCCTCAAAGCCATCTTTCTCCAGAGCGTAGGCGATCGCTTCGATGTACTCTCGGTCGCTCTTCATCTCCTCGGACTCGCGGAGATCGAGTTGGTTGATGTTGCGGGCCGCCCAGCCATCGGCGACGTGAATCAACACGATCGAGCCTGAGTTGCAGCTGCGCGCCAGCTTCCGAACGTGCGCCAGTGCCACTTCGTCGTACTCTGAGTGCTCGACGGGCACGAGTATGCGCTGGTACATCAGCTCACCATTCCGCCGAAGAATTGAAACAGCAGCCAAATGTTGAGGCCGCCGATGATTACCGCAACAGCATAAGCGAGCAGCTTGAGCCAAAGCGGGTTCACGAACTCCCCCATCTTGAGCTTGTCCGACGTAAACATCACGAGCGGGAACACCGCAAACGAGAGCTGCATGCTCAGAATTACCTGGCTCAGGACCAGGAGCTTGGCCGTGCCGCTCTCGCCGTACATGAACGCCACGATCACGGCAGGAATGATCGCGATCATTCGCGTGATGAGGCGGCGAAGCCACGGGCGCAGCCGGATGTTGAGAAAGCCTTCCATCACGATCTGACCGGCCAGCGTGCCCGTGATCGTCGAGTTCTGCCCCGAAGCGAGAAGCGCCAGCGCGAACACGGTACTGGCTCCGGCGCCGAGCAGCGGCGTCAGCAGCTTATAGGCATCCTGAATCTCGCCGACTTCGGCGTGTCCGCTGGTGTGAAAGGTCGCGGCGGCGATGATGAGGATGGCGGCGTTGATGAAGAGCGCGAACGAGAGCGCGATCGTCGAATCGATGAATGCGAATTTGACTGCCTCGTGCTTTCCCGCGGGCGTCTCCTCGTATTGACGCGTCTGCACGATGGACGAGTGCAGGTAGAGATTGTGGGGCATGACGGTCGCCCCGAGTATTCCAATCCCGACGTAGAGCATCGAGGGATTCCTGACGATCTCGGGCGTCGGGATGAATCCGCGCATCACCTCGGCGAACGGCGGCTGCGACAGAATTATCTCGAACAGGAAGCATAGCCCGACGGTCGCTATCAGGGTGATGACGAGCGCTTCGAGCAGCCTGAAGCCCTTGTTCTGGAGATAGAGAATTATCAGTACATCCGCCGCCGTGATCACGACGCCGTACGTCACCGGAATGCCGAACAGCAGATTGAGCGCGATGGCGGTGCCAATAACTTCGGCGAGGTCGCACGCCGCGATCGCGATCTCGCACGCGACCCAGAGCAGGAAGTTGACCGGCTTGGAGTAGTTGTCGCGACACGCCTGCGCCAGATCGCGGCCGGTGACGATCCCGAGCTTGGATGCCAACCCCTGGAGCACAATCGCCATCAGGTTCGACATCAGGATCACGCTGAGCAGCGTGTACCCGAACTGCGCTCCACCGGCGAGATCCGTAGCCCAGTTGCCCGGATCCATGTAGCCAACCGCTACCAGGTATCCGGGCCCCGCAAATGCGAGCAGCTTGCGCGCGAAGCCCTTCTTGTCGACAGGAACGCTTCGATAGACCTCGACCAGCGAGGGGGTCGCCCGGGCGCGCCGCCAACCCGGTGTAGGGGGGACGATCTCGGGTGTCACCTTACGAGGGCTTTGCTGTATCGCCAATGGCTGAACTCCAGGTTTATTGCGGACCTAGAAAATAATTTAGTATGTCCTAACTTTGTGCGCAATTGTAGTTCACGCTTCGATTTGGCCGTATTCACCGTGAGGGAGTTGTCGTTCGCCTGATGTCCGACCGCATCTGTTTCCAGCCAGCCGTAACTTCTTCGGGTACGACTGCCGCGCGAATCCTCCTGCAACGACGAGAAACGGAACCAATGACGCTGTCCTGGCCGTACGCGCACCTCCTCATCAATCACTTCCCGGTGGTGTTGAGCGTCGCCGCCCTCGCCGTGGCGGTTTTCGCTGTGCTGCTGGGCCGGAGGGGCCTTTGGCTCACGGCGATGGGCGGCCTCGCCGTAGCCGGCGCCTTCATCTATCCGGTTCATCTCACGGGAGACAAGGCGGACCACGCCCTCAACGATCCATGGTACGTTCAGCCGGGCACGATCGAGGCACACGACACCGCCGCCGGCTACGCAATGTGGGTCATCCTCATTGTCGGAGTCTTTGCGGCCTGGTCGTGGTGGAGATCGCAAAAGAAGCCCACTGAGGCGATACCGGGCTGGATGCTGGCGGGAGTCGTGGTCGGCGCGCTGGCCGCCGTCGGAACCGTGACCTACACCGCCTTCCTCGGTGGAAAGATCATCCACGAAGCGCCGGTTCTACGTCTCAACGAACCACCGCCGGGACTACCGCCCGGCGTCGCGGCGGTCAAGGGCGGCTCAACGGACCACTGAGCCCCGCCGTAATCGTAGCGTAGGCAGTCCGAGAGTTACTTCAGGCCCACACAATTCCGGAGATCACGTGAGGTCGCAACTCCTTCTCTCTTTTGGAGCGGTCGCCGCGCTTCTGTCCGTTCCATCGACGCCTGCGAATGCACAGGCGCCTGGCTATCATGTCGTTCGCAGGATTGCCGCGGGGGGCGAGGGCGGCTGGGATTACATCACGGTCGACACCGCGGGGAACAGACTCTTCCTGTCTCGCGGGACTCACGCGATGGTGATCGACCTCGGACGCGATTCGGTCATCGGCGATATCCCGAACACTCCTGGAATTCACGGCGTCGCTCTCGCACCGGAGCTCAATCGCGGATTCACCACGAATGGCCGCGATTCGAGCGTCACGATCTTCGATTACAAGACGCTGGCGCCGATCATGGTGGTGAAAATCCCGGCCAGAAATCCGGACGCAATCCTCTACGATCCGGCGACGAAGCGCCTTTTCACATTCAATGGCGGCACCGCCAACTCGACCGCGATTGATGCCACTAATGGAACGGTGATCGGAAACGTCGATCTGGGCGGCAAGCCCGAGAGCGCGGTGAGCGAAGGAGGGAAGATTTACGCCAACGTCGAGGACAAGAGCTACATCGCCGTGTTCGATCCGAAGACGCTCGCTGTGCTGGCCCGCTGGCCCCTGGCGCCGTGTGAGGAGCCGACCGGGCTCGCGATCGATCGCGCGCACCAGCGCCTGTTCGCGGGATGCGGCAACAAGACCATGGCCGTCGTCGACATGCGGACGGGCAAAGTCGTCGCGAGCCCGACGGTGGGAGATGGCGTCGATGCGGCGGCATTCGACCCCGTGACCCAGCTCGCGTTCACGTCCAACGGCGAGGGATCGATCAGCGTCGTGCACGAGGACACGCCGGACACGTACACCGTCGTTGAGACGGTTGCCACTCAGCGTGGCGCGCGCACGATGGCTTTGAATCCGAAGACCCACCGGCTCTACACGGTCACCGCCGATTTTGGGCCTACACCCGCGCCGACTGCGGATCGTCCGCGTCCCCGGCCGCCCATGATTCCGGGATCGTTCGTCGTTCTCGAATTGGACCGATAGCCAGCTTACTGACCGGCGGCCGAGCGTTTTTCGGGCCGGTCAGGAGGCGGGAGTCCTCTCGGACTCCCGCCTCCTTCCCTGTCGCGTATCACATCAGTGCCAGCAGTTGTGCGACGATTCGTTCGGTCATTCCCCAGATCACGTGATCCTCGTGGCGGAAGACGCGTGCGTTGATCTGCACGCCGCGCGCGGAGACGGTATCCTCGCGCCATGACTCGGCATGAGTGAGCGCGGCGAAGGGTATCCAGAACGCCAGCGCGACTTCGGTGCTTAGAACCAGCGGTTCTTTTCGTTCGAGCAGCGCGACGTAAGGGCGCACTACCACGGCGGGAAGTCTTATCGATACCGGACGCAAATCATCCAACATGCCGATGATCATTCCCTCGGAGCCGAGATCAGCTCCAGTCTCCTCACGCGTTTCCCTTATCGCGGTTTCGGCAAGCGAGGTGTCGCCTTCCTCCGCCCTGCCGCCCGGAAACGCGATCTGCCCGCTCCACGGATCGCCCGCGTATTCCGCGCGCTTGATGAACAACAGCTCTGGCGAGCCATCTTCTCCGGAGCGGAAGATCAGCGCGACTGCCGCTTTCCGGACGCCTGCTTCTTCGCCGGCCGCGACAGCGCGATGGGCGTCGAGCGCCGCGCGGAGCCTTGCTATCGTCGGGTGCGCAAGGAGCGGGGCAAAACTGTCGCCGCTATGCCCCGCTTTCACTTGACTTCGCCGTCGCGTTCCGCACGAAGAACTTTACCGTCTCCTGCACCACCTTTTCCAGAACTGGTGGAACTTCAGTCAGCGGATGCTTTGCATCGAAGCCGTGATTGGCGCCGTTGATCAGACGCAGCGTGCTCACTCCCGCCGACACCGAATGAAGATGCTCCGCCTCCGCGCTCGGCACCGTCTCGTCTGCCGTCCCATGAATGATGAGCCAGGGAACTTTGATTTTGCGCGCCGCGCCCTCGATGTTGAGCTTCGTCTTTGCGTGCAGCTCGACGTCGTCCAGCATATCGGTCTCGAGACGCATGATCTGCCCGGTGCGTGAGTTCGTGACCTCCGTGTAGCCGCGCTTCCGCCAGGCGAGAACATCTTCCGGCGACCATCGCGCCGGGTACGAGATCGCGGCCCAGGTGACGAGCGAGCTCACCATCGATCGTTCCGCGGCCGTGAAGAGAATTGCCGTTCCTCCTCCGCGCGAATGCCCGAACATGCCATACTTGCCGTCGATCCACTTGTGCCTTCGCGCGTAATCCTCGACCAGCCCGAGGTCTTCCAGATCATTCGAGAACGTGTTGCCCGCGAACGCCGTCTCCTCTGTGAACGATTCGCGATCCGGTCCGATTCCGCTCCCCGATGTGTCGAAGGTGATGGCCGTCAATCCCCCCTGCGCCAGCGCTCGGGCCAGATACGGAAAGAATGCCCAGTGCGCGAATCCCTTGAAGCCGTGATTGATGACGACTGTGCCGAGGGGAGATTCCGCCGGATACAAATCACCCCTGATCGTGAGTCCGTCGGCGCGCGGGATGTCGAACTGCTCGGTCTTTATGATGCCCGCAGTCATCCTTCAACGTCGCCGTTGATGTCGGCCCAACCCTGAAATCCTCGCGCCATCGATGAGACGTTCTCATACCCCATCTCCTTCATCGTGAGCGCGGCGAGGGCGGATCGATTTCCGCGAGCGCAGTAGATGACTACCTTCTGTTTGCGGTCGATGATCCCTTCGACTTTCGTCTCCAGATTCCCCCGCGGCAGGTGCGTGGCGTGCGGAAGGCGCCCGAGATTCCATTCGTTGGGCTCTCTGACATCGAGGTAAATCACGTTCTCTTTGCGTGCCTGCATGTCGCGCACCTGTTCTGGCGTCACCTCTTCTATCTGCTGCTTGGCTTCGTCGATCAGGTCCTGCCCGGTCTTGTTGGCCATCGTATTGTCAGGGTGAATAGGATGTTACGGTTAGCGTCCGCGTTTTCGTGTCGAGCTGGGCAGTGGCGCCGAGGGGGATGGTCCACTGCTCGCTGATGTGTCCGAGCGGAACGCCGGCGAGGCAGGGAACGCCAAGCTCGAGCGCGATCTCGCCGAGTACTTCGTCGAACAGCCGCGCGCGACCGCTGTTGTCCTCGGCGCATTTGACGCACTCGCCGAAGACGATCGCCTTGCAGCCGTTGAGCGTGCCCGAGAGCAGCAGCTGCTGGAGCATTCTGTCGATGCGATACACGGGCTCGTTGATGTCCTCGAGGATGAGGATTCCGTCCGTCATGTCCGGCGCGAATGCCGTGCCGCAGAGCGATGCGAGCACCGCGAGATTCCCGCCCACCAGAATCCCTTCCGCTTTGCCCGGATTGATCTCGCGCGCGTTCGGCGCGGTGCCGCACGAATCCGTTTGATCGATCACGGCGCGCTCAAGCGAATCGCGCGAGAAGCCGGTGAGGGGCTCTCGCGCGGTTGGTCCATGATAGGTGATGAGCCTGCACTTTCGCTGCACCGCCGCGTGCAGTGCGGTGATGTCGGAGTAGCCGATTATGGGTTTCGGCGCACGGGACAACGCATCGTAGTCGACGCCGGGGAGGATGCGGATCATTCCGTATCCTCCCCGCAAACACCATAAGGCATCGATCTTCGGATCTCTCAGCGCACTGTTGATGTCGTTCAGCCTGTCGCGGTCATGACCGGCGAGATATCCGGTGCGGTTCGTCGCGTGTGGAGCAACAACCGGCTCCCATCCGAGTGCGCGAACGTTATCCTGCGCGCGCGTAAGCTCGTCTGGTTTCTGCAACGGACCAGCTGGCGCGACGAGCGAGACGCGCGCGCCAGGCGCGAGCGGTTTGGGTTTCCGAAAATGTTTTGTCGGCACGAATTAGAAATGGTGGCTCGAATTACGCAGTGAGTTTACCACTCGCATGTTCTAATATGGCACATGCGTTGCTTTTGTCGCTGCTGGTAACACACAACTTTTGGAGGGTAGCCGAATGGCTGGGACGGAAGATCAGGAGTTTGGTGCAAAGGGTGGTGGTGGCGGTCCCGGCGGTGGTGGTGGAAAGCCTGGCGGAGGTGGCGGCGGCGGAAAGCCTGGTGGCGGCGGAGGCGGCGGTCAGGGCGGCGGTCAGGGCGGCGGTGGACAGGGCGGCGGTGGACAGGGTGGCGGCGGCGGTCGTCCTCCCGGTGGCGGTGGTCAGGGTGGCGGCGGACAAGGTGGTGGTGGTGGAGGCGGTCGCCCAGGTGGCGGCGGCGGACAAGGTGGCGGTGGTGGAGGAGGAAAACATGGCGGCGGTGGTGGCGGTCAGGGCGGTGGTGGACAAGGAGGAGGAGGAGGAGGAGGCGGTCGCCCGCCGGGTGGTGGTGGTGGCGGACAGGGCGGCGGCGGACAAGGTGGTGGTGGTGGTGGCGGCAAGCCCGGTGGCGGCAAGCCCGGTGGCGGCGGTGGCCAGGGTGGAG
>JBDTND010000030.1:0-17263 GCA_039933915.1 Gemmatimonadales bacterium | reverse complement strand
ACCGCTCCCGCGAACAAGAGGTACATCGCCAATCTCAATGCCGCGGCTGAAGGGGGCACCGTTACTTCGGCCGGCAGCGGCGTCGTCACGTTCGAAGATAAAGGCGACCTGATCACCTGGAGCATGACGCTGACCAACATGACGAACGTCACGGTGTCGCACATCCATCTCGGCGACGCAACGAGGGTCGGGGCCTCGGCGGGTCCGGTGATCATCAATCTCTTTCTGCCCAACCGCGCGCCCGGCAACGAGATTGGAACAGTGAACGGACTCGTTGCGGAAGGGACGATCACGAACGCGAACAGTCCAACTGTGAAGCTGGATTCGCTGAGGGTGCTGTTCAACAACGGCAACGCATACGCGAACGTGCATACCGCGGCGAACCCAGGCGGCGAGATTCGCGATCAGATCCATCCGGTCAATTAACGGCGCGCTGGTCGCGCAGCTCAAGGCGCCGAAGCGCGACGGTTCAACGCGTCGCTAGACGTTGAATCGGAAGAGGAGTACGTCGCCGTCCTGGACGACGTACTCTTTTCCTTCTGACCGCACGGCACCTCTCTCTCGGGCCCCTTTCCATCCTTCGTTCCCGACGAAGGAATCGTAGGAGACGGTCTCCGCGCGGATGAATCCGCGCTCGAAGTCCGTGTGAATCACTGCCGCGGCCTTGGGCGCCGTGTCGCCCCTGTGGATCGTCCAGGCGCGAACTTCCTGCTCGCCCGCGGTGAAGTAGGTCTCGAGGCCCAGGAGCCTGTAGCCGGCGCGAATGAGACGGTCCAGGCCCGCCGACTCGAGTCCAAGCGACGATAGAAATTCGGCCCGGTCTTCCGGCGGAAGCTCAGAAAGCTCCGCTTCGATTTTGGCGGAGAAGGGAACTACCTCCGCCTGCTCGCCACTCTCCTTCACAGCCTTTCGAAGAGCTTGGACGTGCGGGCCTTCCTCTCCCGAAAGCTCTGAATCGCTGACGTTCGCCGCGTAGAGGATCGGCTTCACCGTCATCAGCGTCAGGGGAGCAAGAACGGCTTTTTCCTCGGCGGTGAGACGCGCTTCCCACAATCCTCTGCCGTCCTTGAGAAATCCGTATGCCTTCTCCAATACTGGAAGCTCCGCCACCGCTTCCTTGTCGCCGGTCCGGGCGGAGCGGCGCGTCTTGTCGAGTCGCTTCTCGAGCGAGCCCAGGTCGGCAATCGCCAACTCGAACTCAATGACTTCGCGGTCCCGCACCGGATCGACAGCGCCCATCACGTGCGTCACATCCGGATCCTCGAAGCAGCGGACGACGTGGACGATCGCGTCGGTCTCGCGGATGTTGGAGAGGAACTTGTTGCCGAGCCCCTCGCCTTCAGCCGCGCCTTTGACGAGACCGGCGATGTCGACGAACTGCACCACGGCGGGCACAGTTTTCTTCGGCTTCACGATCTCGGTGAGCTTGTTGAGCCGGGGGTCGGGGACTTCGACCATCCCGACGTTCGGCTCGACGGTACAGAAGGGGTAGTTCGCTGCTTCAGCTTTGGCGGCTGTCAGCGCGTTGAACAGAGTCGACTTCCCGACGTTGGGGAGTCCGACAATTCCTAGTTTTAACATTAGAGAGACAAGCTAATCAGTACTTTCTCGGCGTTGGGATCACGGTGGAGAACGGGCATCCACAAAACTGAAGCAGGGAGCTCTAAGCTTTGCAGCTTCTCAGCTCGGAGCCTCCATATTGGCGTTCGAGGACGCGCGGTGAAGGCATTCGCGAATCCACGCGCGCCTTTATGCGAGCTCCCGGCTAAACAGCGGCCAAGCTTTCAGCTCCCTGCTTCGGTATTCTGGATGCCTGGATAACGTTGCGATCCACGCCGAAAAATCACACGTCGGGGTCCGGCTCTGGCGCGCGATTGTGGAGGTTCATGGCCTTCTCAATACCATCTTTGAGCCACGTCTCCGCCGTTGCAGTTAGCTGAGGGAGCAAATCGAGCACATCCTCCCGCTCGTCGCGCGCGAACGGCGACAGGACGAAATCCGCGAGGTCTTTGTATACGCCCTTTCGCTCCTCGCTCGGCCCGACTCCGATGCGAAGCCGAGCGTAGTCGCGCGTGTCGAGCGAGTGCTCGACGCTCTTGAGGCCGTTGTGCCCGCCGGCACTGCCGCGAGCGCGGATGCGATACCGTCCCACCGGGATCTGCACTTCGTCGACGACGATGAGCAGATCCGTCGCGGCGCTCCAGAACGGGCGGCGCACGTAGGTCTTGAGAGCCTGCCCGCTCAGGTTCATGAAAGTCTGCGGCTTCACGAGCCTGACCTTCACACCGTTGACGGCGCCGCTCGCGACGTGCGCCAGGCCGTCCTTCTTCCAGCCATCAAAATGCCAAACGTCGGCGAGGTGGTCGATCAACCACCAGCCGACGTTGTGACGTGTCGCGGCGTACTCGCGGCCCGGATTCCCGAGACCGACAATGACCTTCAAGGCCTATCCAATAATTACTTCTTGCCGCCGGAGTCTCCGCCCTTCTTGCCGGACGACTCTTCGCCCTCGCCCTCTTCTTCGTCGGCGAGACCCTTGCCGATGACTTCCGGCTCGGTCACACCTTCGGCACCCTCGACGGCCTCGGCCGCCGGCACTTCCTCGATCACCGCGCGCGGAGCGGCAAGAACCGCAACCGATGTCTCGGGATCGTCGAGCACTTCGACGCCCTCAGGCAGCTTGATGTCGCTGACGTGGAGCGAATCGCCGATCACCATGTTGGTGACGTCGAGCTCGACGTGATCCGGAATGCTCGACGGATCGACTTCGATCTCCAGCTCGCGGAGCGTCTGGTCGAGAACACCGCCCTCGAGCCGGACGCCCTCGGAAACTCCGGTGAGCAGGATCGGAATGCTGACCGTGACTTTCTCACCGGCAACGAGCGCCTGAAAGTCGACGTGCAGAATCTGACGCTTGATCGGGTGACGCTGGATCTCGCGAATGAGCGTCTTTGCCGTCTGTCCGCCAACCGATACTTCGATGACCGTGCTCTCAGCCTGAATGTGGGCGAGGAGCTTGTCGAGATCGCGCGCATTAAGCGCGAGCGACAGTGGGTCGCGGCCGTGTCCGTAAATCACCGCGGGGACCTG
This sequence comes from Gemmatimonadales bacterium, assembly GCA_039933915.1. Classification (GTDB taxonomy): domain Bacteria; phylum Gemmatimonadota; class Gemmatimonadetes; order Gemmatimonadales; family Gemmatimonadaceae; genus UBA4720. The sequence continues at coordinate 14,173 of JBDTND010000030.1, read as the reverse complement.
ACCCTGCCGGCGAAGGGACCGGGCGGCGCCCTTTCCGCTGACGTCGCGAGCCGTTGCGTTAAATGAAACCGTTGCCATGCTGATTCATCCTTTTTGGGGCGCGGTGACCTTCCGCCACGCCCACTCTATAATGTCCAGGACCGCTGCCGCGAATTCTTTCGCGACTTTTTCCATCGCTTCTGCCATCTGAGCCCCCTCTCACTGCTCGAACAGCGAGCTGACCGACTGCTCGCTGTGAATGTAGCGGATCGCCTTCGACAAAAGCTCGCCGACCGACAGCACGCATAGCGTCTCGAACCGCTTCGCCTTGGGAATCATGACGGTGTCTGTAACCGTCACTTCCTTGATCGGCGCCTTCGAGAGCCTGTCAACCGCCGGTCCGGAAAGAAGAGCGTGCGTCGCGCAAACGTACACATCACGCGCACCCAGATCCTTCAGAGCCTTTGCCGCCTCGGACACGGTGCCAGCGGTGTCGATCATATCGTCCGCGAGCAAGCAGTCCCTTCCTTCCACTTCACCGACGACGTTGACGACCTCGGACACGTTGGGCTTCGGCCGTCTCTTGTCGATGATCGCCAGCGAGCCGTTGAGCCTCTTGGCGAACCCTCTCGCCATCTTCGCCGATCCAACATCCGGAGCGACGACGACGAGATCGTGCAGATTCTTTTTTCTGTAATGCGAAACGAACACCGGCGCCGCGTACAGGTGGTCCACCGGAACATCGAAGAACCCCTGAAGCTGGTGCTGATGAAAATCGAGCCCTAAAACGCGATTTGCTCCAGCTACCGTAATCATGTTGGCGAGCAGCTTCGCGCCGATCGCCACCCGGGGCTGGTCCTTGCGGTCCTGCCTCGAGTATCCGTAGTAGGGCATCACGCACGTTATCCGCGCGGCTGAAGCCCTGCGCGCCGCGTCGATCAGGAGCAAGAGCTCCATGATGTTGTCGGCCGGCGGATTTGTCGGCTGCACGATGAAGACGTCGTTGCCTCTGACGTTCTCGTCAATGCGGACGAAGATCTCGCCGTCGGCGAAGCGGGTGACCGTCGTTTTGCAGAACGGCACATCCAGCATTCGCGCTATCTCACCGCACAGTTCCGGGTTACCGGGCCCGGCGATGAGCTTGAAGCCATGAGCGGGTACGGATAATCCGTCCATGCAGCCTTACAAGTTAAGTGGGCAAAAGACTTAGTTCAATTGCCCCTGGTGGATTCGAACCACCATTACCGGATCCAAAGACCGATGTCCTGCCATTGGACGAAGGGGCAGCGGGAAGGGAAAGCTAGTCCAGTATCTCCACAGGGACAACGCTCTCCGCGGTGCGCGTGACGATGCTTTTCGTCCCGGGCGGAACTACGAGTGGCGGGAGGCTCGTGTTTGCCTCTCCTGGTCTCATGGTAATCCCGGGAATCTCGAAGACGGTCGATCCCGAGCCACTCATCCTGTAAAACACCCCGTGGCTGTCGCCACGCTCGAGCAGCGCGTCGATCGCGGGCCAGCGCGGCCGTATCACCGATTCGAAATCGTTGACGGAAACCATGGCCACCGACTCCCAGCTGCTGAGGAGCTCGGTAGTGAGCTCGGGCGCCTCGGACGTCGATGCGCCCCGGGCCCGGTCGAGCATGGCGTAGGCTTCACCCGTATCCACTCCAAATGGTGGAAAAAAGAGGACGACATCTCTGGCCGGCAAATGTGGCAGCTCGAGCAGCTTTTCTCCGCGCCCCCATCCGAGCGCCATCACGAAATCGCTGGCGAGAAATGGAACGTCGGACCCGAGGTGCGCGGCCATTCCGCGAAGCGCTTGCGCTGTGAGAGGACTCTTGTTCAGCCTGTTGAGTATGCGAAGAACGGCTGCTGCATCTGCGCTTCCACCACCAAGCCCGCCGCCGATTGGAATCCGCTTCTTGATCACGATCTCGAATCCGTGGGGCCAACCGGTCTCCTGGGCGTAGAGCGCCGCCGCCCGGAAGGCGAGATTCTCCTCCTGCGGCTGGTCGCGCATCACTCCGCAGCGAAGCGTACGAGCTTTTTCACGGATGTGCACTCGCACATCGTCCCCGAGGTCGAGCCTGAGAAAAACCGTCTCGAGGGAATGGTATCCATCCGGCTCCTTTCCCAGCACGCGCAGCGAGAGGTTGATCTTCGCCTGGGCGAGCGTTCTTCCCCCGCGCCCGATCATCCCGCGATGTCCGGCGCAGGCTGCAGGTCGCGCAGCTTGACGCCCAGCTTGGCGAAGTAGTAGCCGCCGATAACCGTGATCGGAACAAAGGAGAAGAGGTGATATCCGATTGCCCAGGTCGCCGCCTGCTGTTGCGACACTCCGTAGACGCCAAGGCCCTGCACCGACATATACTCGAACACACCGAAAAAACCGGGCAGCGCCGGAACCGCCGTGCCCAGCGCAATGAACGCCTGGAGAAAGAGCGCGGCGGAGAAGGGCGCGGTGATCCCAACTGCCTTGAATCCGAGCCAGATTCCGACCGCGCAGAGGAGCCAGTGCGCAAGCGTCCAGCCGAGAACCGCCGCGAAATGCCAGGGACTCTTGAGCACGCTCAATCCGTCAACAAAGGTCTGGAGCATTCGCCGGCCCCGCTCTTCGACAGCCGGCGACACGCGCCGCGCGAACAGCTCGAAGAGGCGCAGAAGCTGGCGGGGAAAGAAAACCAGAGCGTAGAGTGCCACGAGGAGGACGATGACCAGTATTCCGCCCCCGAGCGCAAAGGAGCTGAGCGGGCGGCCGGCGATCGTCACCGCACTCGAGAGGGAAGGGTCGAGCAGCGCAGTAGCGGCGAGAAGCAGCAGCACGATTGCGTCGAAGAGCCGATCGACGGCGAGCGAAGCGAGAGACGTCGCGAACGGCACCGGAACTTCTTTCGTCAGCGCGTATGCCCTGGCGATCTCGCCGGCCCGAGCAGGGACGACGTTGTTCACCATCATTCCGATCGCCGTTGCGCGCCAGAGCGGGCCGAAGGGAATCTTGCCCGCGACAGGCTGGAGGATCGTCTCCCACTTGCGCGCCCGCACGACGAAAATCGCCGTCGCGCAAAAAGTCGCTGCGGCCCACAGCAGCGGGTCCGATTGTGAAAGCCTGTGCGCTACCTCACTCGGGGAGATTCCGTGCAGCGTCCAGTAGATGAGCGCGGCGCTCAGCACTGTCCCGAGTGCAGCGCGCCATCCGGGCCGCAACTTCTACTCTGCCGAGGCGAGCTCCACCAGATCGACGAGCTCGTCTACGAGAGCGCGTGTCGGCGGAGTTCCACTTTTCTTGAGGGCGCGACGAATTTCGGCAGCGCGCTCGATTGCGCTCTGACCGCGGTAGAGCAGTGACTGAATCGGGACGAGCTCTCCGACGGGCGTCTGCGGGCCGGAGTGACGGGTCTCGAGCGAGCGCATCGTCGCGAGGCTCGAGCTCAGAGCATCGCGAAGGTCCTGGCCGCGCGCTGGCGTCCTGGGTCTAATTGGTGGCGCCGGCGGCACTTCACGCGAGGGAGTTGGAACGCGGGTCACCTCGGGCGAGAGCACGCCGGGGCCCATGCCGCCACCCTGCTCGCGCAGCTGCTGCTCGTAATGAGTTCTGGGATTCGCCGCTACGAACACGATGTGCTGGCCGTCGTCGTTGTAGAAAAGCTCCGAGATGGGAATGATGAGATCGCGATTCTGCTCCGAGCCTGCGGGGGCGTAGCGGGCCAGCTGCTGTACGCTCGCCTCGACCCGCGCGTCCTGCTCCGCGCCCCACGTCCGCACCGCGCGGACGAGAATCTTCAGGTCCTCGATCGCCCCCACGAGCGCGCGCTGCAGCTGGGGCTCCCACGCGGTTGCGCCGCGTACCACGTTTGACGCGATCAGCTCGACACTGCTGGCCAGGCGGGCGAGCCCGCTCGCCCTGGCCATGGTCGCGCTGCCGCGAAGACCGCGAGCGGCGGCCGCGAACTGGCCGGCGTCGGAGGACTCCATTCCTTTCTGCGTGACCAGCGACTCCAGTCGAGTGAGATAATCACTCGCCTCGAGGACAAAGAAGTCCAGCAGCCGGCCCGGCGTCGTCATCAGCGCATTCTCCAGATCGTATCGGAAAGGTGGGTGCTTTGCGGCTCACAGTCAAAAGTTCGCACCATTATGACGACCGAGCGGCGCGCATCGCTTCCAGCATCTCCTTCACCGCGCGGTCGAGGCCGATGAAGACAGCTCTGCTGATGATGGAGTGGCCGATGTTCAGCTCTTCGATTTCCGGTATCGCTGCTACGAGTCCGACGTTGCTGATAGTGAGGCCGTGCCCGGCGTGGACCGCCAATCCGATATCGGCCCCGCGGCGCGCAGCGGTGCGAAGCGCATCGATCGTTTTCTCCGAATTGCTGTCTTGGGAGTAGGTCCCTGTATGCAGCTCGATCGCGGGCACGCCGAGCTTCTTCGACTGCTCCACGGCCTCGCGAGTCGGATCGATGAAGAGACTGACGCGAATGCCGGCGTCGGTGAGCGCCTCGACGGCATTCCGGATCCTCGCGGGCTCGCTGATGATGTCGAGCCCGCCCTCCGTCGTGATCTCTTCGCGGCGCTCGGGGACGAGCGTCACCTGCTCCGGCTTGAGGCGGCGGGCCAGCTCCAGCATCTCCGCGACGCACGCCATCTCCAGATTGAAATACGTGTGCACCGTCTTCTTCAGCCGCTCGATGTCGGCGTCCTGCATGTGGCGCCGGTCTTCGCGCAGATGAGCGGTGATGCCGTCCGCGCCGGCCGTCTCGCACACGGACGCGGCCTCGACCGGATCCGGCTCAACTCCGCGCCGAGCCTGCCGCAATGTCGCGACGTGGTCGATATTGATATAGAGGCGTTGTTGCTTTGCCCGCATTCTTGCAGTCCCTAGGTCGCAGCTCTATCCCACGGAGAATTCTATCGTGTCTTTTCGAAAAGTCGCCCTTCTATTTCTGCTGACAGCCTGCTCGAGCGCCACCCGGAACACCGGAAACGCCGGACAGCTGACCGGCGCCGCGGCGCCGCAGCTCGCCGTCGAAGAATTTCTGAGGGCCGTAAACGCGAAAGACCTGCAGGCGATGTCCAGGGTCTTCGGAACGAATAACGGCCCCGCGCGCGAAACCATGGATCGCACCGAGCTCGAAAAGCGCGAGATCATTCTCGCCTGTTATTTCCAGCACGACAGCGCTCGCGTTCTGGGTGAGATGGCGGGCTCGCAGGGGCACCGCGACGTCCGCGTCGAGCTGAAGAAGGGAAACAATACGCGACAGACGACCTTCTATACAATCAAGGGTCCCGGCGGCAGATGGTACGTCGACAACATGGACATAGCCGCGGTGCGTGATTTCTGCGGCAATCCGGGCAACGCCGGCAATTAGTGGTCTGACAGCTCCACCAGCACTCCGCCCGTCGACTTGGGGTGCAGGAATGCGATTCGTTTCCCCTCCGCGCCAATGCGGGGCTCGTCATCGATGATCTGGACGCCGGCCTGCCGGCAGCGCTCGAGCATGGCGTCGAGGTCGTCGACCGAAAAGCAGATGTGATGGATGCCCGGTCCGCGTTTGGCCACGAAGCGCGCGATCGGCGAGGTCGGGTCACCGGCCTCGAGAAGCTCAACCAGCGGCTCACCGGCGCTCAGGCCAACGATGCTCGCGCCGTCCGCGTCATCGAGCGGAACCTCCCTCAAGCCCAGCACGTCCCTGAAAAACGGAAGGCTCTCGGCGAGAGCCTCGACGGCGATTCCAATGTGGGATACGCGAGTGCCACGAGGGGTTGATGGGGTCATTAAGTTTAAAGATGACGGGGCAACGTCCCCGCAGCAAACCAACAAGACGAAGCCCCGCGGGCTGTCCGCGGTCGGAGACTAAAAATGTCGAATGCTGTCGAAGTGAACGACGACGATTTCGAGATCCAGATCGAGCAGCACAAGGGTCTCGCGGTGGTCGATTTTTGGGCGACCTGGTGCGCCCCGTGCCGAATGATCGCGCCCGTCCTGGACCAGCTGGCAGTTGAATATCAGGGCAAGGCGAAGGTGGCGAAGGTCGATGTGGACGTGAACATCAAAACGTCGACCAAGTTCAACGTGAGATCCATCCCGGCGATTCTCTTCTTCAAGGACGGGAAGCTCGTCGATCAGGTGATCGGATTCGTCGGCAAGCCGGCGCTCGCGGAGAAATTCAAGACGCACGCCGCGTAACGGGCAGAGTCTATCGCCGGACCTCCATGAGCTCGACGGCGGCGGCGGGTACTCTTTATATCGTAAGCACTCCCATCGGAAATCTGGGAGACATGACGCATCGCGCGGTCGAGGTCCTTTCCTCGGCCGCGCTTGTCATTGCGGAAGACACGCGCCACTCGCGGCGCCTGCTCGACCACTACCGGATCGCGACCCCGCTCCGATCCTACCACGAGCACAATGAAGCGAAGGAGACGCCGAAGCTCGTCTCGCGACTTCGCGCGGGCGATTCGGTGGCACTGATTTCCGACGCTGGCACGCCCCTCATCTCGGATCCGGGCTCCCGCCTCGTTGCGGCGGCGCTCGAGGCGAACGTGCCGGTCGTTCCGATTCCGGGAGCGTCGTCCGTGATGGCAGCCCTGGTCGCCTCGGGGATGCCGCTCGAGCGGTTTACTTTTTTCGGCTTTCTGCCGCGAAAAGGCGGCGAGCGCACGGAGATGATCGGCGGCGTCGTTGAATCTCGGATAACCGCTGTGCTATTCGAAGCGGCGAATCGAGTGCGCGCCACGCTCGAGGCGCTCGTCGAGGCTGGCGCCGGCGACCGAAACGCGGTGGTAGCGAGAGAGCTCACGAAGCAATTCGAGGAGTTCAAGCGCGGGAGCGTGGCGGAGCTTGCGGCCGCTTACAGCGAAATGGACCCAAAAGGAGAAGTCGTGCTGGTGATCTCCGGAGCCGAAACGCCGGTGATCTCGGAAAGCGATCTCGGCGACGAGGCACGGAAGCTTCGCGCTTCGGGAAAGTCTCCGCGTGACGTCATGAACCACCTGGTCTCAACGCTTGGCGCCTCGCGCAACGTGGCCTACAAGATTGCGCACGAGAGCGACGGATGATCGGCCTTATTGGATAGCAACTCCATGCCCTTAACCGGTGACTAACTGAGATGCCAGCCACAAAACCGCGCCCCCGCCCCGGAAAGATTGTCTGCGTCGGCCGAAACTATCGCGAGCACGCAAAGGAGCTCGGCAACGAAGTTCCGAAGGAGCCCCTGATCTTCCTCAAGCCCCCGTCGAGCGTGGTGTGGGACGGACAGGCAATCAACCTCCCGGCTGCGTCCTCCAAGGTCGAATTCGAGGGGGAGATTGGGGTCGTCGTAGGGAGGACACTGACTCGGGTGTCTGAAGCTCAAGCGGCCGCGGGTATCAGAGCGATCATCGCGGTGAACGACGTGACCGCTCGCGACCTCCAAAAGACAGATTCACAGTGGACTCGGGCCAAGGGATTTGATACCTTTTGTCCTCTGGGGGAGGAGTCATCGAAACTTCCGGACCTCGACAGTCTCACGGTCGTCACGCGAGTGAACGGCGTCGAGCGGCAGCGAGGGAAAAGCAGCGAGATGGTCTTCTCGATCCCATCCCTCCTCGCATACATCTCGCGCATCATGACATTGGAGCCTGGGGACCTTGTAGCAACAGGCACGCCCTCGGGTGTGGGTCCGCTCGCTCCCGGCGACGTCGTTGAAGTCGAGATTCCAGGTGTGAGTCGCGTGAGCAACCCAGTCCAGGAGACCAGATAGTGCCCCCATACACTGAACGACTGCTGAGCCTTCCCGAATATCCGCTGGCCAAGATACCGGAGCAGAAGCGCGAGCTCATCGCTCGCGGAGTCGACGTAATCGACCTTGGCGCCGGGGACGCGGATCTCTCGCCACCGCCGAAGGTGATCGAGCGAATCACCGCGGCCGTGCGTATTCCTACCATGAGCCGTTATGGATTCGCACTCGGCCTGCTCGAATATCGCGAAGCAGTCGCGCGGTTCATGAAGCGCAGATTCAACCAGGAATTCAATCCGCTCAGGGAGATCATTCCCCTCATCGGGTCGAAGGAAGGATTGTCCCATCTCGCGCTGGCGTATCTGGAGCCTGGCGACGTCTCTATCGTCCCAGAGCCGGGTTACAACTCATATCTGGGCGGTACGCTCCTGGCCGATGCGGTACCCTACAAGTATGCGCTCCGCCCGGAGGACGATTTCCTGATCAATCTCGACAAGATCCCGGCTGACGTGTTGAAGAGGGCCAAGATTCTGTACCTCAATTACCCGAACAATCCGACGTCGGCGATCGCTTCCCCGGAATATCTCGAAGACGTCGTTCGCCGCTGCAAGGAACTGGATATCCTGCTGGTGTATGACAATGCCTACTCCGAGCTCGCCTACGACGGCTACGTGCCGCCGAGCATTTTCGAGATCAAGGGAGCGCGGGATGTTGCGATCGAGTTCCACTCGATGTCCAAGACGTACAACATGACGGGGTGGCGCTGCGGCTGGGCGTGCGGAAAGCAGGAGTTCGTCGGGGCGCTGGCGAAGGTGAAGTCTTTCATCGACACCGGGACATTCATGGGAATTCAGGCAGCCGCGGCAACAGCGCTCGATGAATGCGCCGATTGGATTCCGGGCAATGTCGCGGAGTTCCAGAGACGCCGCGACGCAGCCGCCGACGCTTTCACTGAAGCCGGCTTTCCTACCGCGCGGCCCAAAGCGACCATGTACCTGTGGTGCCCGCTGCCGAAGAACATTCCGAGCGCAGTATTCGGTGAGCGCCTCATGCAGGATGAAGGCGTGATCGTTCTTCCCGGCTCGCTGTTCGGGCCCGGAGGGGAAGGATTTTTCCGCGTGTCATTCATCACGTCGCCGGAGCGCCTGCGCGAAGCTGCTACGCGCGCGGGTCGTGTTCTGAAGAAGCTCCAGACGCAGACGGGGGACGATGCTCGTCCTGCCCGGCGTCCGGAACCGCAGCAGGGGATGGCGCGCGCCTGATGATTTTCCGCCGTATCGCTACGGAGCCCGAACGGCCGAGGAGGAAGCTATCGCCTTCCTTCCTCGTGTCGCTCGGGCTGCACGTCGTCGTCGCGGTGGCGTTGATGCGCATGCTGATTCTGAACGGCGACTTCTCGTCGAATTCGAAACGTGCATCGGTCCCGCAAGACCGTGTCGGATTCGTTCGGGTGGCACAGCCAGGTGCCAAGCCGACGCCTGGAAAGGTGGGCGGAAACGGTCGGCCCGAGATATCGCGCGAGGTTCACGTGGTCGCGCCGAAATCGGTGCCGACGAATCTTCCAGCGCCTTCGCCGGCAGTGGCGACGACCAAACCCGCCGACGAAGGTGGAACGGGTCCGCTGGTGGGCGGCGGCGGGCCGTCGCGCGGAGTCAAGCCATCTTATTCGGATGGCCGGCTCTGGACACCACCCTCACCAATCATTGCGCCTCCGAAGACGGTAGCTCAGACAATAGATAGTCTGATCGCCGAGGGAATCGCGCCGTACAACGATTCGGTCGCGGCGGCGGCGGGGCGTCGCGATCCGACGGACTGGACGATCCAGAAGGGCGGGTATAAGTGGGGGATCGACAAGCGGGCTATCCGTCTTGGTCCGGTCTCGATCCCCACGGCGCTCCTGGCGCTGCTGCCGCTCAACCTCCAGGGCAATCCCACCACGATCGAGCGCGATCGCACGTTTGCGGCGATGAATCGCGACATCTCGTTCCACGCGCAGCAGGCGATCAACGACGCGGACTTCATGAAAGCCGTGCGCAGCATTCGGGAGCGGAAGGAAAGGGAGAGGGCGGCCGCGCTTTCGTCTGCAGTCAAAGACGGTGGGACCGAAAGCCCCAGGTAGTTCAGAGTGCAACTGAACGCGGCGGGAGGCGTCAGACGTATAGGCGCCAGGTATGAGTTCACTACATCGGGACTTTACTATTGGCGTTCGTGGTACGAGCTGCGGTGAGTTCGGTCCCAACCTAGAAAAGTCGGAAGCGTAGTTTTCTAATCACTGGCATCTACGCTTCTGACCACTCCCGCCGCGTTCAGTTTCCGAGCGAACCACAGCCCCGTGATGGAGCCCAGCTCAATCGAATTGAGCAAAGCCCACAGTATTGCCCCCAGGCTCGCGAACGTAAATCTCGATACTCCCGTAGAACGTCTCGTGCCGCGGCTTGACCACTGGCGCGCCGGCTAGCGACTTCTCGATGCTCGCGAGATCATCGACGGTGATGAACAACGCGACCGAGTGTCCCATCAGATCGCCAGCGGCGCCGGGCTGCTCGCTGATCACGCTCGCGCGCGTTTGGTACATGATCTCGATGCCGCCCTTCTGAACGCTGGCAAAGACCAGCTTTCCATCGTCGCCGGGCACCTGATTGCTGATCTCGAATCCCAGACGATCAGTCCAGAACTTGAGGCACGGCTCGACGGCGTCAACGATCAGCACCGGAGTCAGCTGCTTGAGCGTGGGATCAGGACCGTCCAAATGCTCTTTGCCTTCAGCCATCATTCACCTCTGATTGAGCACTCACCATAACAAAAAAACGGCCGGCCTGCGAGGCCGACCGCTTGCTTCGTAAGTTCATCGCGGCTAGCTCTGGATCGGCTGGCTACTCGGACCTGCGTCGAAACCCGGGCGGAAGACTCCGCAGATGACTCCGAGGATTCCGAAATCCATCCCGGGCTCGATCGGAATATCGCGCTCGGCCGGATTCGCTGCCTCGAGCACTACGGCGCCGTTCTGGCGCGTGTACGTCTTCACCGTCGCCTCTTCTCCAAGGCGCGCGGCAACGATGTCCTTGTCGTGCGGATCCTGCTTGGGGTTCACCATCACGTAATCACCGTCATTGATGCAGCGGCCGACCATGCTGTCGCCCTTCACCTTGAGAAAGAAAACCTCATCTGATGGAACGAAGCGACGATCGATGGTGATGAATCCCTGACGATGCTCGGGAAGGAGAGCGGGCTCACCGGCGTGGATCCGTCCGTAAAACGGGACCGGCTGCGTCCGGAGCGCAGCACCGAACCCGAGGAGATTGACGCCCCGCGATCTGGCGGGGTCTCTCTCGATATATCCCTTTTTTGCGAGAGACTGCAGCAGATCAGAAACAGTCTTGGTCGACTTGATCTTGAACTGCTTTCCTATGTCTCGGATGCTCGGCTGGTAGGTGTTCTCAGCCGTGAAGTCGAGGAGGTAGTGGTACACCGAGCTCTCGAGCTTCGTTAGTTGCTCGGCCATCTGGGGTCCTTAGAAAAGGCGAGTCCGGCGCCTGGCCGGCGGTCGCGTCAAATGATAATGTGTGTACGAAATCGTACCTGGTCAACAGTTTCGTGGTGTTGCAGGAAGGGTATTACACTCCCAGCACCGTCAGCGCCTTGTCTATGCGCTTGAGCGAGAGATCGCGCCCCATCTGAACGAGCATCTCGAAGATGCCGGGGCTAACGGTCAGACCAGTTAAGGCGACCCTGAGGGGCTGAAATACCTTTCCCGCCGTAATTCCGCGTGACTCAGCGAGCGTCCTCAAAGCCGTTTCGAGGGGCTCGGTACTCCAATCGGACACTTTGGCCAAGGCCTCGCTCGTAGCCCGCAGGAGAGATGACGCCTCCACAGGATCCTTCCAGTTCTTGGCCACCGCGGCCGGATCGTACTCGATGTCTTCGAGGAAGTACGGGGCTGCCTGGCGCACGATGTCGTCGATCGTGCGCGACCGGACCCGGAGCAAATCGAGCAGCCGGAAGTACCAGTCGCGGCGCTCTACGAGGTCCTCTTCAGTCGCAAGGCGAGCAGAGACGATCGCCGGCGTGACGCGCGGCTCCAGCTCCTCGACGGGAATCATCGAAAGATGCTGACCGTTCATCCACTCGAGCTTTTTCGGATCGAAGATCGCCGCCTTTTTCTGGAGTCCATCGACGCTGAACAGCTCGATCATCTCGGGCAGAGTCATGATCTCGCGATCGCCGCCCGGTGACCACCCGAGTAGCGCGAGAAAGTTGAGCATCGCACCGGGGAGAAGGCCGTAGTGCTGATAGTCTCCGACCGCCGTCGCTCCGTGGCGCTTGCTCAGCTTTTTCCCATCGAGACCGTGAATCATCGGCAGGTGCGCGAACGTCGGCAGCGCTGCGCCGAGCGCGCGGTAAAGGAGAATCTGCTTCGGCGTGTTGGAGATGTGGTCGTCGCCGCGCATGACGATCGTGATCCCCATCGCGATGTCGTCCGACACGACCGCGAGATTATAAATCGGAGTCCCGTCAGAGCGGAGGATGACGAAGTCCTCGATGTCCTTGTTCGGGAATGCGATTCGCTCGTGCACCATGTCGTCCCACTCGGTCGTGCCCTCGGGGACGCGGAAGCGGACGACGAAGGGCTCACCCGCGGCCACTCTCCGCTCGACCTCCTCGCGCGGCAGGCGGTCGCAACGACGATCGTACTTGAACGCCTCTTTCCCAGACGCCGCCTGGCGACGCCGCTCGTCCAGCTCCGCGGGGGTGCAGAAGCAGCGGTAGGATGCTCCGCTCTCGAGGAGTGTTAGGGCGTCAGCGCGGTGGCGGGCAAGGTTTGCTCCCTGATGGACGACGTCTCCGTCCCAGCTGAGACCGAGCCACTCCATCCCCTCGAAGATTGCGCGCGTGCTCTCATCGGTGCTTCGCGCCTTGTCGGTGTCCTCGATGCGGAGCAGGAACTCGCCTCCGAATTTTCGCGCGTAGAGCCAGTTGAACAGCGCGGTGCGCGCTCCGCCGACATGGAGGTAGCCTGTCGGCGAAGGAGCGAAGCGAAGGCGTGGCTTGGCTGAGGCGGTCATGGGCGACTCGAGAATGAAAAGCGGGCCCACACTGAATGCGCGGACCCGCCGAGCGGAGAGAGAGGGATTCGAACCCTCGATACGCGTTTCCACGTATGCCGGTTTAGCAAACCGGTACCTTCAGCCTCTCGGTCATCTCTCCGGAGAGTCTCGGAAGTTATTGGCAACGAGAGTGTTGTACAACCCTTCGCGCAGGGCGCGGCCGATCAACGCCGGCCAAAAACTTTATGCGTTCTGGCTGGCGAAAAGCCTTGCACCCGTGCATCAATTTGGAGAACGCATCAGGGAGAATCGAATGCTTCGCCGGTACTCTGGAAGTCTGTCCTCGCTGCTACCAGCGCTTGGGTTCATCGTCATCGCCGCGTCTCCGCTTGCGGTCGTCGAGTATCAGATTCCGCGCGAGCGGGCGTTCCCGCACGATCCGGCTGTCGGAAGCGATGGGATCGTCTGGTACACCGACCAGGCGAACAGCTTCATCGGTCGATTGGATCCTGCCACGGGAAAAATCACGGATTACGCGACGCCGACCCCGGCCTCCGGACCGCATGGAATCGTGGTCGCGCCCGACGGGGGCGTATGGTACACAGCCCAGCGCGCAGCCAAGCTGGGGCGGCTCGACCCAAAGACCGGGCACATCGAAGAGTATTCGCTGCCGGCGGGGGCGCGCGATCCGCACACTCCGCTGATTCGGAAAGGGGACGTCTGGTTCACCGTGCAGCAGAGCAACATGTACGGACGCCTGAATCCCAAGACGCGCGAAACGAAGGTGTGGACGGTACCCACCAGTCGCGCGCTTCCTTATGGGATGGTCAACGCCCCCGACGGCTCGATCTGGGTCGACTTGTTTGGAACGAACAAGCTGGGAAGAATCGACGGGGAAAGTGGAGCGCTGCGTGAAATCACACTTCCGGCAGCTGGGGCGCGCCCGCGACGGATCGCGGTCGACGAATCAGGTATGGTGTGGTACACCGATTACGCGCGCGGCTACCTCGGCTCCTACAACCCCAGGAGCGGCGCGTTCAAGGAATGGTTGTCTCCCGGCGGTGCGAGCTCAGCGCCATATGGAATCGCGATCGCTCCCGATGGACGGATTTTCTACAACGAAGCGCGTTCGGGAACGATGGTGGTGTTCGACCGCAAGTCACAGAAAATGGAGACGACAAAGATTCCGACGCCCGGCTCGGTCGTGCGAAATATGGCCGTCGACAGTACACGCGGCCGCATCTGGCTCGCGCTCAGCGGGACGGGACGGATCGGAAAGATCGAATTGAAGTGACACTGATGCGCAGGAGCTGACCTCGAGCCGCAGCTATAGCGACCGGTTGAGGACTCTCCTCGATCAGGGTTAGGTTTGCGGGGAGCTTTTTACCCGTAAACCGGCGAGGACGTGATGTACTCTGGATCTGTTCCGCGGCTCTTCCT
>JBDTND010000029.1:0-18188 GCA_039933915.1 Gemmatimonadales bacterium | reverse complement strand
GCGAGCGAAGGATGTCGTCGCGCGGAATCCTTTGGCCTTTCGTAAGCGTGACCATTTGCTCGCGGTAGCTGCGGGGATCGCCGAGTCCGTAGATCGCGGAGACGGTGGCGACGATGACGACATCGTTGCGCTCCATCAGGCTCGACGTGGCGCGCAGCCGAAGCCGGTCGATGTCCTCGTTGATCGACGCGTCCTTCTCGATGTACGTATCGGTCGTCGGGACGTACGCTTCGGGCTGATAGTAGTCGTAGTACGAGATGAAGTACTCGACTGCGTTGTGCGGGAAGAAGCCCTTCAGCTCCCCGTAGAGTTGGGCGGCGAGCGTTTTGTTGTGCGAAAGCACGAGCGTCGGCCGGCCGAAATTCCTGATGACGTTCGCCACCGTCATCGTCTTTCCGGATCCGGTGACGCCGAGCAAGGTCTGGAAGCGGTCCCCCCGCTCCAATCCCTTCGTCAGCTCTGCAATCGCTCTTGGTTGGTCGCCCGCGGGCTCGAATGGGGCCCGGAGATCAAATACCGCTTTGGTCATTCTTTAGGTCACTCGAAAGCCGTTCGCGTCGCGCGACTTCAGTCACGCCCTTCACGCGTCTCGCTGCTTTCAGAATTTTCTGTAGATGTGCAAGGTTGCCGACTTCGACTGCGAGCTCGCCGATGACGTGGCCATCGGCGCTATGCAGCTCGAAGCTTCGGATGTCGGTGCCAGTCGCCGAGACGGCGGTGGCGAGGTCGGCGTAGAGACCGCGGCGGTCGGTCGCTTCGAGCGCGAGGCGCACCATGAATTTCTCACCTTCCAGCTCCTTCCAATCTATCTCGAGCCGGCGTTCCGGCTCCTGTACGAGCATTAAAAGGTTGGGACAGTCTGACCGGTGAATGCTGACTCCACGCCCTCTTGTTACATACCCCACAACCGGGTCTCCGGGGACGGGCTGGCAACACTGGGCGTAGCGGACCATCATGCCGTCCACACCCTGTATTCGGACCCCCTTTGGCGTCCCCCGGACCCTGTCCACCAGCCAATCGAGCGGCCCAGGCTTGGGAGCGTCCGGAGCGGCCTCGACTTCCGGGTAAAGCTCCTTCAGAACCTGCGAGACGTTCACGTCGCCCTGACCGATCGACGCGACCAGATGGTTCAGATCGGTGAGGTGCAGGGCTTTGGCGACTTTCAGAAGGTCGGGATCTTCCAGCTTGGTGAGCCGGCGACGCTTGATCTCGCGCTCCAGAATCTCGCGGCCGAGCTTGATGGAAGTCGTGTGCTCTTCGATGCGGAGCCGCTGGCGGATCTTGTGGCGAGCCCGTCCGGTTCTGACGTGGGCAAGCCAATCCCTGCTTGGTTTCGCCGACGGTGACGTGATGATCTCGACCGTCTCGGAGTTCTTCAGCTCTCGCGCGAGACTCGCGATTCGGCCGTTGATTCGGGCTCCCTGGCAATGGAGTCCGACTTCGGTATGGACCGCGAAGGCGAAGTCGATCGGCGTCGCGCCCTTGGGCAGCTGGATCACGTCGCCCGTGGGCGTGAAGACGAAGATCTCGTCCTGGTAAAGGTCGAGCTTGAGGAATTCCAGGAATTCATCGGGCGTCTTCGCATCGAGCTGGAGCTCGAGCACCTGCCGGAACCACTGTAGCGCGCGATCGAGCTCGTCGGCGCTCCTCGAATCCTCCTTGAAGCGCCAGTGCGCCGCGATTCCGTACTCGGCCGTCCGGTGCATGGCGCGGGTGCGGATCTGGATTTCGAACAGCTGCCTGCCGGGTCCGAACACGGTAGTGTGGAGCGACTGATAGCCGTTGGATTTGGGCTGGGCGATGTAGTCCTTGATTCGCTCCTGGAGCGGCGTGAACTGGTCGTGGATGACGCCCAGCGCGTGGTAGCAGTCGGGGACGGAGTCGACGAGGACGCGGATGGCGAGGAGGTCGTAAATCTCCTCGTACGGCTTGTCCCATTTCTTCATTTTCTTCTGGATCGACCAGAGATGCTTTGGCCTGCCCGTGACGTCGACGTTGGCGATTCCGGCTTTCCTGAGGTGGCTGTCGAGAGGTTCCTTGAGTTGCGAGATAGACGTTTCCCGTTCCACGCGTCGCGTGGCTACTTTCTTTGCGAGCGTCTTGTACTCCGACGGCTCCAGGTGCTTGAACGCCAGGTCTTCCAGCTCCCAGCGGACGCGCGCCATACCGAACCGGTGCGCAAGCGGGGCGTACAAATCGCGGGTCTCGAGGGCGATGCGGCGCTGCCTGTCGGGCGGGAGGAACTCGAGCGTCCGCATGTTGTGGAGCCGGTCCGCCAGCTTGATGAGGATGACGCGGGCGTCCTTCGCGATGGAGAGCAGCAGCTTGCGGTAGTTCTCGACCTGCCTGTCCTGCGACGAATTGATCGGCAGGTGCCCGATTTTAGTCAGCCCGTCGACGATCTCGGCGATTTCTTTTCCGAACTCGGCCTCGATGTCCTCGATCGTGACGGCGGTGTCCTCGACGACGTCGTGGATGAGGCCGCTGGCGACGGTCGTCGAATCGAGTTGGAGATCAACGAGAATCTTCGCGACCTCGACGCAGTGGGAGACGAACTTTTCTCCCGACAGCCGTTTCTGCCCAACGTGTGCCCTCTCGCTGAAGTAATAGGCGCGCGCGAGCAGGTCCCGGTCGAGCCGCTCCGGGAGATCCTCTTTCAGCCAGGCTGGTAGAGAGCCCTTTTCCTTGACCGCGCCCGCCGTCACAGCAGTCCCGCCTCCGCGAAGCTTATATAGCGTCCCCTTCCGATAATTACGTGGTCCTGCACTGGTATGTCGAGTACCTTCCCGGCCTGCACCAGCTGTTCTGTTACTACCCTGTCATCGGGCGAGGGTGTCGGATCCCCGCTCGGATGATTGTGGACGAGAATGATTGCCGCCGCTCTCTCCGCGATTGCTTCCCTGAAAACTTCGCGGGGATGCACGAGCGACGAGTTGAGGAGGCCCCGCGTTACGGTGATGTCGCGCTCCAGCCGGTGCTGCGAATCGAGGACCGCGACGTGAAACTCCTCGACCGGAAGATCCTCCAGGCGCTGCGCGAAGATCTCGAACACGTCGCGCGGCCAGCGCACGGGCGCCCCCTCCTGCCGTTCTTCCGCCGCCATGCGTCTTCCCAGCTCGAGGGCGGCGTGGATGCTAACCGCACGAGCCGTTCCTACGCCCCTGAGACTTGTCATTGTGGCGACGGGCTGGGTCGCGAGCAATCTGAGCGACCCCCGGCAGCTCGAAAGGATCTCCTGCCCGATACCGAGCGCGGATCGTCCCTCGGACCCGCTCCCAACAAGAATAGCCAGCAGCTCGCTCGAGCTCAAAGCCTGCGCCCCGTGGGTGCGAAGCCGCTCGCGCGGCCTCTCGGCGGCCGGAAGCTCCCGGATAGTTAATGTCACCCTCACGCTCCGTACAAGTGAAGTCGAGAGTGTCGCGACGCCGCTGTGTTGGCGCGGCACCGATCGAACGCGTCGCCCCCCTTTGAACCGCCTAACAAAAGGTGTGAGGCGCCGGGTGATAGGTTCTAGGGTTCGAGGTCGACGCGGTTAACCCCGCACCTGGTCCCTACTACCTCGCACCCCACACCTTTTTTTGAGAACGCGCCCAGCGGTGCAAGCAGACGGCGGATCTCGCTAGAGATTCGCGCCGTGGCACTTCTTGAACTTCTTGCCCGACCCGCACGGACAAGGATCGTTCCGGCCGACGTTGGTCCAATCGCCCTGCGCGGCCGGCGCGCCTGCGGTACCCAGCACAGTGCCGCCGGCCATCGCCTTGCTCAACGACGAGCTCTTGCCGGCGACGTGCACCGTCGGCTCGGGCCTCACCGCCGTGCCTTTCTGCGGAGCCTCGGCCGGAGCGATGTCGAGCGTCGCATCCGTGCCTTCGCCGCTTTCGATACCCACTTCCTCCAGCACTCCCAGAGCGTTGTACTGCTTCCGGCGCACCGGAGCCTGGGCGCGCTCCACGCCGTCGCCGCCCAGCTCGGGACCACTCAGGTACATCGGCGGCGGCGGCGGCAGACGCTCTTCGAACGTTATCTGTGCTCTGAGGAAACGCTCGGTGAACGTGTTGTGGATGTCGCCCATCAGATCCACGAACATGTTGTACGCTTCGTGCTTGTACTCGATCAGCGGATCTTTCTGTCCCCAGGACCTGTATCCGATCGCGTTGCGAAGCTGATCGAGATCGTAAAGATGATCCTTCCACTTCTCGTCGAGTACGTGGAGCATGACGAGCGAGAGGAGCTGCCCGGAATATTCGCCGAGGCTGGAGAGCTTGTCGGCGAATGCCTTGCGGCCTGCTTCGACGGCGCGCTGCTCCGCGTCCGCTTCGCTGGTCGGCAGGACGCCATCCTCGAAGCCCGGGACGGCCAGCATATAGTGCATCAGAAGATCCTGCCGCACGAGGGCGAAGTCCCAGTCCTCCTGCGAGTCGAACGTCGCCAGCATGTTCTCGACGCGCTTGGCGACGCCTTTCTCGATCATCTTCTCCGCTTCCGCCTTGAGCTCTTCTCCGCCCTCGAGCGCGAACGAGCGCAGCGAGTAGATGACCTCGCGCTGCTGATTCATCACATCGTCGTACTCCAGCAGCCGCTTGCGGGACTGGAAGTTCTGGAGCTCGACGCGCTTCTGCGCCTGTTCGATCGATCTCGTGATCAGCGAGTGGGTGAGCATCTCACCTTCCTGAGCGCCCATGCGGTCCATCAGCTTCGCGATCCTGTCGGATCCGAACAGCCGCATGAGGTCGTCTTCGAGCGACAAAAAAAACTGCGACGCGCCCGGATCTCCCTGCCGTCCGGCACGTCCGCGCAGCTGCCGGTCGATGCGCCGCGATTCGTGGCGCTCTGATCCGATGATGTGCAGTCCGCCGCACTCGATCACGTCGACCACCTGATTTTCCGCGTCCTTGCGCTGCGAGGGCACCGACTGAGTGACGCCGGGTCCAAGCTTAATGTCCGTTCCGCGGCCCGCCATGTTGGTCGCGATCGTCACCGCGCCAGGCTGCCCCGCGCCGGCGACGATTTCAGCTTCTCGCTGGTGATATTTCGCGTTCAGTACGTTGTGCGGAATGCCCGCGCGCTTGAACATTCGCGACAACGTCTCGGAGACGTCGACGCTCACGGTTCCAACGAGAACCGGGAACCGTGCCTGGTGGAGGCGCTGCGTTTCCTCAAGAATCGCGTTGTACTTCTCGCGACGCGTCTTGTAGACGAGGTCCTGCCTGTCGTCGCGGATTACGGGGCGGTTCGTTGGAATGACAGAGACGCCGAGCTTGTAGATCTCGTGGAACTCGGTTTCTTCCGTTTCGGCCGTGCCGGTCATTCCCGAGAGCTTTTCGTAGAGACGGAAGTAGTTCTGGATGGTGATCGTAGCGAGCGTCTGCGTTTCGCCCTTCACCTGCACTCCCTCTTTTGCCTCCACCGCCTGGTGCAATCCTTCCGACCAGCGCCGCCCGTGCATCGTCCGTCCGGTGAACTCGTCGACGATCAGCACCTGGCCTTCCTGCACCACGTAGTTGACGTCGCGCTCGAACAATGCGTGCGCCCGCAGAAGCTGGTGCACGATGTTGAGGCGCTCGCTCTTGGCGGCGTAGTCGACGTTCAGCGTATTGCGAGCCTCGAGCTTCTCCGCCGGCGTCATATCCGGATCGTGATCGATTGCGTGGACCTGCTGCGACAAATCCGGCAGCACGAATTCATCATGCGCGTCGGGCGACATGAAGTCGACCCCGGCGTCGGTGAGATGAACCGTGTGGCCCTTCTCGTCGAGCACGAACAACAAGTCGTTCTCGATGTCCCGGTACTCCTGCTTGCTCGCCGGCAGCCTCCGGTCGGCGATGTGCTGGAGCTCCATCTTCTGGACGAGCTGCTTCGCGCCTGTCTCCTGCATCACCTTGAGCAGCCGCTTGTTCTTTGGGCCCCCCAGCTGCGCCTTGTAGAAGTTGAGAGCGGCTTCGTCGCTGTTGTCTGCTTCGAACGCTTTCTCGCCGGCCGCCACGAGGGCATTCACGAGATCGCCCTGCCTGCGAACGAGCCGCGCGACCGCCGCATTGTGCAGCGCGTACTCGGCGTCGCTCTCATTTCCGACAGGACCAGAGATGATAAGCGGAGTCCGCGCTTCGTCGATGAGCACCGAGTCAACTTCGTCGACGATCGCGTAGACGTGGGTCCGCTGCGCGCGATGATCCAGCGACTGCACCATGTTGTCGCGCAGGTAATCAAAGCCGTATTCGTTGTTCGTGCCGTACGTGATGTCGCACTCGTACGCCGCCCGCCTCTGGAGCGTCCCCGGCTCGGTGTCGTCGATGCAGCCGACCGTGAGGCCAAGGTATTTGTAGACATGCCCCATCCACTCCGAGTCGCGCCGGGCGAGGTACGAGTTGACGGTGATGAGGTGCGATCCCCTTCCGGGCAGCGCGTTCAGATAGAGCGGAAGCGTCGCGACGAGCGTCTTTCCTTCACCCGTCGCCATCTCGGCGATTCGCCCCTGGTGCAGCTGGATCCCACCCGTCAGCTGGACGTCGTAGGGCACCATGTTCCATTCCGTCTCCTGCCCGGTGACCATGACCTTGGTCCCGAGGAGGCGGCGGCACGCCTCGCGAACAGTCGCATACGCCTCCGGAAGCAGCTCGTCGAGGACGCCTGCAAGCGCCTTGCGAAGCTCCGCCTCGGCGCCACCGCGCCCATCGACGCCACTGAGCTCGTTGTCGACCAGCTCTCGCGCCGCGGGGTCCGCCGTCACGCGCTTGCGCTCCCTCAGCTCGGCGATGCGCGCCTCGATCCCGGTCGTGACTTCGCGAATCCGCGCACGGAACTTCTCCGTCTGCGCGCGTAGCTCTTCCTCGGATATGGTCTGGAGGCGGGCGTACTGCTCGTTGATCTCCTCGACGATCGGCTGAACGCGCTTGCGCTCCCGATCGTGTCGAGTCCCGAATACCCCGCTCAGCAACCCTGTCAACGCCATTTACTGAAAGTCCCCGGGCGGAAACGCCCGCTTCAACGATAGAGCCCGCGAGCCTCGATGAACCGCTCGACGCTTTCGGGCACGAATCCCTTGATCGATTTATTGCCGCGAAGCCGCTCTCTGATCTCTGTCGACGAGACATCGACGCGCCGCGCCGACACGGTTATTACACCAATACCGGCGTCGTCGGCCGAAAAGCCAGGCGCCTCCGACCCCCCTCTCTTCATCACGGCGAGGGTAGCAAGCTCGCGAATCCGCTTTGGATTCCTCCACTGCTCAAAGCTCGCAAGCGTATCCTGGCCCATGAGAAGAAAGAGCTGAGCGCCCTTGTACCGTTCCGACAGATGCTCCAGCGTATCAACCGTGTAAGATAACCCTTTGCGGTCTATTTCCGCCTCGTCCACGGTGTAATTCGCGTCATCCGCCACCGCCAGGCGGACCATCTCGGCGCGGTCCCGCGCGGACGCAACCGGGGGCGTGTTGACCTTTAAAGGCTGGGCTCCGGCGGGTACGAAAATGAGCCGGTCCAGACCGAGCGCGTCTATGGCGTCGGACGCCAGCAGCAGGTGGCCAACGTGGGGAGGATCGAACGTGCCGCCGAGGACGCCGATCCGCACTCGGCTACGCCGCTGGCGTAGAAGGCGCTGGTCCGCACTCCTTCATTATTTCCCGATCGTTCGGGTAATTCTTTCTCATCTCGTCACAGAGCTCGCGCGCGTCTTCGGTGTATTTGATCGCGCGGTAGGCCTCCAGCAGCGTTAGATGCGCCTCCCGCGTTTTCCTGGCCTTCGGGTGCAGACGGATCACGTCCTTGAAGTAGATGATCGCCGAATCGAATGCCTTCCGCTTCAGGTAGAGATAGCCGGTATCGTAGTCCTTCTCAGCGAACCATTCGTCGAGCCGTTCCAGCTCTTTCTTCGAGCGGTCGGCATAGGGAGAATCAGGGAAGCTGGTGACCAGCGCCTCGAACGCAGTCTGCGCGGACTTGCCGTACGTGGCGTCCAGCTGTGGGCGGTGCCACTCGCGCGCGTACTCCTTGCCGGCCAGATAGAACGCATCGTCGACCAGCGAGTCCTGCGGAAAGGCGTCGATGAGCCGATTGTAGGTCCCCGCCGCGAGCAGGTGCTCGCCCATGTTCGTCTGCGACTGGGCGAGATAGTAGTAGGACAGAGGCAGCCGCGGATCGCGCGCCGACAGATCGAGCGTCAGCTTCTCAAACGCCTTCGCCGCGTTATCGTAGCGACCAGCCTTGTACTCCGCCATTGCGACCTGGTAGAGCTTGTCGGCGGACGGGTAGACCTTTGGATCGAATGGGGGTTTGCATGCCAGCGGCGCCGCGAGCAGCAGGGCCAGCAGAATTGATTTTGCCTTGAACATCCGGATGATATTACCCTCTGCGGACGAGCATGTTCATGCCGAGGGACGTCCGATCGAATGATATCGCACGCCCAGCTCCTGCATCTTCTCGACGTCATAAAGATTTCGGCCATCGACGATGACCGGCTGCCTGAGCGCGCGCATTACCCGTTGGAAATCCGGGTGGCGATACTCGTTCCAGTCGGTGACAACCACCAGCGCATCAGCACCGACCAGCGCCTCATAGTTAGTCTCCGCGTAATCTATTCGGTTGCCGACCAAAGCTCGGGTATGCTCGATTGCGGCGGGATCGTGGGCGCATATTGTAACGCCCTCTTCGAGCAGGGCCTGGATGAGGGTCAGCGACGGCGCTTCCCGCATGTCGTCGGTACCCGCCTTGAACGCGAGCCCCCAGATCGCGATGCGCTTGCCCTTCAGCTGGTTGTCCAGGGCAGACCGCACTTTCTCCACGAGGACCCGCTTCTGCCTTTCGTTCGCCGACTCCACCGCCGTCAGCACGTCGAGGGGAACGCCACAATCGGCGCCCATTCTCACCAGCGCTTTGACGTCCTTGGGAAAGCACGAGCCGCCGTAGCCGGGCCCCGGAAAGAGGAATGACTGCCCTATCCGCGAGTCGCTGCCGATTCCCCGCCTTACAAAATCGACGTTCGCTCCCAGCTTGTCGCAAAGATTCGCGATCTCGTTCATGAAGGAGATGCGCGTCGCCAGCATCCCGTTCGCGGCGTACTTCGTCATTTCCGCCGACGAGATGTCCATCACGAGCACCGGTTTCCCGGTCCGGACGAAGGGAGCGTAGATGTCGGTCATGACCTTTCGGGCGTAGGCAGACTCGACACCGAGAACCACGCGGTCGGGGCGCATGAAGTCTTCGACAGCGTCCCCTTCCTTGAGGAACTCGGGATTGCTGCAGATGTGAAAGGGGAACTTCGCCTCCTTTCCCGCCTCAGTTGCGACCCTGGCAGCGCTCCCGACTGGAACGGTCGACTTGGTCACTATGACTATCTCGCGAGTCATGTGGCGACCGATCAGCCCTGCGACCTGCAACACGTACTTGAGATCCGCCGAGCCGTCCTGGCCCGGGGGCGTGCCGACGGCGATGAACGCCACATCAGCGCGCGCAATCGCTTCCTCGAGGTTCGTCGTGAACGCGAGCCTGCCTTCTTTCTGGTTGCGCTCTACGAGGGGCGCCAGCCCCGGCTCGTATATCGGCAGAATGTTCTTTCGCAGGTCCTTGATCTTTGGTTCGTCGATATCCGCGCAGACGACAGTGTTGCCCGTCTCAGCCAGACAGGCTCCAACCACCAGGCCAACGTAGCCGGTTCCGATTACGGAAATATTCATGAAGCGAGGTTGGGGTTGAGCGCGAGCGCGCTAGGCAACCGCGTAAGTCGCGGCTGACGCCAGCGAGACTATCCGGCCCTTGCCGAGGGACACCTTGGCGGTCGCATTTCTCGTGTCGACGACGACCCGGGCGAGATTCACGACCCGTTGATAGTCGACGGAGGAGTGATCAGTAACGATCACGACGGCATCGGACCGCGACAGCTCTTCGTCGGTAAGCGGAACGCTCGAGTGCTCGTGCCCATCCTCACGGAACTTCGCGACGTGGGGATCGTGGTACGACACCTTCGCTCCCTGCTGTTCCAGCAACCGGATGACGTCGAGCGCCGGACTCTCGCGCATGTCGTCGATGTCCTTCTTGTATGCTACCCCCAGCACCAATACGCGACTTCCATTGACTGCCTTCCTCTCGTCGTTGAGCGCCTGCGCGACTTTACGCACCACCACGGCTGGCATCTCGCTGTTGATCTCGCTCGCCAGGTCGATGAAGCGCGTCTTATAGTTCAGCGTCCGCATCTTCCACGCGAGATAGTGGGGATCGAGCGGAATGCAATGTCCACCGATTCCCGGGCCTGGCGTGAATTTCATGAAGCCGAACGGCTTTGTCGCGGCCGCATCGATTACCTCCCAGACGTTGACGCCGAGCTTGTCGCAGACGATCGCCATCTCGTTCACGAGCCCAATGTTCACCGACCGGAACGTGTTCTCGAGAAGCTTCACCAGCTCTGCCGTTTCCGTGCTCGAGACAGGAACCATCGTGTCCAGACACGTCGCGTAGAGCGCGCAGGCAACTTCTGTGCAGGCAGGCGTGATGCCGCCCACGATTTTGGGAGTGTTCTTCGTGTTCCAGATCGGATTGCCTGGATCAACGCGCTCCGGACTGAACGCGAGAAAGACATCCTCCCCAACTGTCAGCCCGGCTGCTTCCAGTTTGGGCTGAAGCAGATCGCGTGTTGTGCCGGGATACGTCGTGCTTTCCAGCACCACCACGATGCCGGGACGGCAGTTTCTTCCAATTGCCTCGGCTGCCGCGATCACGAAACCCATGTCGGGGTCGCGAGTTTTGGCGAGCGGGGTTGGCACCGCAATTGAGACGGCGTCCATCTCCTGCATTCGCGACTCGTCCGTCGTCGCTTCGAACTTCCCCGCCTTCACCAGACGCGCGAGCTCCGCGCTCGGGACGTCCAGAATGTGCGACTTTCCGGCATTCAGCGCATTGACGACTCTTTCGCTCACGTCGTAGCCGATCACCTTGAAGCCCGCTCTGGCAAACTCCAGTGCCAGCGGCAGCCCGACATATCCCAGGCCGACGACTCCAATACACGCGCTTCTGTTTTCGATCTTCGCCAGCAGTTGATCTTTTAGTTGCACTTGGGACTCTGTCGGTGAGTGTCTGGTTGTCAGCGGCCGTAGAAACCGCGCACGGCGTCTATGACTTCGTCGAGCTGGGACTGCTTGAGCTCCGAAAAAACGGGCAGCGAGATGACTTCCTGGGTCGCCTTCTCACTCTCCGGAAACGCCCCTCTCTTGTAGCTGAGGTACTCGAAGCATGGCTGGAGGTGCAGCGAAAGCGGATAGTAAACCGCGGTGCCGATCTGGAGCTCCTTGAGGTGTGTCTGGAGCGCGTCACGCTTCGCCACACGCAGAGTGTACTGATTGTAGATCGATTCGTTCGCCGGGTCGATTGTCGGCGTCCGCACGTCGTCGAGATCCGAGAATGCCGCGTCGTAGTACGCGGCGTTCTTCCGCCTCGCCGTGTTCCACGAGGCGAGATTCACCAGCTTGGCGGACAGAATCGCAGCCTGCAGCGCGTCGAGCCGGCTGTTGTAGCCGACTTCCTCGTGATAGTACGTCTTCATTCCGCCGTGGACGCGAAGGCGGCGAATGCGCGTCGCGATGTCGTCCTTCTGCGTGACAACCATGCCGCCGTCGCCGTATCCGCCCAGGTTCTTCGACGGAAAAAAGCTGAAGGTTCCGATCGTCGCCGCTTCACCCGCCATCACCCACTTTTCGTCGATCTTGCGGCGCGCCCCTATCGACTGCGCCGCGTCCTCGATAACCGGAAGGCTGCCTGCCACATCCATGATCGTCTCGATGGGCGCCATCTGCCCGAACAGATCCACCGCGATGATCGCCTTGGCCGACGGCTTGATGGCCGACGCCAACGCTTCGGTCGAGATGTTGAACGTGTCGGGCTGGATGTCGGCGAATACGGGACGCGCGCCGACGTTATGAACCGCTCCGGCAGTCGCGAAAAAGGTGAACGGGGTCGTGACCACCTCGTCACCGCGCCCGATGTTGAGGGCGCGCAAGGCGAGCAGGATCGCGTCGGTGCCGTTCGCCACGCCGATCGCGTGGGTCGTGTGTGACAGCTGCGCAACCTCGCGCTCGAGGCGCTCCACCGGCTCGCCAAGAATGAAGGCCTGGTCGTCGATGACTTTCGTCATCGCGTTCAGAACCGAGTCGCGAATCATCTCGTGCTGCGCTTTGAGATCGAGTAGAGGTACGGCCATTATCCGCTTGGAATCCGGATCAGAGTTGGTGAGGTATCGACAAGAGCGAAGCCGTTAAAGATACAAGGTTCGGGCTCAGACTTGCGCCCGGAGTGGGAGCGGAACTTCCCTCCCCGTCTTGGCCGATTCGTAGATGCCCAGAATCAGCTCGAGGGACTTTCTTCCCGCCCGGCCATCGGTGTCCGCCTTCGCCTCGCCCCTAAGTACCGAAAGGACGTTTCTGTAATACCCCTGATGACCGAGTCCATAGACATTCGGCGGGTTAGTGTCCACCGCACCGACCAGCTTGTCATCGTCGTCGTACTCGGCGAACTGCCAGTACTCGACCTTGTTCACCGCGGTTCCGCCGATCTTGACCGACCCCTTCTCGCCGAGGATGGTGATCGAGCCCTCGAGATTGCGCGGATAGGCCAGCATCGTGACTTGAATCGACCCGAGCGCCCCCGAGCGGAACTTGAGGATGGCGATGCCGGAATCCTCTGTCTCGATGCGACGGGCGAGCGTCGCGGTCTTTGCCATCACGCTTTCGACCGGACCCATCAGCCACTGGATCAGGTCGACGTAGTGCGAAGCCTGGTTCATGAACGCGCCGCCGTCGAACTCCCAGGTTCCCCGCCATGGAGCCTGGTCGTAATACTCCTGCGGACGCGCCCAGTGCACCGTGCAGCTGGCCATGTAGATGCGTCCAAACCGGTTCCGGTCAACTGCATTCTTGAGAAGCTGGATCGGCGGGTTGAGCCTGTTCTGCTTGACGACGAAGAGTTGAACGCCCGCCTTGTCGCACGCCTGTACGAGAGCATCGGCTCCAGTGAGCGAAATCGCCATCGGCTTCTCCATGACGACGTGCTTCCCCGCCTTGGCGGCTGCAATCCCCAGCTCATGGTGAAGGCCGGACGGAGTCGCGATCGTGATGACATCCGCCTTCCCCTCCTTCAACATCTTCTCGTATGAGGTGAAGTGCGGGACGTTCCACCGCGCGCCCGCCTGGGCAGCGCGCTCCGGATCCGTGTCCGACACCGCGGCGAGCTCGAGCCCATCGATCTGGTCGATCGCCTCGAAGTGGTTCTTGCTGATTCGCCCGCATCCCGCGAGCGCGATGCGAAACGTCTTCTCGGCGGTCACCTAGGAAACTCTCCTCAATTGATCGCCTTCCTGGCGGTAGTGCGTGCCGCAGACCTTGCACGCCTCTGGATTCTTGTCGGGGAGCCGTTCGCCGCACTGGCACATCCAGCCGACTCGGCGCGCCGGCACTCCGACCATGAGAGCGTAGGCAGGAACGTCCTTTGTGATCACGCTTCCCGCGCCTACGAACGCGTACTCGTCGAGAGTCACGCCGCAGACGATTGTCGCGTTTGCGCCGATGGTCGATCCGCGCCGGACGAGCGTCCGCTTGTACTCGTTCCTGCGTGACACATGGCTGCGCGGGTTGACGACATTCGTGAAGACCATCGACGGCCCGCAAAAGACATCGTCCTCGAGCTCGACGCCTTCGTACACCGAAACATTGTTCTGAACTTTGACGTTGCTCCCGATCTTCACGCCGTTCATCACGACGACGTTCTGCCCGAGGGAACAGCGCTCCCCGATTACGGCCCCGGCGAGTACGTGACAGAAATGCCAGATCTTGGTATCCGCGCCGATCTTAGCGCCGTCGTCGACGTACGCGGATTCGTGAATGAAGGGCTTGGCCATCTAGACCTCGGCTTCCTTCGGAATCCGGGCGTGCCATTCCTGGAGAGATAGCACCGACGGCGCGCGCGATCGCAGAGACAGAATCGCATCACAGGCGGCGTTCGCGGCTGACAACGTAGTAGTGTAAGCGACATGGTTCGCTATCGCGGCCTGGCGCATTGTGTAGTCGTCGCGCTGGGATTCCTTGCCGAGCGGCGTATTGATCAGGAGGTTGATCTCTCCGTTCAACATGAGATCCAGGCCATTCGGACGACCTTCATGGATCTTGAGCGCGCTCTCGGTCTGAATTCCGCGCGCCCGGAGGTATTTGGCGGTTCCCGACGTCGCGATGAGCCGGAACCCCAGTTCCTGGAAGCGGCGCGCAATCGGCGTCACGGCACGTTTGTCGGAATCGTTCACGGTGATGAAGATCGCGCCTTCGGTCGGCAGCACATTGTCCGCCGCCAATTGCGCCTTCCCGAAAGCGCTCCCGAACGAATCCGAGATCCCCATCACCTCGCCGGTCGACCGCATCTCCGGGCCGAGAATCGGATCGAACTCGCGGAACTTGTTGAACGGGAATACGGCTTCCTTCACCGAGATGTAGCCTGGAATTATCTCCTCTGTGAACCCGATGTCATCGAGCGTCTCCCCGAGCATCACTCTCGCCGCAATCGATGCCAGCTGAACTCCGATCGCCTTCGAGACGAACGGTACGGTGCGGCTGCCGCGCGGATTCACCTCGAGAACATAGACAAGGCCGTCCTTCACCGCGTACTGAACGTTGATCAGCCCCACGACATTTAGCGCTTTCGCCAGAGCAACCGTATGCTCGCGCATCTCGTCGAGGTGTTCCTCGTCGATCAGGTACGGTGGAAGCACGCACGCCGAGTCGCCCGAGTGAATTCCGGCGTCCTCGATGTGCTGCATGACCCCTCCGATCACCACGCGCTCTCCATCCGATACCGCGTCGACATCCGCCTCGTAGGCGTCCTCGAGGAAGCGATCGATCAGCACCGGCTTGTCCTCTGAGACGCGGGCAGCGCGCTCGAAGTACTGCGTCAGCGATTTCTCGTCGTACACGATCTCCATCGCCCGCCCGCCGAGGACGTACGACGGACGGACCAGCACGGGATAGCCAATCCTCTCCGCCGCGGCGACTGCTTCGCCGAGGCTGGTGGCGGTGCCGTTCTCCGGCTGCCTGATTCCCAGGCCTCGCGCGATCGCATCGAAGCGCCGGCGATCCTCGGCGATGTCGATCGAGTCGGGCTGGGTGCCGAGTATTCGAACACCCGCTTCGGCGAGTCCTTTCGTGAGCTTGAGCGGAGTCTGTCCCCCGAGCTGCACGATCACGCCAAGCGGCTGCTCGCGCTCGACAATGTCGAGAACGTGCTCGAGCGTGAGCGGCTCGAAGTACAACTTGTCCGAGATGTCGAAATCGGTGGAGACCGTCTCGGGGTTCGAGTTGATCATGATCGTCTCGTAACCCTGCTCGCGCAGCGCGAGCGCCGCACGGACGCAGCAGTAGTCGAACTCCACTCCCTGCCCGATGCGGTTGGGGCCGCTCCCGAGAATTACCACGGAGCGTTTGCCGCTTCGCGGCGCTTCGCTCTCCTCGTCGTAGCTGCTGTAGAGATAAGGAGTCGCGGATGGAAATTCCCCCGCGCATGTGTCCACCATCTTGTAGGCGGGCACGATTCCAAATCCGACGCGCCGCGCGCGCGCCGCGCTTTCGGATTCGCCACGAAGCTCGGCCAGCTGCTTATCGGCGAAGCCCATTCTCTTCATGCGCCAGAGGACGTCTTTGCCGACCGACTTGAGCCCGGCGAAAGCCTTCTCAGCGTCCACGATCTCCACCATCTGCGCCAGGAACCACGGATCGATTCCCGTGAGCTCGCGGATGTCGTCGATCGTGAGCCCGGCCATGAACGCGCGCTTTACCTGAAAGATCCGCTCGGGAGTCGGCTGGCGCAGCGCACCACGCAACGTTTCCAGGGAGTCGTCCTCGAGACGATCGTCGGCCAATGTGGCTGCGGTTGTCCAGCCCGGCCGGCCCGTCTCGAGCGCGCGAAGCGCCTTCTGGAATGCCTCCTTGAACGTGCGGCCGATCGCCATCGATTCGCCCACTGATTTCATTTGCGTCGTGAGCCGGGGGTCCGCCGCGCGGAACTTCTCGAACGCGAAGCGAGGGCATTTCACCACGACGTAATCGAGCACCGGCTCGAACGAGGCCGGCGTCGTCCCGGTGATATCGTTCGGGATCTCGTCGAGCCGGTAGCCCACCGCGAGCTTCGTCCCGATGCGCGCGATCGGGAAGCCGGTTGCCTTCGAAGCCAGCGCGGACGAGCGGGACACGCGCGGGTTCATCTCGATCACGAGCATCTCGCCGTCGTCCGGATTGATCGCGAACTGAATATTGCAGCCGCCGGCTTCGACGCCGATCTCCCGAATGACCGCGACCGCCGCGTCGCGCATCAACTGGTATTCGCGATCGGTGAGAGTCATCGCCGGCGCAACGGTGATCGAATCGCCGGTATGGACTCCCATCGGATCGAGATTCTCGATCGAGCACACGATCACGACGTTGTCGGCTCCGTCGCGCATCACCTCGAGCTCGAATTCCTTCCACCCGATGACGCTGCGCTCGATCAGAACCTGGCTCACTGGCGACAGATCGAGTCCGCGGCGAACCGTTTCCTCGAATTCCTGCCGGTTGTAGGCGATACCGCCACCGGTGCCCCCGAGTGTGAAGGCGGGACGGATAATCGATGGATAGCTCGTCGTCTCGACGATTTCGAACGCTTCGTCGAGCGTGGTGGCGATTCCTCCGGGCGGCACAGCAAGGCCGATCCGCTTCATCGCCTCGCCGAAGAGCTTTCGGTCTTCAGCCATCGCAATCGCGCGCGCGTCGGCACCGATCAGCTCTACTCCGTAGCGTTCGAGCACCCCGTTTTCAGCGAGCTTCATCGCGACGTTGAGCGCGGTTTGGCCGCCCATCGTCGGCAGCAGTGCGTCGGGGCGTTCCTTGGCGATGACGAGCTCCACGTATTCGGGGGTGACCGGCTCGATGTATGTTCGGTCAGCGAACTCCGGATCCGTCATGATGGTGGCCGGATTGGAGTTCACGAGGATGACCTCGAATCCTTCCTCGCGTAGTGCCTTGGCCGCCTGAGTTCCGGAATAGTCAAATTCGGCGCCCTGGCCGATTATTATCGGCCCGGAGCCTATCAGGAGGATACGGTGGAGGTCGGTCCGTTTTGGCATTCAGGCGCGGCCGGGCTGCATAAGACTGAAAATAGTTGTCTCGCCCTTCTGGGAGAACCAAAGAAGACTACACGCCACCGGCTGATCGCTGCCCGCTACGCGCTGCCGGCTAAAGCGCGCGATTGGGCTTCGATTTACCCGAAGGTGAATGTAGTCGTTCATTATCCCGGTCGAATCAGGGATGCCGGCTGTAGGGTAGCCGGTAGCGTGTAGCGGGAAGCGATCAGCCGGCAGCGTGTAGTCATCAGTTGTGTTCCAAAAAAAGGGGAGCCCAAAGGGCTCCCCATTCCTTACCTCGCAACAGAACCCTACGCAGCAGATTTGCCTCTCGGCGCCCGCTGAATCTTTCCCGCGTGCAGGCAACGGGTGCACACCTTGATCTTCGTGATCTTCCCATCGATGACGATGCGGGCGACCTGAAGATTCGGCTTCCATGTGCGCCGCGTCTTGTTGTTCGCGTGCGAGACGTTGTTGCCGAAGGCGACACCCTTGTCGCAGACGTAGCAGCGGTTCCTCTTGATCTGCGCCATGTCTTAGCCCTCCGCCGCGATCAGCTCGATGCGCGCCATCTCGGCCCCATCGCCCTTGCGGTGTCCGGTCTTCAGGATCCGCGTGTAGCCGCCCTTTCTCGTGGCGAACTGCGGCCCGATCTCCTTGAACAGCTTGTCAGCGGTCGGGCGGTGAGCGACGTGGCGCCCGGCGAGGCGACGGTTGTGAAGCGTCCCCGTCTTCGCCTTCGTGATCAGCTTCTCGACGAATGGGCGGAGCTCCTTGGCCTTCGCTTCGGTCGTCTCAATGGCGCCACGCTCGATCAGCGCCTTCGCCAGGCTTCTCATCAGGGCCAGCTTCTGCTCACTCGTGCGGCGCAGCTGCCGGCCTACTTTGCGGTGACGCATCGCCTACAGCTCCTCTTCGTCGTCGGCACCAACGGTGGCGACGTTGCGGTTGGCCGGCGTGCCCTGATCCGTGATGCGGACGCCGTCGGGAGTCTCCTCGTACTTCATGCCGAAGTTGAGGTTCTCGCGCTCGAGGAGGTCGGCGATCTCGTTGAGCGACTTCTTGCCGAAGTTCTT
>JBDTND010000028.1:0-18364 GCA_039933915.1 Gemmatimonadales bacterium | reverse complement strand
CGAAGAATCACGAACCGAGATATACAGCGAGCGACTCGCTTATTGGCAACTCGGTTTCTGGACCGTGCTTGGCGTGGTGATCGTCATCGGTTTTGTGTTCGGCTGGACTGCGGGGAACAAGCTGCTCGAGCAGCCGTTCCCGCTCAAGCTCGGTATTGTGGTGGTCATGCTAATGTTTCTCTTCAATATTCTCATGACCATCCGGAAGGCAGGGCGATGGACCACCACTGAGGCGGTGCTAGTGGCGGGGCTCGGTCTCGCTGCTCTCCTTTATCTTCCGGCGCTCCTCCAATTCCACAACTACACGATCAGCATCTTTTACCGCTGGTGGACGATTCACCTTTGGGTGGAAGGCGTCTGGGAGATGATCCAGGGTGGGCTGCTGGCATATTTGCTCATCCGCCTCTCTGGCGCCGACCGTGAAATGATGGAGAAGTGGCTCTACGTCATCGTCGGGCTGGTGTTCATCGCCGGCATCCTCGGGACGGCGCATCACTACTACTGGACGGGAGTGCCGAAGTATTGGCTTCCGATCGGCGGTTTCTTCAGTGCGCTCGAGCCGCTCGCCATTTTCGGCATGGCCGTGTACGCCTACTCCGCCATGCGCCGAGGCGGTTTTGCGCATCCGAACAAGCTCGCCATCCATTGGACGGTCGGGAGCGCGGTCTTCACCGCATTCGGCGCCGGGCTACTCGGACTCGCT
Organism: Gemmatimonadales bacterium; assembly: GCA_039933915.1. Classification (GTDB taxonomy): domain Bacteria; phylum Gemmatimonadota; class Gemmatimonadetes; order Gemmatimonadales; family Gemmatimonadaceae; genus UBA4720. The sequence continues at coordinate 17,661 of JBDTND010000028.1, read as the reverse complement.
CACACCTGGCCCTCGGTCAACAAGTGGACCCATGGCACGCTTATCACCGCCATGCACGGTCATTCCGCATTCTTCGGTGCGTACGTGATGATAGTCCTCGCGATCATCACCTACACAATGCCGTTTTTCACTGGGCGCACGAACGACGCCAAGGAAAGCACGCTCGGATACTGGGCGTTCTGGCTCATGGTTGGCGGGATGTTTGGCATGACGCTCGCTTACGCCACGGCCGGCATCGCGCAAGTGTATCTCGAGCGCATCATGGGCGTGGGCTACCTGGATACGCAGCAGAAGATTCAGGTTCACTTCCTGATGCTGGTGGGCACTGGAGTCATCTTCACGGCGGGGGCAGCCGCATTCATTTGGGACTTCTTCCGCCAGGTGCCGCTGCGTGCGCCGCAGATGGAGCTGACCACTGAATCGTCTTCGCGTACAGTCTGAGATGCCTCTTTCGTCGCGCACAGATGACGGGCTACGCGTAGTCCCTCCCGTCTCGCGGCATGAAGGCGTGCGGTGGCTGGAACGGGAGCCGTACTACGTCGCCGGTGGTGACGAAATCGCGATCTTCGAGCGCTGCCATGCGCATGGTCTCGCGGTGATGCTCAAGGGGCCGACGGGGTGCGGCAAGACGCGCTTCGTGGAGCACATGGCGTGGCGCCTCCATCGCCCGCTTGTGACGGTCGCCTGCCACGACGATCTCTCGGCGAGTGATCTTACCGGTCGGTACCTCATTCGAGGCGGCGAAACCATCTGGCAGGACGGGCCGCTCACGCTCGCCGCGCGTCTCGGCGCAATCTGCTACCTGGACGAAATCGTCGAAGCACGGCAAGACACGGTGGTGGTAATTCACCCGCTGGCCGACGATCGCCGCGTCCTTCCCGTGGACAAAGCGGGTGAGTTGGTGGCTGCAGCGCCGGGGTTTCAACTTGTCGTCTCCTATAACCCCGGCTACCAGCACCTTCTCAAGGATCTGAAGCCAAGTACGCGCCAACGTTTCGTCGCGCTCGACTTCGATTTCCTTGCTCCGGAGGCCGAGGCGGCGATCGTCGCACACGAGGGCGGTGTCGATGCACCAACGGCGCGTACGCTCGTGCAGCTCGGCGGCCGCCTCCGCCAGTTGCGCGACCGGGGACTCGCCGAAGTCCCCAGCACGCGGCTCCTCGTCGCCACCGCGCGACTGGTCGCCGGCGGAATTCCGATCGCTGACGCTTGCCGCGTTGCTCTCCTCGCGCCTCTCACCGACGATCCCGACCTGCTGTCGGGCATGCGTGACCTCGTCTCGGCCTCGTTAGCCTGAATCGGCGGGAAGGATAGCGCGTGTCTGAGCCAGAGGAAGTCATTCTCGATGGCGCGCACTTCGCCACCGAATACGCCGCGCGCCTGTGGCGGCGGAACACGAAGGGCGCGCCGATGGCCGGACTTGCCGACTCGCGGCGAAGGCTCGAGACGCTCCTCGCGGCGCTGTATCCCTCTCCGCTCCCCATTGTCTCCGCGGAGTCGCCCGCGCGGCCTACGTTGTTCGGTCGCCTCGCTCGGCGTACACCCCGGCATCTGGTCGACCTCCGCGCTCTCCCCTCGACGGACGGCGTGCGCATCCGCCTCCCGCCGCTGCTCGACGCCGGCGCCGGCGATGCGGCGGCGCGATACCGATTGCTCGCTGTAGTGCAGGCGGCGCGCGCGGCGCGGGGAACGCCGTTGCTGCTGCCGGAGGTGACCGAGCCCGATGTGCGCGACCTCTATTTGTTGAGCGAGTCGGCGGCGTCGGATCGGGAGATTGTCGCCGCCTTACCGGGACTCGCACCGGCACTGTACCGGTGGAGGCTGGTCGAGCGCGAATCGCGACCCCGCAATTCGCTGCTCACATCTCGCGAGCGCGAGGTCGAGCGGCTGATGCGCATCGTGCTGGCGTCATCGCCCGAGATGAACCCTGCCGAGGTACCATTCGCGCCGACCCCGACAGACTCCCTGGCTTGGGCGCGGGCCACCGCTGCTTTGCTTGCGCCGCTCGGAGGCCGTTACCGCGGGCTTCGCGCGGTTGCGACGTGGGGACGCATTGACCCGTTCCCAGCGGCCGCACCCCGACGCGCTCCGGCACCGGGAGATACATCGTCGCTGGTTCCAACCGCGGCAAAGCGCGTTCGCGCACTCGTTCGTCGTCCACGTGTGCGCGATGCGGGCGAAGACGAGGACGATGCACGCCCCGGGATGTGGATGATTCAGCTCGATGACCCGAAGGAGCATGTCGAGGACCCGATGGGACTGGTGCGTCCGGCCGATCGCGACGCGGATGCCAACGCCGACGATCTCGCCGATTCTGTTTCGGAGCTCGCGGAGGCGCGACTCGTTGACGTACCCGGTCCGCCGACGGAGGTGCTTGTAAGTGAAGACCCGCCCGACCGTCGAGCGGTACGCGGGGAGCCATCGGTAGGGCGCGCCGGAATCGCGTACCCCGAATGGGACTGGCGCATAGCGGGATACCATGAAAGGCGGGCCGTTGTGCATGAGGTGACGGCGCCGCGAGGCGATGCGGCGTGGGCCAACGACGTATTACAGCGCCACGCGCGAGAAGTGGCCGCTGTTCGCCGACAGTTCGAGCGACTGCGCGCGCGGCGGGTTCGGCTCCTGCGACAGCTCGACGGCGACGACCTCGACCTCAACGCATTCGTATCGGCCTGGGCAAACGCTCGCGCCGGTAGCGCCGCCGACGACCGGATGTACGAGTGCGTTCGACCGGGCCGGCGCGAAGCGGCGATCAGCCTCCTGGTAGACATTAGCGGCTCGACGGACAGTTGGATTGCCGACCACCGGCGCATCATCGACGTGGAGAAAGAAGCGCTCGTGCTGACGTGCGAAGCACTAGATGCACTCGACGACAGGTACAACGTGCTCGCGTTCTCCGGCGAAGGACCGCGCTCCGTAACGGTTCGGTCTGTCAAAGCGTTCGGTGAACGGAACGGCGTCGTGGTGCGCGAGCGGATCGCTGGGTTGGAGCATGACCGGTACACGCGGTTGGGAGCTGCGGTGCGGCACGCGACGGCCGCGCTCAGTCGGGAGCACGCTCGCCACCGACTCCTTCTCGTTCTATCCGACGGCAAGCCTAACGACGTGGACGAATACGAGGGGCGTTACGGGGTGGAGGATGCACGGCAGGCGGTGGCCGAAGCGCGCCTGCAAGGCCTCTCACCGTTCTGCCTGACGGTGGACCGTGAGGCGCCGATATACCTGCCGCGCATCTTTGGTCCAGGCGCCTACGCGGTGCTGCGCCGTGCAGAGCGGTTGCCAGCCGTACTCGTCGATGTCGTCCGGCAGCTGCTCAGGCAGTAAGCAATATGGCCTGGCATCTCTGTTCTGCGGTCGGCGCGAGTGTCCTCTTCGGAGCCGTGGAGGACCTGCTCCGACGGACAGGCGAAAGCATCTAGCTGTAAAACGGAGAGCCGATCAGCGCTTTCGCGCGAGATCGACAGCGGCGCGAATATCCGCGTCGTGGTCGAGGTACTCAGGCAGCGCGGCCTTCCTCTCGGCCGGCTCCGCCGTGATCAGGCGCTGCCTGAAATTCCTCGCCGCGGTCGCATCGCCGCGGGCATCAGCGACACGCGCCGCGAGCGCGAGGCCGAGCAGATGCGTGGGACGCTGCTTGAGGATCGTGTCTGCCTGCGCCTTGCCGCTCGCGACATCTCCGGTCACGAGCGCGACCAGGCCCATGTCATACCGCCGGTGATTGTCGAGCGGCGCCAGCGCTTCGATTGCACCTCTGGCCATCGGCCCGAAGAACGCGGCACTGTCCGCTTTCCCCTCGCTCGAGAGCCGCATGACCCGGTTGAAAAGCCGGTCGGCGCGTTCTTCCGGCGACATCGATGCGATGTCCGGCGCTCGCATCGGCCCGCCGCTCAACGGTGTGCTTCCTCCACTCGGGTCCGCCTCGGCGCCACGGGAGCTGAATCGGAAGATCGAAAGCACTATCAGGGCGACGAATGCGACGACCGGCACGCCCCAGATCAACGCCTTCGAGTAGTTCGTGTCCGAGGTCGCGCTCGACGGACGCCCCTGAATCGGTGAGCCGCAGCTGTGGCAAAACCGCGCGTCGGGACTGAGTCGCGTTCCGCAATCGCTGCAGAACCGTGGGGTGGAAGCTGGAGGACTCGTTGACATGGTATCCATGTGAAAGGCGACTGGATGCGGTTCGACTGCCGGCCGACTACTGCGTTGCCTCTGGTGCTGTCCATCGCTTTACGAGATACGCCACAAGCGCCAATCCTCCTATCACCAGGAGGACGGGGAAAACATACAGCAGAACGTTGAGTCCCTTCATGGTGGGCTCGAGCAGAATCCACTCCCCATACCTCGAGACGAAATACGCTTTGACCTGCTCCGGTGATTCCCCGGCGCGCAGACGCTCGCGGACCACGCCTCGCATCTGCAGCGCGAGCTCGGACGGCGAATCCTGGATGGATTCACCCTGACACACGGGGCATCGAAGCGTCGCTGCCACCGCCGCCGTCTGCGCAGCGAGCGCGGAATCCGTGGGTGTTGCAACGGCTGCGCGTTGTGACTGTGGATCGGCGGGTTGAGCCGCCACTTGCCCCGCAACGCAGAGGGCTACGGCCGCGATGGCAAAGCTGACAGCAGCAGTACGTCTCACTGTACCGTGGCGCGCGGATTCGAAGTGTTGGCCGTCGCTGCCGGCAGCAGGGTATCGATCCAATGGCGAAGAACACTTTCCGTCACCGGACCCACGTGCTTGTAAGCGATGCGTCCGGCCGGATCGATAATGAATGTCTCGGGCACCCCGTACACTCCGTAGTCGATCGCTGTCAGTGAGTGGTTGTCGATGACCGCGGGATAACTCTGGCCTCCCATGTCGGAGATCCATTGTGTCGCCGACGACGGACTATCGATGTAGAGCACGCCAATGAACTGTGCGGGCTTTCCGGCGTACTCCCTGGCCGTCTCGGTCAGGTCGGCGTGCTCCGCGCGACACGGCCCACACCATGATGCCCAGAAATTCACGATCACGACTTTGCCGAGATAGTCTCGGAGACGAATGGTGTCACCGAGGGGGCGTGCGAGCGGCGGCTCGCCCGGTGCGAAGACGGAAAGACTGAAGCGTGGCGCGTCGTGCCCCGGGAGCGGAGAAGGAATCTCCGCCGGATCGCGAGAGAAGCCGTAAGCGAACAACGCGATTAGCGGCACCGCGGCAAACACTGCGATGCCCGCGCGCTTCCAGTTCAAGGCTCGACCGCCGCGAAACCTGGCTCGGCAGCGCGGCCGATAGGGCCGATCGGAGCTGGTGAGGCGACCGGAACGGGCGAAGCGCTCTCGTTTGTCGCTGGCATAGAAGCTCGCCGCCCACCATACGACAGTCCGATGAGTGCGCCGATCACAACGACGAGACCGCCGAACCAGATCCAGGGCACGAGTGGCTCGACGATCACCTTCACCGTCGCGTTCGCGCCGTTCGATTCGAACGCCATCAGATTGGCGTAAAGGTCGCCGCGTATGCTGCTGCGGACGTCAGGCGTCGGCACCGGCTGATCCGACACGCGGTAGTAATTCATTCTCGGCTCGAGCGTCCCGATGACCTCATTGTTCTTCCCGAGCACGTTGAGCGTTGCGCCGATCACGGCGCGCTGCGGCTCTTCTCGCCCCCACACGTTTTTCAGCTGTACCGTGTGGCCGGAAACGGTGAGCGTTTCGCCGGGACGCAGCGTCGCTTCGCGCTCGGTGCGGAACGTCGCAGATGCGGTGATTCCCAGCGCCACGAGCAGCACCCCGATGTGCGCCACGTATCCGCCATAGCGACGTCGATTGCCGCTGACGAGGCGCAGGAGAGCGGTCGGCCACGACTCGCCGTGCGCACGATGCCGCGCGCGCATGCCAATCCAGTATTCTCGCAGATTGCTCATCGCGGAGTAGCCGACGAACGCAAACGCGAGGATCGCGTAAATGCTCCGAGCCCCGGCCAGGATGGCAATTGCGCCTAGAATCACGGCACCGATGGTCGGCGGAATCAATCGCTTACGCGCGTCCGCCCAGGTGGTGCTTCCCCACGGCAGCGCCGGACCGACGCCCATGAGAAAGATCAGCGCGACCATCGCCGGGATGGCCATTCGATTGAAGAACGGCTCGCCGACGCTGACCTTGACTCCACGCATCGCCTCAGCGACCAGCGGATAGAGCGTGCCGACGAGCACGGTCAGCATGACCGCCGTGAGAAAAAGATTGTTCAGCAGGAACACCGTCTCACGCGACGCAGCACCGCCGAGTTTGCCCTTCGTATGAATACGATCCGAGTTGCCGGCAACGAGAACCAGTGTCGTCACGAGCACCACCGCGATGAACCCGAGGAAGTAGTAGCCGATCGCTCCCGTCGTGAACGCATGGACGGATGAGAGAATTCCGGAGCGGGTCAGGAACGTGCCGAGGATAGTCAGGACGAACGTCGCGACGCACAGATTCAGTGTCCACAGCCGGAGCATGTTGCGGCGTTCCTGCACCATCACCGAGTGGAGATACGCGGTCGCCGTGAGCCACGGGAGAAACGACGCGTTCTCGACTGGATCCCACGCCCAGTATCCGCCCCAGCCAAGCACTTCGTACGACCACCACATTCCAGCGATGATGGCGGCGGAAAGGAATCCCCACGACGCGAGCATCCAGCGTCGCGAAAGAATCGACCAGTCGTTCTTCGTGGCCTCGTTGGAGAAAATCGCTCCCAGGGCAAACGCGAAGGGGACCGACATCCCGACGTAGCCGAGGTAAAGCAGCGGGGGATGAACCGCCATCAGATAGTGGTTCTGGAGGAGCGTGTTCGGGCCGGGCCCATCCGCCGGGACCGGGAACACCGGCAGAAATGGATTGGCCGGCCCCACAAGCAAGATGGCGAAGAACGACGCGACGGCGAGCAGCGTCATTGAGGCATACGGGATCAGATTTCCGGGCCGGCGATTGTGGATCAGTACGACCGCCGCCGCGTACAGCGAGAGCACCCACGCCCAGAAGAGAATCGAGCCCTCGAGTGCTCCCCACAACGAGATGACCGTGAACAGGAGAGGTGTCGAGCGACTTCCGACCTGCGCCACATAGGACACTGAAAAGTCGTGGGTCACGAGCGCGTAGACCATTAATACCACAGCAATGGTCACGAGCAGAAAGTTCGTGTACACCGCTCCGTATGTCAGCTGGATCAAGTCGCGACGCCCGGTACGGATCGCAACGGGTGTGACGATTGCGCCGAGCAGCACGGTTGCCAGAGATATCAGCAACGCGTTGTGTGCGAGGAAACCGGTCACGGGCTCGACTGCCGAATCAGCGTCTTGTATTTCTCGTGCGCTTCTTCACCGGGCTTTGGCGCGCGGTACGCATTCGAGTGCTTGACCATCAGGCTCGTCGCCTCGAACACTCCGCCCTTGCCAACACGTCCTTCGACGACGACACCCATGCCGTCACGGAACATCTGCGGCGGAGAGCCCGTCGAGTGCACGGCCATCTCCTTCTTCCCGTCGGTGACCACAAAGCGGAGGTCGAGAGACTGCGCGTCCCACTTCACCGATCCCGGCTTCACCAGTCCGCCCAGGCGAACCGGCACGCCGAGGCCTTCGTTGCCCTTCGCCAGCAGCTCTTGCGGCGTGAGAAAAAACACCACGTTCTTCTTCAAGCCGCCGAACAGCAGCCACGCGAACACCGTGACGATCACGGCCAGGCCTCCAAAGATCCATTTGCGTTTCATTACCGGGTCCCTCCAGCTCGCTCTTGCACAGCATGCTCGTACTCTGCGCGGGCACGCGCCCCCTTTCGAACGAGGCGGAACAGGTAGCCGAGCAGGACGACCCACGTCACGGCGTAAGCTGCAACGATGAAGGACAAATTCGACGCGGGCATTTTATCGGCCTCCCATCGCAGCTGCTTCGGCCGCGTGCTCGACCGCGCGCTCGAGGCGGGCGATCTCGTAACGCTTCCGGATGAAATAAATTAGCACGAGCAGAAGCGCGATCGCATTCAGTCTCAGGCCCATCGTGTAGGCGGGATCGAGCGTCTCGGGACTCGACGGCGGCTGATGAAGGGTGCGCCACCACTTCACCGACATGTAGACAATCGGCACGTTGAGCGCGCCGATCGCTCCGACCGCCGCGCTCCAGCGCGCCCTTTGCTGCGCGTCGTCGACGAACGCGCGGAGCGAAAGATATCCGACGAAAATCAGGAAGAGGACAAGAGTGGACGTGAGGCGCGCGTCCCAGACCCACCAGACGCCCCAGGCGGGGCGGCCCCAGATCATTCCCAGCAACAATGTCAGTCCGTTGAACGTCGCTCCGACTTCCGCCGCCGACGCGGCGAGGAGGTCATCGTTCTCGCGGCGCCGCCACAAGTAGAGCACGCTGAAGACGAGAACCACGAAGAACGAGAGAAACGTCATCCAGGCCGCCGGAACGTGGACGTACATGATCTTCTGAAGATGCCCCATGTCGCCTTCGGCAGGAGACGTGAGGATCGCATACGTCTGGGCCGCGATCACCGCGCCGAAGCTGCCAATTCCCAGCCACATGCTCGTGCGCGGAGGTGCGGGCATCGGATCGCGAGAGTTGTCGATTAAAGAAGAAGGCGGCATCAACTTGCTGTCATGCTTCAATGACGTGTTCGAAAGCAATGAACGTGGCTATGAGAAATACCAGATCGTAAGCTGCGAGCAGTTTAATCCATGCACCAGCTTCGTGCATCAGGTCAGCTCCCAGTATTGCCCTTGATGCGGTCGTGGCGGCCAGCAGCACCGGCACCAACATTGGAAAGAGGAGGAGCGGAAGCAAGACTTCGCGCGCACGGCTGCGGCTTGCCATCGACGCGTAGAAGGTGCCCAGCACTACCATGCCGATGATGCCGAGCGCGAAGACGCCGAGCAATTTCGGCCAGTCGTAAGGAATCTGGACGCCGAACAACACGACGCCTACTGCCGCGACGATCGCGACCATCATGGTCAGGAACATCATGTTGCCGACCAGTTTTCCGGCGAAGATCGTCCACCGCGGTCCAGGATACAGAAGCAGTGGCTCGAGCGCGCCGCCTTCGAGCTCCACCTGGAACGATCGGTTGAACGCCAGCACTCCGGAGAAAAGCATCGCAAGCCATACCGCGCCAACCGCCGCGTTGCGCAGCGCCTCGGCGTCAGGCCCCAAGGCGAGTCCGAGCAGAATGAGGATCGTGACGCCGAGTGACGCGACGCTGTTGAACCCTGCCTTTGCGCGCAGCTCGGTGGTGACATCCTTCCGCACGATCGCTCGCACACGCCGCCAATCGTCGCGCCACGCCACTAGCGCACCTCCGTGACTGCCGCTGATCGGTGACGGTCCGCGCGCTCGGATGGCTCGGCCTCAATGCGCCCGTCCACGAGAGTGACGGTTCGATCGAGCACCTTGGCGGGGGCGAGCTCATGCAGCGCAACGAGGGCGGCGCCACCGGATCGAACCACGCCGGCGATGATGGAGTTCATGAGCTCGACGCCATCCGCATCGAGATTGCTGTACGGCTCGTCGAGCAGCAGCACCGAGGGATTCCGCATGATGAGGCGGGCGAGCGCGAGCCGGCGCTGCATTCCGGCTGAGAATCCTCGCACGCGATCACCTGCGACGCGCGCCAGGCCAACGCGCTCGAGGCTGGTGTCGACCGCGGTGTACGGCAGTCCGAGCATGTCGGCTGCAAAACGCAGATTCTCGCGCGCCGTTAAATCGTCGTACAGCCCCGGCGTGTGCGCCAGGTATCCAACGTGACCTCGCACACGCTCGGCGTCGCGCACAATGTCCAGCCCGTTCACGGATGCACTGCCTGCGTTAGGAATGAGAAGGGTCCCGAGAACGCGCAGCACGGTGCTCTTTCCGCTGCCGTTCGATCCCAACAGGCCGACGGCTTCGCCACGCCCGACCTCGAGCGACACGCCGCGCAGCACCCATCGGGTGCCGAACCGCTTTCCGATGGTGTCCGCATGAATCGCCACGGCGCTCTGTCTACCTGACTCCGGCTGTGATGATTCCTGGCTGCGAGGTATCAAGAAGGGTGAGGGACTAACGCCTGCCGCCTGTCAGTGAGCCGAGCACCCCGCGCAGCACTGAGCGCGAGATCGAACTGCCGGCGCTGCGCGCGGCGCTTTTGGCCATGAGATCTATCAGGCCGTCGTGCTTGCCGCCGCGCGGGCCGGTCGTGCCGAAGATGAGCCCGCCTAGTCCGCCTGACGCCCAGCCCGAAGAGCTGGCCGTGCCAGCACCGGCGGAACCGGATGGTCCAAAGGAAGCTGGACTGCCAGCGCTCGCAGCTGCCGCCGCCGTTCGGGCACTGAGCATCTCGAGGGCTGACTCGCGATCGATCTCCTTCTCGTAAACTCCCGCCACCACCGAGTTCGCGATCAGCGCCCGCCGCTCCTCCGGCGTAATCGGTCCGATCTGCGAGCCTGGCGCAAGCATCCATGCGCGCTGGGTGATGCCCGGGGCGCCCTTCTCGTCGAGCAGAGAGACGAGCGCTTCGCCGACGCCTAGCTCGAGGATCACCTTCTCGATGTCGATCTTCGGATTCGGTCTCATCACCTCGGCGGTAGCTTTGACGGCCTTCTGATCGTGCGGAGTGAAGGCGCGCAGCGCGTGTTGAACGCGATTCCCGAGCTGGCCGAGGACTTTGTCGGGGATGTCGATGGGATTCTGCGTGACGAAATAGACGCCGACGCCTTTTGATCGAATCAGCCGCACGACCTGCTCGACTTTGTCGAGCAGCGCGGTCGGAGCATCGTTGAACAGCAGGTGCGCTTCGTCGAAGAAGAAGACGAGCTTCGGCTTTTCCGGATCGCCTACCTCCGGAAGCTGCTCGAACAGCTCGGACAGGAGCCAAAGCAGAAAGCACGCGTACAGCCGCGGATTGTTTATCAGCCGGTCCGCGGCAAGGACGTTTACGACGCCCTGGCCATCCACGGTCTGCATCAGATCGGCGATGTTGAGCATCGGCTCGCCGAAGAAGCTGTGGCCGCCTTGTTGTTCGATCTGCAGCATCCCGCGCTGAATTGTACCGATGCTGGCCGCCGAGACGTTGCCGTACTGCGTCTTGAACTGCGCTGCGTTGTCGCCGACGAACTGCAGCATTGCGCGCAGGTCCTGAAGGTTGAGCAGGAGGAGTCCGTTGTCGTCGGCGATCTTGAACACCATCGCCAGCACGCCTTCCTGCGTGTCGTTGAGATTCAGGAGCCGGGCGAGAAGCAGCGGACCGATGTCGGAAATCGTAGCTCGCACCGGATGTCCCTGCTCGCCGAAAACATCCCATAGTGTGGCCGGGCAAGCGCGCCATTTCGGCTCAGGCAGTCCGAGCTTCTTGAGACGCGCTCCGAGCTTGTCGCTCATCTGGCCGGCCTTGGTGATTCCGGTCAGGTCGCCTTTGACATCCGCGAGAAACACTGGGACGCCGATGCGCGAAAACTGCTCGGCGAGAACCTGGAGAGTGATGGTCTTTCCGGTTCCCGTCGCGCCGGTGATACAGCCGTGTCGGTTGGCCATCCCCGGAAGAAGGGCGATATCAATGTCGCCGGATCTGGCGATGACGAGTGGCTCAGGCATGAGCGGAAGATATAAGGCTGTTCACGCCGGAACTAGAGAGAGGTCAACGCGGCGAAATCGGATCTTGTCGATGACTGGCCATCATCCATACGCCGTCAACCACGTCGCTCTCAGGCATGGGCGGAAAGATATTGTGCTGCCGTTAACCGCGCACCCAGCCGACAATGCCTCCTGCGATCAAGCCAAGGAATGCGCCGAACGTCATGAGCATGACGTAAGTCATCGCGTCCTCGGAGTGATCGGAGTTCTGGGCATTGAGGATGGGCGACGCGACGAGTCGGAGCAGCGCAGCCTTGTCTTCTTGGGTGATTGTTTCGTCAACACCGCCATTCCGCGAGCGATGCGCCGGTGATTGAAAGAATGGGGATAGCAACCGCTCGACTTTCCTGGGGCTGGGCCAGGAATCCAAGTCCGGTGCCGACCACCGATCCGATCAGACTTCTGGCAACGCGTGTTCCGAAGGAGCACTGGCTCTCCAGGAGTGGAACTGCCGCGCCGAGCGCTGCTCCAACGGCGCCAAAGACGACAGCGCCGGTAAGTGCCTCGGTTAGCCCGGGATCGTCACAGCTACAGGCCGAGTGCGGGAGAACCCGATACCCCACAAACCCACCGGCAACGGCACCTGCAATCCATCCGACGGCACCGCTGGCGGTGCGGAGCGCCACGCTGGGAAGTGGGTTCCGCTGCGGGTCGAGACGTACTCCCGGCGTCGTCTGCGTCGTGGTCGTCGCCGCCGCGAGGCGGAGGCCGACGCGGTGTGTCACGACGTATTGCGCGTCCACTCGAGCGACGGCGAGAGAAGCGAGGAGGCAAAGAACGGGTGCAATCCTGGTCATCGCGACTATCGTCCTCCCTTAAAAATCCAGAGCAAAGTGTGCGGGTAGCGGGAAGCAGGCAGCGATCAGCGGGATGCGGGTAGTTTTCAGTGCGCTGGTGGTACCGATGCCCTATGCCGCTGCGGAAGACGATTCCTTACTCTCTGCCGGTTGCAGCAAAACTAGCATTCCGACGACCATCACGATTGCCACCACACTGAGCATCCCCGCGTACTCGGCGCTTCCGGGCACATGCGGAACTCTCGGCGCCAACGGAGTCGCCGTTGGATCGAGCGGACTCAATAAAACATGCTGCGCGATGTTCCAACCGGTGTGCAAAGCGAGGGGCGCCGCGATTCCTCTCGCTCGAGCAAACGCGACACCGTAGAGAACGGATCCGGTGACGGTCCCTGCAAGTGCAGGAAGAAGCGCGAACCCGCCGAGGGTTATGTGCGACACCGCAAAGAATCCGGCGACAACCAGCTGCGCCGGCCAGAACCCAAATAACCGAATGAGCCGCCAGAAAGCGTAGCCCCGGAATGCGTATTCCTCCGCGGCAGCAATCAGAGGAATCGACCACAGCGTCATCGCACCAAAGGCGAAAGGCCGAAACAACGCGTTGGGACTCCACCGCAGGCCGAACAGAACGAAGAAGATGAGGGTGACTATCAGGGACAACGCCGCGCCGAACATCAACCATTTCGGGGTCGACCGGGCGACGGGCCACGGGTTGAAGAGCTCCGACGGTGGAACGGTGAGCGCATCCCGTCGCACCATTCGGATCGTGATCAACAGGATCAGTGGGACAAAGATTACGGAATGACGGGAGTGGCGTATCGTGTCGGGCCAGACCAGTGGAACGAACGCAGACAGGATAAATGCAGCCACAAAGGACGTGACCCCCAGAGCCAGAAATATCCCAAGTCGTTCCCACTCTACTTGCCGTTGCGCCCGGGGTGCCTTGCCACCGAACAAGAGTTCCATCGACTGCAAAGGCATCCGAATCAAAACTGTTGCCGCCGGTATACGATGCTCACGTCTCCCGTTTGGCTCGCCACGACGTAAGACGGGCGTTGCGGAATCATCACGCCCGGAATTGGCGGGATTCCTGGCCGTCGCGCTGCAAGGTCGACGTCGACGTGGCTGCCCGTGGGAATCGAGAGCGCGACGATCGCGCCGCTATCGGGTACGGCCCAGTATTGCATGACCCAATCGCGTGAGCGCCTGCGGTATCGAGTCGTGTCAACTTCGCGTCCGTCGATTGACGATGAGAGCACCTTGGCGCCGCTCGCGCGCATCACCAGCCCTGTTGTTCCCGCTGGGGCGGTCACACGGAGCACGATCTGTCGCGCGCCGTTGACCGAAGAGTCGCGAATCAACGTGGCACTCGGCGCGCCAAGCGCCGCTCGCTGGACCTTTCGGCCGGTGAAGCGGCTTGCGTACTCCGACAAAAGCGATGTCCACGCGGGAATGGCGGCGGGAGCTACAGCCCCGATGACGTCGCGCGTCCAGGGGTCAGTCGAGCGGCCAGGCATACCCAGCCACGCATCGCTCGAGTCGGCGTTCTCGGCGTATACGAGGGCGCTGCGCAGAGGATGGCCGGCGCTAGGCCGCACGGTGAGTGTTGCAATCACAAGGACCACCAAACCTGCGCCGGCGAGCCACGGCGTGCCTGACCATCGCGCGTGGCCGGCGACCAGTTCCAGTTGCGGCGCAAGCAGGAGCGCGATCAGAGACGCGACTACACAGATTGCCACCGCCCCGGCACCGGTGACCCCGAGCATCACGACCGAGACGCCATAGACGAAGCCGGCGAGAAGGAGCAGCGTCACGATAGCCGCCACCCACTCGGCCGCTACGCGGCCCCGCGAAAGGAGAGCCGCTCCGGCGGCAAAAATGAGGGGCCATGTGAACAGGTAGCCGGTACCCGGGACCTGGATGCTGAGCGCGAGCGCGAAGACGAGCCACACGATGAGAGTGCCAACGTGGAGCCCGCGCGGAGTGGACCATCGTTTGGCGACCGAATAGCACGCGGCAGTCGCGGCGAGAGCGAGCAGCGCGATGGCGATCGCGTTCAGTCCGCTCCATACCGCCGGGCCTTTGAAAAATCTCCCGGCGATCAGGCCCACGGCTCCCGACAGCACGAGCGAGGCGAGAGCGCCGAGCACACCTGTGACAACTCCCCTTCGATCGCGAACGACGAGCGCTACCACAAGGATGAACGCGAGAATTGCGAGCGGGAGCTCGAGCCCTTGCGGATAAACGACGAGACCGACGATTGGCAGATCGAAGAACACGCCATCGCCTGTCCTGGGGCGGGGCAGCTGCTCCGTCCCGAACGTGCGCGTCATCGTGAGCATCTGCGATCCGTGATGCTGCAGACTGCCGGGATTCAGATGGGCGACATCGTCGTGACTGGTATGGTAGCGTTCGACACCGTCGGCAAACGCGAAGTTGAGCGCGGGCAGGCGAAGCGCGGCGAGCTCGGAGAGGTCGGTGTCGTTGGGCAGCAGGCGATAGATCGTCGCGAAGACCGATCCCGCAGTCGCGTCGTGGGCGTTCCGCAGTGCTCGCGCGGCGTCGAGATTCCCCGGGCCAGTCTCGAACATGAACGAGCGTCCGCTGGTGCCACGCGCTTCGAAATTGAGGACGACGGCGACATCCTTTGCCCACGGATGCTCGCGAACGAATGCGGCGGCGCCGAGTAGTCCGGCTTCCTCGCCGTCGGTGAAGAGCGCGATGACGTCGTGAGCCAACGGCTGTTTGCGTGCCCGCAACGTATGGAGTGTTTCGAGGAGTGCGGCGGCTCCAGCGCCGTCGTCGGCGGCGGCAGGTCCGGCCTCGACGCCATCGTAGTGAACCATGACGAGAACCGCGGCCTTGCTTGACGAGTCGCTTCCAGGAAGCCGCGCGAGAATGTTCTGAACGTGTCCCGCGTTCTGATACCGCGTTCCGATCGCGGTAGTCTGCTGGATCTGCGGCTGGAGTCCGAGGGCGGACAGCTGACCGATGATGTAATCGCGGACGCGATCGTGATCCGCGGTGGCCATTGGGTGCGGCCGCTGCGCGATTTGTTCAACGTGCCGCATGGCGCGCTCGGCCGAAAACGTTGTATCCGGTGCGGTTGCCGGAATGGCGCGCGGGGGCATCGCGACGCGGAGAATCGAGATCGCACAAAGGAGGAGGAGGCCGAGCGCGATACCGATTCGTCGGAACACCGAGAAACTCGAGACTACGGCGACTCCTCGCGCGCCTTCACGTATTCAATGCCCTCAGCAAACCGCAGCCGGTTTCCGACTGGGTCGATTACGGTGTACTCACGGAGACCCCACGGCTCGTCCACCGGCGCGCCCGAAACCGGTGCACCACGCTTCAGATGCTCGGCGTACTGCGCATCGACATCCGATGTGAAGATCATCACTTCGCGGCCGCCGGCCTGGTCGGCAAGTACGGGGTCGGTCATGAAGAAAACCTGCGCGTCTCCGCATCCAACGCCGCCGTCCGTCGAGGGACGCTCGGGACGCTCTGGATCCTTCCACGCCCAGCGCTTCTCGAACCCGAGCCGCTCCACATAGAAAGACATCATGACCTCGAGATCGGCACACGCTAGCACGGGTACCGCCGCCTTCATTCGTTCCGCCATGGAATCACCCCTGTGTCATGGGAAGTTCATCCACCTGCCACGCGAGGAGAGACTTGTCACCATAAGATCCGCCCTCCTCTTCACACTCCTCAACGATCGTCAGCCTCGGCGCCGGAAATGAAAATGGCGGTGCCTGGAAATCCAGCGTGCGCCAGTCTCCATCCGCGATATCATAGTTGCCGCCCCGTCCTGGAAACGACGTCGTGAGCAGAAAGCGAATCTTCGATCTGGCGACGTTGGCCAGAACGGCTTTGATGTTTGCATATGACAGATGCACCAGAGCATCGCGACATAGCAAGACGTCAGCGTCCGGGAGTGTATCCCGGGTCAGGTCGAGCTCGACGAATCGCCGCGCCGCGCTCGCGTGCAGCCGTTGATTCGCTTCGATGATCGAGGGAACGATGTCGCCGCCGACGTACTCGATGCCGCTCAGGTCGACCTGTTCCATCCAGGTGAAATCTCCGCACGGCACGTCGAGCAGCACGCGCGTGCCGAGCTCGCGAAGCGCCTTCGGCAGCTCGCGGCGGAGTACACGCGTCGAATCGAGCGAAGATCCGACGCCGGACCGCGACTCCGGGTCAGACCAGAGATTGGTCTCGTAAATGCGCTCGAATCGCTGCTGGAGGCCTAGCTTTTCCAGCTCGCCTGCATGCTCCTCGAACCTGCGCTCGGCAACTGTCCGCTTCCGCATCCTAGAAGTCGAGATTGTGCAGGTACTCGTAATCCTCGCGCGCGCTGACCATCTCGTCCTTTGCTTCCTCCTGCTCCACGTAGCAGGGCTTGTGCGCGAGATCGGGAACCGCGGCGAGGAAGTGCTTGAAGTCGAACGTCCCCTTGCCGAGCTCGGTGTCGCTCTTGTGGTCGGCGACGACGTCCTTCAGGTGGAACAGGTGATAGCGATCCTTGTACCGCGCGAGATACCGCATGGGATCTCCACCGCCCATGACCATGTTGCCGGTGTCGAGCTGAAGCCGCACGAGAGACGGATCGGTGCGCTCCACGAAGATATCGTATGGTATCTTGCCCTCGATCAGATCCATGTGATCCGCTTCGTTGTGAAACGCCAGCCAGATTCCCGCGCGTCTCGCCTGCGCGCCGGCGCGGTTGAAGTGGTCCGCCCACGCGCGCCAGTCGTCGAGCGTCCGCGCGGTGCTCCCCGAAAAGCTCGGCACGACGAGATAATCGTGGCCGAGCATCTTCGCGGTCTCGAGACGTCGCTCCCACCCGATGAAGATCATGTCCTGGTCGATATGCGCCGAGGGCGCGCGCAATCCTTCGCGAGTGAGCGCGTCGCGCACCTGCTGCGCGGTTCGATGGAAGTTGTCCATCGACCAGAGCAGCTCGACATCGGTGTATCCGATCGCGCGCACCGCAGCGAGCGTGCGATCTGGATCCTTTGCCATGGTCCGACGGATCGTCCAGAGCTCGAGACCGATGCGATCCAGTCGCTTTGGCGCGTGTAGCCTGAATGGTGCCGCTCCCGTGCCGACAGCAGTGGCAGCCAACGCTTGCACGAAGTTGCGTCGATTCACGACGTTGCCTCCTCTAGGGTGAAGGGCCAACTCTTGCTGCTCCGGGACCAGAGCAGGAACGCTACACATCCCAACGCCAATACACCAACGCCGAA
>JBDTND010000027.1:0-18388 GCA_039933915.1 Gemmatimonadales bacterium | reverse complement strand
GACGTCAGCGGCTCCTCTTCAGGGCTTCAGCCCGTCGCAGAACGTGACGGTTGTCATCGTGGACGCAGCCGGCCCGCCGCCTTCGTGGAGCGGAACCGCAACGCACTCGCAGTCAGCCAAGGTTTGCACCATGGTCAACGGTGTAATCACCTGCGCATAATCAGCGTGAATCGATAAAGGGGGAGTGCCGATACTGGCACTCCCCTTTTTGTTTTGCTGGTATTTACGACTACCGGCTCGGGTCTTTGGGCGGAGCGGCCTGGGGCTCTGGGCTAAGCGATCGCGCAACAATGCGGAGTTCGCATGTGCGCAGTCGGCGAAGGCGGTCGGCGAGGATTTGATTTCGGGCGCCAAGCGTGAATGATGCCGATGGGCAGCACGAGCCTATCATCCCGGTATGTGCAGGTCGGAGCGGAGCCGAGATACGCAGGGCAGGCGGCGGTGGCCAAGCGGATTCACGTTGATCGAGACGATCGTGGCGCTTTTCCTGTTTGCTGTTGGCGGCCTTGCGCTCGCCGGCACCAGCGCGGCGGTCGGGCGTGCCCTGAATACCAACGCGGTCCGCGAGCGAGCCGCGCGGATCGCTGCGACCCGCGTCGAGATCCTTGCCGCCGAGTGCAACCGGGCGGCGAGCGGACGCGAATCGATCGGGCACATCGAGTCTGCGTGGTCCATCTCCAGCCCAGACAGTTCGCGCTTGCGCGTCTTCGAGTCGATCCGCTACGCAACCTGGAACGGCGTTCAGACCGACTCCTATCGCGCTGTCCTTCCATGTCGGCAGTGACTGCCTCGCGAAAGCAATGTCGTAATCGACCACGAGGGTTCACGCTCATCGAGCTGGCAGTGGTGCTCTCGATTCTTGGCATCGCGGGTGCCGCAATCGGAATGACGCTACTGCGGCAGCAGCGCTTTTATCGCGGCGCGAGCGAGCTGATGTATTCGCGCCAGAGCGTGCGCGACGCCATCGAGCTTCTGTCGACCGACATACGTGGAGCATCGGTCACCGATACAGTCCGCCTTCTCGCGGATTCAGCGATCGAGCTGTTCACGAACATTGGAAGCTCCGTCCTCTGTCAAAGCTCGGGCTCCGAGGTGGGACTGCCGGGTGCTGCTCCCGCGCCAGGGAACACGTTGAGCGCGTTCCTCTTCGAGCCCGACACGGGAGACATAGCGCTCTTCTACGGCGACTCGACTGAAGGTACGGGTGGCGATTCGACGGGAAGCGTCAGCCGGTGGGAGCGGCATCGCATCGAAGTGTTCAGCAGGCGGTTGCTGGCGAGTGCGTGCCCCGCGTCGGCGGCCTTTGCGCCATCAGGTGACCTGAGCGGGAATGGGGCGACAGGGTTCGTGATGACGCTGAGGGCTCCGTTGAGCCAACACGTCGGCGCGGGCGCGCCAGTTCGGTTTGTCAGGCGCGGGAGATACAGCCTTTACAAGGCGTCTGACGGCGATTGGTATCTCGGTTACCGCCGCTGCAATGCGGAGGGTCCGCGGGCATGCGGCGTGGTGCAACCGCTCAGCGGACCGTACCGCCCCTACAGCCCCGACTCGCATCTCACCGGACTGCTTTTCGAGTATTTCGATGCGCAGGGGACGCGTCTCGGCGCGGGCGCCTCACCGCTCGCGGTTGCGAGAGTGGACATTACTGCCAGAGCACAGAGCAGTCAGCGGCTACTGATCGAAGGGCGATCGTGGACCCCCCGCGACTCGGCTACACTGTCGATCGCCGTGAGGAACGGGCTGCGCTGAGTCAATTCGCGCGCTCGCGCCAGATACCGTCGAGCGGGCCATGGGCTGTTGGCGCTCGCGAACGCGGATTCGTCCTCGCCGCGGTGCTGCTGGCCCTGCTGCTGATCGCTGCGCTCGTGGCGGCGATCCTTTTCGCTGCCACAGAGGACACGCGTGTCAGTGGCGCGACCGCGCAACGGCAACTCGCGCTTTTCGCGGCAGAGTCAGCTGTAGAGCTGACAATCGCGGGATGGAGCGTGTCGGGAAGCGATTCAATCCGCGTTGGAGACACTCGATCGTCGGTGATCGAAGGCTTCGGAGCACCGGTCGCAGTGCATGTGACACGCCTTCAGCCGACGCTCTATTGGATCGTTGCAGATGTGCGCTCTCTCTCGTCTCCATACGGGGGCATGAAGCGAATCGGAGTCGTGGTGAGAGTGGTGATCACGGAAGGCCATTCGATAACTATCGACCGAATTCCGGAACGAGGCTGGTCGGAGCTGTTCTGAGCCAATCATAGCCCACCGTTACTTTCGCGCCAATTGAATCGTGTCTTAGTTCGAACGACTGGTGACGGACCTGAAGGGCAAGATTGCCACGCGGTTGGTCTCCACGTAAATGCAAGCAAATAGGGTTCTTAGGATTTCACGCCTCAACGGACATGGCAATGCGGCGCGCACCTGAGGAAAACCCACTTCTTTTCATTCACCAAGAGCCGCATGGCGTTATTTGGTCGTAGCAAGACTACCGTAGGGCTCGACATCGGATCCGGCCTGGTGAAGGTCGCCGTCGTCGATCACTCGAAGTCCACACCCGAGCTGGTGAAGGTCGCGATCAGTCCGCTTCCCGATGACGCAATCGTGGAAGGGGAAGTGATGGACCCGCATCTTGTCTCGGATGTAATTCGCACGACGATCGAGGCCGTTGACGCCAAGACGAAATCCATTGTCGCGGCTGTAGGCGGCCGCGACGTGATCATCAAACGCATCAAGACCGAGCGCGTGAAGGAAGCGCAGGCACGGGAGCTGATGCGATGGGAAGCCGAGCAGCACGTACCTGACGTCGACTCGGTCGAGCTCGATTTCCAGATTCTGGACAGCGACGGCGACGGCAAGGACGAGATGTCCGTGCTTCTCGTCGCGGCCAAGCGGGACCTCGTCGAAGCCAAGCTCCGCATCATCGCCGAAGCCGGCATCACGCCGAGCTCGATGGACGTGGACGCTTTCGCGCTTCACAACGCGTTTGAGCTCAACTACCCGGCCGCGATGAACGGCGCCGTTGGACTGGTGAACATTGGCCACGAAGTCACCAACATCAACATTCTGGACGACGGCGTTCCGATTCTCACGCGCGACCTGCCAATAGGGACACGCCGCATTCGCGAGGATCTGCAGCGCGAATACGGGCTCTCCGCCGCTGACGCGGAAGCTCTCATAAGAGGATATGACCGGTCCGCACAGCTGGACGCGGTCATCGCTCAGCGCACCGAAGAGATTGCAACCGGCCTCGAGCGCGCAATCGCGTTCCTGTCGACATCGCTCAAGGGCGACGGATCGATGAAGGCCGTTTACACCTGCGGCGGCGGCTCGCGCACGCCTGGACTCACCGAATCGCTTGGGCAACGGCTGAAGAAGCCCGTTGAGCTCGCGAATCCTCTCACCCAGATGAACGTGAGAGAGGGCGCGCTCGATTCGCTCGTGACCGACGAGGTCGCACCGCTCCTGATGCTCTCCATCGGCCTTGCACTCCGCAAGAATTAACCCCGGACCACAGACGCCATGATCGAGATCAATCTCCTCCCCGGGGACAACAAGAAGAAGCGACGGTCGAAGACCGCCACTGCGACGAAGTTTGAATTCAATCTCAAGCCTCCGGCGTGGCTCGCGGGGATCACCGAAGGGATGACCGACAAGTACATGCTCGGGGCGATTGGCGCAGCCGCTGTTTCCGGCGCTCTCATCGTTCTGCTGTTCATTAGCCAGACCGCCAGGGGCGCGATGCTCGACGCGCGGGAGACCAAGGCGCTGAAGGATTCGGCGCAGTTCAGCGCCGTTCTCAACGCCAAGGCGAGAGCCGAAGCGACGCGCGACTCGCTGTACCAGCAGATCGCGATCATCAAGTCGATCGACGATTCGCGTTACCTCTGGTCGCACCTGATGTTCGAGATCAGCAACGCGCTGCCTCAGTACACATGGCTGACCGAGATAACCCAGACCAGCGCTCCGCGCAGCGTCGCGGTCGCTGACACATCGGTGAAGAGGGGTGCGTCGGGTGACAGCACCGCCGCGAGCAAGCTTTCCCCCAGGGAGAGATCGATGGAGCGCGACCGCGCCAAGAGGCTGCGGTCGGACTCACTGTTCGCGTCGGCGAAGGTGATCCAGTTCAAGCTCGTCGGACACACGGTCGACATTCAGGCGCTCACGCGTTTCATGAAATCGCTCGAAGCTTCGCCCTTCATTCAGAACGTCCAGCTGTCCCGGTCCGACCTCGTTCAGGCGGAAGGGAAGGAAGTAACGGAGTTCACTCTCGAGGCCGAGACCCAATCTCCGCCCTCGTTCGCAATAAAGACTGTCCCACTTGTAGTCTCGGCGGTTCACTAAAATGGCACTCTTCGCGAACATGACGAAGCGCGAGCAATATTTTGCCGGAGCTGGGCTTATCGCAGTGCTGGTGCTCGCCGCTTACTGGTACTTCCTGTACAAGCCGAGGGCGGCAGAGCTCGCGGCGGTACAGGTGCACGTTGATTCGCTCGACAAAATCAATCAGCAGGCGAAGGCCGACATCGCGCAGGGCAGCCTGCAGAAGCTGAAAGCGCAGTCCGCCGAGTACGACCAGAGTCTCAAAGTGATGCGCCAGCTGGTTCCCAGGAGTAATGAAGTGCCGGCACTTCTCGAGGACATTTCCACCGCTGCTCGCCGCGTTGGGCTCGATCTCGCGACGGTGGAACCGATGCCGGTGCTGCCGGGCGAACAGTTCGACACCTATCGCTACAAGCTCGCGGTCATCGGCGGATACCATCCCGTTGGACAGTTCCTCAGCAACGTCGGCTCCCTGAACCGGATCATCGCGCCAGTCACGATGGCGATCAAGGTGCACCCGGTCGCGGACAAGACGAAGGCGCGTATCAAGAAGGGCGAATCGCTCATCGACACCCAGTTCCAGGTGCAGACGTACGTCGCGCGTACGACACCTTACGCGCCGCCTTCCACGGTGAGATAAATGATGCGGTCTCTCTCTTTCGCTCTGATTTTCGTCGCTTTGACGAACGGCGCGTCGGCTCAGGCCGCCGCTCAGGCGACGCCGCGGACCAATCCGAACACGGCGGCGAAGCCGGCGGCCTCCAAAGCGACGGTGGCGGATCCCAAGAAGCCGGGAGCTTTGCCCCTGCCCGCGGCGCCTGTAGACACCATGCCACGCGTTCTGATCAACCGCGAGGTTTTTCAGTACGAAGACAACGGACGTCGCGATCCCTTTGTGTCGCTAATGACGACAGGGGATCTGAGACCGCTGCTCGCCGACCTGAAGCTGGTCGGGGTTGCCTACGACCCGCGCGGCCAGAACTCTGTTGCGGTTTTGCGAGATATCACGTCTAAGGATCAGTACAGAGTCAAGGTTGGCCAGACGCTCGGTAGAATGCGTGTCGCGGCCATCCAGCCAAAAGCAGTGATTTTCACGATCGAAGAGTTCGGTTACAGTCGTCAGGAACTCCTGCCGATAGCGCCGCCCGATTCGACTAAAATGAGGCTTCGTCAATGAGCTTGCTGAAAGCGCTGCCCGCAGCGGCGCTCCTGTTTCTGCCCTCGTCGGCCGCAACCGTTCACTCACTCAGCGTGGTCCCCTCTTCGGGGAAGGCTGAGGTGGTGATCGGGGTCAACGCTGCCGTCGACGTGCAGGATTTCACGCTCGACGCGCCCGCCCGGGTGGTAGTCGATCTGAAGGGAGCCACTCTCGACCTGGCTTACCGCACGTACGACAAGGCGTCGCGCGGCGGTATAACCAACATCCGGTACGCTCAGTTCCGGCCGAACATTGTTCGCATCGTCATTGAGATGGATGCGATTCACCCGTACGAAGTGAAGCGGAATGACGGCGAAATCCGCATTTCTGTCACCGGTGGCAAGACCAACGACTATACGTCATGGTCATCGCCCAGCTCGCGTAAGACGTACGCGGTTGTGCCTGCCGCTCGCGCAACGACGCCAATGCCGCAGCCAGATCGGCCGGCGGCGGCACAGCCGGACGTAGTCGCGAAGGCGCAGGTTGCGTCGATGACCGGCATGCTCAGAACCGCCGCACCAAAGGCTGTCGCCCAGGTGGAGACGTCTTCCATGCAGGACGACGCAGCCTATACGAAGCCGCTTCCCGCTCACGCAACGCCGGCGCGCGTGAAGCCGGTCGCGCTCTTTTCTCAGGTCCAGCAGTCTCAGCAGCCGCCGATCACGGTGACCTTCCAGGACACCGATATCCGCGATGTCATTGCATCGTTCGCCGCGTTCTCGGGCCGCACGATCGTCGTCGGAAAGGATGTCACCGGCACGGTCACAGCCGAGGTGAAGAACCAGCCCTGGGATGTCGCGCTGCGCGCGATTCTGCAGGGGCAGGGGCTCGCCGCAGTTGAAGATCCGATCTCCGGCATCATCACCGTCGACAGCTACGCGAACATTCTCAATCGCCAGGCGTCAGAGCCGCTCCTGACTCAGCTAATCTCGATCAACTACGCGCGCGCCCACATGCTCGTGCCGACGATCCAGCAGCTGCTTCAGAAGGATTGTCCGCAGGTTCCATCCAGCGGCAACGTCGTCAATAACGCCAGACCATCGTGTGTGGCTCGCGGACTGGTCGCGGCCGACAGCACAACCAATACGCTGATCATCACGGAGACGGCTTCCCGCCTCGCCGACGTCATGCAGTATGTGAAGAGCCTCGACGTTCGAACTCCGCAGGTCGGCATCAAGGCAAAGATCATCTTCGTCAACAGAACGAACATCGAAGACATCGGACTCTCGTACGACCTCGGCACCGGAACGCAGCAGTTCTTCAGCCAGCTGGTCAAGCGTCCTGATCCAGCGACGCTCAAGCCAATCGATACCAATGGCGATGGAGTGCCCGACGCACTGGGCGGCGGAACGCCGTTCCAGGGCGACCGAATTCTCCTCGGCGGCAACGCGCTTTCGGCAATCGCCAATGCAAACGCACGCGTAGTCAATCCGGCGCTGCAGGTCGTGTTCTCGACCGCGCTCGGAAAATTCCAGCTCACCAGCTTCCTGGACGCGCTCCAGGAAGTTCGTCTCGCCGATCTTCAGGCGGAGCCGAGCATCGTGACGCTGGACAACAGACAGGCATCGATCCAGGTCGGCCAGGAAATTCCGATCAGGGTGCTCGACGCCAACACCGCGAACGTCGGGACCGGGACAGCAGTCACGCAGCCCCGCGCGACGGTGCAGATGAAGCAGGTCGGTATCATTCTGACCGTTACGCCGCACATCACCAACAACCGCCAGATCCTGCTGCTGCTGCACGCCGAGAATTCGGATGCGCAGCTCGCATCATCTGACGTCGGTTTCATCTTCGGCAAGCAGTCGGGCGACACCCAGCTGCTCGTTGGCGACGGCGAAACTGCCGTCATCGGCGGCCTGACCGTCACGCAGACCACGCAGTCGAAGTCGGGAATTCCGCTCCTCGTCGATCTGCCGATCATCGGCAGACTGTTCGGCGAGACTCGCACCGGCGACGAAAAGCGTGACCTCCTGATTCTCGTAACGCCGCACATCATCGATGACGGCGCTCCGATCCCGGGTCCTTCATCCAACCCGATCCCACCAGCCACCAATTAAGGTGACTCGCATGCATATGACATCCACTGACGCTATGCGCCGCGGCCTCGTATTGGTCGTTGCGGCAGCGTCGATCTCCCTCGGAGCCGCGGCGTGCAACGACAGCACGTCGATAGATCCGCAGAGGGACCGCACTCCGCCCAGAATCGCCCTTGCGCCGATCGGAGGGCTTCCGGATACCGTCATCTCGTTCACGACGACCGCAACGGACAACCTCGGTCTCAAGACCATCCATGTCCAGGCGATCGGAGCCGTTAGTGGCGTCTTTGACACCACTTTCACCAGCGCGGTCACGGACTTCCAGCTGCGTTCCAGCCTTTTTGCTTCCCGCGCCGTTCCGGCCGGGACGCCTGTAACCATCACGGCTGAAGCCGTTGACGGCGCGGGCAACAGCTCTGGAATCGACACGCTGATCATGGCTACGGGCAACGTTCCGCCGCCGGAAATCAGAATTCTGAGCCCGTTCTCGGGCAGCTCCGCGGTCGTCGGCAAGTCGATCGTTGTAACGATCATGGGAAAGACCGCTCTCAAAGTATTCGCGCTCGGCTTGAACACCACCGGTCCAGTCGTTCGCAACGATTCCGTGGTGTTCGCGAGTCCGTTGCTGGATTCGACCACAGTGCAGGACACGATCCCGATTCCGGCAACTGCCTCACCTGGTACGCTTACGATCACGCCTTTCCTCCGGGATTCGCTTGGTCAGCGCGCGGTCGGTCCGGCCATCACGATCACCGTGCAAACGGCGGCGCAGATCAATTCTGTGCCGGTAGTCAACGGCTATTGCCTCGGCAGCTCGGCCTTCAACAACGCTTGCGGCCACGGCAAACGCGTCGAAGTCACAGACTCGGTACACGTCGAAGCCGATGATCCGAGCGGCATCAGCCAGCTTGGCTATGAAGTCAGAAGCACGCCCGGCGGGCCGATCGACGACACGCAGACATTCGCGTCCAGTGGGCAGCTGACATTCGAGCCGCACACGTTCAGGATGAACCTGCCGTACACCAACTTTCCGACGACAGCCTACATAAAAGTCTTCGCCCAGAACTCGAACGGCGTGAGAGCATACGCCAAGCTGTCCAGCGGTCTCGACCGTGTCGACACGGTCACTGTGGTCGCGGGCGTTACCCGCTCGCTGCCGCTCGGCGGGCAGGTCGCAGACGCACTGTATCACCCAGGCAAGGATCGACTCTACCTTACGAACATTGCGCGCAACCAGGTGGAAGTCTTCAACCTGGCCGATTCATCGTTCAAGGCTCCGGTCATCGTGGGCTCACGCCCGTGGGGAATTGCGGCATGGCCGCGCGACCGCCTGGGCGCCAAGGGTGATACGCTCCTGGTCGCCAACTCGGGCGGCACGCAAATCAGCTACGTCAGCTTGAATGCCGGAGCGAGCGGCAGCGGGTTGGAGGTGTTCCGGTACCTGCTTCCAAACATCATCCTGTACACGGTCACGACGGAAACTTCTGGTACCAGCGGTCTGCCGATTCGTGTGCGCACGAAATACGACTTCAGCGATAGACCTCAGTACCTGGGCGCGACGTGCCAGGCAGCGCCCGGAGGCCCATGCGGCGAAGTCCAGCTCGCGTACTCGACTACTCCGACTACCGGCCAGCCTGCACCATTCTCGTCCAAGAATGGTTCGCTGCGGTGGGAGAACCTCACGCGCGGCGTAACCCCCGCTGGGCTAACCGACCGGCACACGTCGCACTTCTTCTTCGAGCAGGCGATTGGCCAGGCGGGCGCTCGCGGGGATTCGCTCGAGATCGTGAGATTCGATGCGAACGGAATTGATACCGTAACGCTCGTGCCGTTCATCGATCCAATCGGCGGCTCAACCGTGGTGAATATCCAGAAGCTCGCTTTCCGGGACACCACGTTCGTCAGAAACTCAGGCAACTTCCGTCGCTCAGTGTTCGGAGAAGGCGGCAGCATCATCAACAGCCGCGCAATGATGTTCGACGTGGACCGCGGATTCGAAGCAGTTCGCTGGTGGGTCGACATGGGCGTGTCACCGCCTCAGGACGTAACCGACTTCATCGCCAACACATCGGCAACGATGAACGGCGTCGCGGTCAATTTCGACGGTACGCTCGCAGCAATCCGCGCCGACTCCACCTACATTCTCAACTCGGCGCTGCGACTGATGGGCGTGCTGCAGACCACGGTGAGCAATGCGGGAATCGATTTCCACCCGCAGAATACGGGGACCAACTCTTTCCCGCTCAGCACGCGGCTTGCGTTCGCGGCGTCTTCTGAGCCGCTCATCGAGATCTACGACACGAACTGCTACCTGAGAGTCGGCACGATTCCGATCAAGGATCCGATCATCGGTCCGGTCACCGCCGCGTTCCGCTCTTCAACGGGGCAGCTCGTGCTGGTGGGAGCCACCGCGCGCGGTGTAGTCATCGCGACGCTACCGAATACGTTCGTCACTTCATGTCCGTAGGCGAGACAATCGATTGAAGAAAAAGCCCGGCCTCGCGCCGGGCTTTTTCTTTGGGGGTTGTCGGAGCGCACGCGCGTGGTTCTCTTTGGTGACCGATGCTCCGTTTTACTACCGCCGGCGAATCACATGGGCCCGCGCTCGTGTCCATCCTCGAGGGGATGGTCGCGGGACTGCCGCTCGTTTCCGCCGACATCGACGTCGAGCTGGCCAGGAGGCAGCAGGGCTACGGGCGGGGCAGACGGATGAAGATCGAGTCCGACCACGCCGAGATTCTTTCCGGCGTGCGCGCGGGCGAGACGCTGGGTTCTCCCATCGCAATGCTGATTCAGAATCGCGACTGGAAGAACTGGCAGGAGATCATGGATCCCGCGCGTCGGGAAGGCGATCCCGACCGCAAGCGCGCAGTGACGCGTCCGCGTCCCGGCCACGTCGATCTATCCGGAATGCTCAAATACGACCGGGACGACGCCCGCGATGTACTGGAGAGAGCGTCAGCCCGCGAGACTACCGCGCGCGTGGCCGCGGGGGCCGTTTGCAGGCGTTTTCTCCGCGAATTCGGCATTACCCTCGGCAGCCACATTGTCCACCTGGGAGGGGTCGACGCGAGGCGGCCTGACAAGATGCCCGCGGACCTCAACGCAGCCGCTGACGAATCGCAGCTGCGTACATTGGATGTCGACGCCGAAAAAGAGATGATTGCCCGTATCGATGCCGCGAAGGCGGAAGGGAACACGCTTGGCGGGATCGCCGAAGTGATCTGCGATGGAGTTCCCGTTGGTCTTGGCTCCCACGTTTCATGGAACAGCAAGCTCGATGGCAGGCTCGCCTCGGCAGTGATGTCCATCCCTGCCGTGAAGGCAGTGGAGATCGGCCTCGGAATCGAGTCAGCGCGACGGAAGGGCTCCGATGTTCACGATGAGATTGATGCAGACGAACGCAACGTGAGGGCGGGACGTGTGCGGAGACGGACCAACCGCGCTGGCGGAATGGAAGGTGGCATCAGCAATGGCGAGCAGATCGTGATTCGCGCGGCGATGAAGCCGATCAGCACACTCATGAGGCCGCTGGGCACGATAGAGATGAAAACGCGCGAGCCCGCGCAGGCGGTGGCGGAAAGAAGTGATGTCACGGCCGTTCCGGCGATGGGAGTAATTGCCGAAGCGATGACAGCGTACATCCTCGCGCAGGCGTTCCTCGAGAAGTTCGGGGGAGATTCGCTCACCGAGACTCGTCGCAATTACGAGAGCTATATCTCGTCACTGAGTGCCAGACACGGGCGGTAACACGGCTCCTCCGCATTTGGTGCTTGTCGGGCTCCCGGGAGTTGGGAAGACGACGATCGGCAAGGCGGTGGCGCGCCAGTTGGGAAGGAAGTTTCTCGATTTCGATCAGGAGATCGAGCGGCGGGCGGGAATGGATGTGCGGGAAATCTTCCGTTTGAAGGGCGAAGATCATTTCCGCGAGATGGAATTCGCCCTGACGGAGGAGCTGAGCACGACCGGAGGGATGGTGCTTTCACCGGGGGGTGGATGGATCACCCAGCCCAGATCAGTCGAACTTTTGCGTTCCAGTGGGCGTATCATATACCTTAGAGCGTCACCCGAGGCAGTTGCTCGCCGATTGCGCCGGGTGGAGACGAGGCCCTTGCTGGCGGGCCGAGACCCGGTCGTTGTTCTCCGGGAGCTCTACCACAAGAGACGGGCCCTGTACGAGACTGCCCACACGGTGCTCGATACGGAAGCCCTTGCACGACAACAACTTATAGCGAAAGTAGTCGAGCTTGCCTCGACCATGAAATAACCACGAAAGCCAATGGACGAACGGATTCCCGGACACACGACATTCCGCGTGATGGGCCCGCACGAGCGGGGGCGCTTTGCCCCTGAGGCGTGGGGTCATCTGCTGTCCCTGAACGGCTCGGGCGCGATAAACGGCGTCGAGCTGGAGCACATCATCGAAAGAGCGCTCATGCAGTTCGATGGCCGCATTGCGCTCGATGATCTGCGCGGATTGCTCGAGGGAACTGGCCTTGAAGATCCGTCCGGCAGCGGCGACAACTCGACGGTGCACTAGAGATGGCGAAAGCCAAGACAGCTAAGAGAAAGACGACGCCGAAGAAGGCGGCGAAAAGCGCGGGCGTGACAGGGATCGCGGCCAAAGGGGCCAAAGGCGCGAGCGCTACCGGCGTCGCAGCAAAAGCGAGAAAAGGCGCGAAGGCAGTCGACGCCGATTTCGTCGCCGAGCCCGGCTCGACCTCGCTCGTGATCGTCGAATCGCCCGCCAAGGCGAAGACGATCGGCAAGTACCTCGGCCGGGCTTACAAAGTCCGCGCGACCGTCGGTCATGTGCGCGATCTGCCTCAGAAGAAGATGGGGATCGACATTGAAAACGGCTTCGAGCCGGAATACGTAACGATTCCCGGAAAGGAAAAGACCGTCGCCGAGCTGAAGAGCGCGGCGAAAGATTCGCGCGAGATTTTTCTGGCGACCGATCCGGACCGGGAGGGCGAAGCCATCGCGTGGCACGTCGCCCAACAGATCAAGACCAAGAATGGCGCGCCGGTCAGACGCGTTCTCTTTCACGAGATCACGCGCGATGCGGTGCAGCTCGCGATTGCAAACGCCGGGGAGATCGATGAGCGCAAAGTCGATGCGCAGCAGGCCCGTCGCGTGCTCGATCGTCTGGTCGGATACAAGGCCAGCCCCGTCCTCTGGAAGACGGTGAAGAAGGGAATCTCGGCCGGCAGAGTGCAGACAGTCGCGCTGCGGCTGCTGGTAGAGCGAGAGCGCGAGATCCGCGCGTTCAAGCCGGTCGAGTACTGGACCGTCGAGGCGCTGCTCGAGGAGAATGGGCAGCAGTTCACGGCGAAGCTGCATCTGCTCGACGGCAAGAAGCCGGTGATCAGCAACGAGAGGGACGCCGCGGCTATTCTCGATGCTTTGAAATCGCGAAAGACTTTCCAGGTTACCGAAATCAAGCGTCGCGAGCGGAGAAAGAACCCGGGCGCGCCGTTCACCACCAGCACGCTGCAGCAGGATGCCGCGAAGAAGCTGAGCTTCGGCTCGAAGCGTACGATGCGTCTCGCGCAGGATCTCTACGAGGGAGTCGAGATCGGCGAGGAAGGCGCCGTGGGACTCATCACGTACATGCGTACGGACTCGACGCGCGTAGCTGCGTCCGCTGCTGACCAGGCGCGCGACTACATCAAGATGATGTACGGCAAGGAGTATCTGCCCGACGTCGCGCGTCTGTACATGGATGGCAAGGCGAAGAACGCGCAGGACGCGCACGAGTCGATCCGACCGACCGACCCGACGCGCCGGCCCGATCACATCCGTCGCTATCTGAAGGAAGATCAGTACAAGCTCTACGAGCTGATCTGGCAGCGCTTCATGGCGTCGCAGATGATGCCGGCGATCTTTGATACGACGACCGTCGATTTCGATTTCGACCGTTTCCTCTTCAGAGCCACGGGCAGCGTCGTGAAGTTCGATGGCTACCAGAAGCTGTACAAGGAATCGCGAGAAGCGGAGGAGGGGAAAGCGCTCGAGGAGGAGCAGGGGCTGCCGGTGGTGCAGAAGGGCGAGGAGATTCCCGTCAAGGCAATCACGCCCTCGCAGCACTTCACAGAGCCGCCGCCCCGTTTCTCCGAGGCGAGTCTCGTCAAGGAGCTCGAGCGGCTCGGCATCGGCCGGCCGTCGACCTACGCGTCGATCGTCTCGACCCTCGTCGACAGGCGATACGCGCAGCTGGAGCAGCGCCGGTTCTTCCCAACCTTCCTCGGCGAACAGGTCGAGAGGGTGATGGTGAAGAGCTTCCCCGACGTGTTCAACGTCACGTTCACATCCCACATGGAGACCGACCTCGACAAGATCGAGGAGGGCGACGTGAACTGGCGGATGATGCTGAAGGATTTCTACGGACCGTTCGCGGAATCGGTGAAGGGGGCTGACATCGTCGCGTTGATTGGAGAGGCGCACGATCTTTCCGCTCTTGCCACCGAAAAGTGTCCTACGTGCGGCGGCATGCTCCAGGCGCGTGGTGGATTCTTCGGGCCGTTTCTCGCCTGCGAGAATCATCCGAAAGATTGCAAATTCACTCGGCCGTTGCGCGGCGATCGGAAACCGGCGGAGCCAACCGACGAGATCTGCCACGAGTGCGGCGAGCCGATGGTCATCCGGCACGGGCGCTCGGGAGAATTTCTTGGCTGCAGCAAGTTCCCCAAGTGCCGCGGCACGAGATCGATGCCGACGGGGGTCCAGTGCCCGAAAGATGGTGGAGACATCGCTGTCCGCCGGTCCAAGAAGCGGGGTAAGGCATTCTACGGCTGCTCGAACTACCCGAAGTGCGACTTCGTCGTGTGGGACAAGCCTGTCGCCGAAGTGTGCCCGGAGTGCGGCTACGCTGGCGCGGAGTCGAAGTTCACGAAGACCCGCGGCGAGTACAGACGCTGCATCAAGTGCGCGAACGAGTGGGATGTAACGCCGTCACCTGAAGCCGTGGCGGTGTGAAGCACCGGGTCACAGTCGTCGGGGGCGGACTCGCTGGTTCGGAGGCTGCCTGGCAGCTCGCCACGCGCGGGATCGAGGTCGAGCTGCACGAGATGCGCCCGGTTGTGACGACACCGGCTCACAAGACCGATAAGCTCGCTGAGCTCGTGTGCTCGAACACCTTCAAGAGTACCGAGCTCACCAACGCCCACGGACTGCTCAAGGCCGAGATGCGCCTCCTCGGCTCCATCATTCTCGAGGCAGCGGATGGAGCGCGCGTAGCGGCAGGCAGCGCGCTGGCTGTGGATCGCGATGCGTTTGCGAGCGCAGTCACGGAGCGAATAGCCGCGGAGCCGAGAATCACTGTTGAGCGTGGCGAGGTTTCGCAGATCGCAGGGCCGTGCGTGATCGCGACCGGGCCGCTCACATCCGACAGGCTCGCTGAGGCTATTCGCGGCCGGCTCGGTGTCGGCGCGCTCGCTTTCTACGATGCGATCGCCCCGATCATCGCCCGCGAATCCATCGACGATTCGATCGTGTTTCGCGGCTCCCGCTATGGGAAGGAGACGATGGAGGGAGCCCGAGACGACGGCGCATATCTGAACTGCCCGATGTCGCGCGAGCAGTATGAGCAGTTTCTCGACGCGCTGATTTCCGCGGACCAGTACCATGGCCATGAGTTCGACGAAGTGCCGTATTTCGAGGGATGCATGCCTGTCGAGGTGATGGCGCAGCGGGGACGCGATACCCTTCGCTTCGGGCCGCTAAAGCCTGTCGGTCTCCGCGATCCGCGCACCGGACGCGACGCGCACGCGGTCGTGCAGCTGCGCCAGGAAGATCGCGCGGGCAGGATGTGGAACGTGGTGGGGTTTCAAACGCGCCTTCGCATTCCGGAGCAGCAGCGTGTCCTGAAAATGATTCCGGGCCTCGAGCAGGCGGAGTTTCTTCGCTATGGCTCGATCCATCGCAATTCGTATCTCAATTCACCCGCGGCCTTGAGCCCGCATTTATCGGCGCGCGATGACGCGACGATTCTCTTCGCCGGCCAGATCACGGGCGTAGAGGGATACACTGAGAGCTCGGCAACCGGATTACTCGCGGGAGTCAACCTTGCCCGCATTCTTGGTGGTGAAGCGCCCGTGATTCCCCCGGCGACGACGATGATGGGTGCGCTCTACCGCTACATGAACGAAGCGGATCCGAAGCACTTTCAGCCGATGAACGCCAATTTCGGTCTGCTCGACGATCTTCCGGAAAAGGTGAGGGACAAGAAGAAAAAAAGGGAGATGTTCGCCGAGCGGGCGCTGGCCACGATGCAGGCGTGGATCGAGGCCAACGACATTCACGGCGCGCTTTCGGCAAGCGCATGAGCGAGCCGCAGGCGGTCACGGAATTTCTCACACACCTCGAGAAAGAACGCGATCTCTCTCCCAATACGCTGGTTGCCTACCGCCGGGATCTCGAAGAATTCGTAGGGTTCCTCGGCACGTACTATGGCGTGAAGGAATGGTCCTGGCAGGGGCTCGACCGTCTGGCGATCAGAGGCTTCCTCGGGCATCTCACGCGCCGAAAGCTCAACAAGAGATCGATCGCGCGCAGCCTGTCGGCGGTGAGAAGCTTTTACAAATACCTCCATCGCACCGAGCAGGTGGAAGCGAATCCGGCGCGCGGGGTGAAGACGCTGAAGCAGGACAAGTACCTGCCCGGATATCTGGACCGGGCACAGATAGAAGTGCTGTTTCAAGCCGCGGGACTCAAGGCGCAGAGCGGTCGCTTTTCGGATGTCCGAAACGCGGCGATCCTCGAGATCTTCTACTCGACCGGCATGCGGCTCTCGGAGCTTCGCGGGATCAACAGGATGGATATCGATCTGCTTTCACAGCAGGTGAAAGTGCGCGGGAAGGGAAGGAAGGAGCGCATCATCCCGGTCGGCGACCACGCCCAGCTGGCGCTGAGAAACTATGAATCGAAGCGTGATGAGCTGCTGCGCACGATCGGCCAGAAGGGAGATCGCACGGCTTTTTTCCTCAGCAGCCTCGGCAAGCGCATCTCGGTGCGGGCGATCCAGAACGCGGTGAAAGGCTTTCTCGACAAGATCGACGAGAGCTCGGGACTCTCGACACACTCGCTGCGGCATACCTTTGCTACCCATCTGCTCGATGCGGGGGCCGATCTCCGGGCCGTGCAGGAGCTACTGGGCCACGCGTCGATATCGACCACACAGATTTACACGCACACCAGCGTGGAGAGATTGAAGCAGGTGTACCAGAAGGCGCATCCGCGGGCATAGTCGAATGGCTCCGGACGGCAAAAACGGATGACGACACGCTTCCGGCTGATCGCTGCCCGCAGCCCGCTTCCGGCAACTATATGATGAGGGTATCGGGTTGCGAACAACGGTGCGCCTCAACAATCTAGAATTATGAAGAAGCGCCATCATTGGATCGTCCGGTTGACCCATTGGGTGAATGTCGTCGCGATCGTCATCATGGTGGGCAGCGGCCTGCGAATCTTCAACGCTTATCCCGCGTTTGCGCGGAAGGGTGAGATTTTCTGCTGCTACCCATTCGAGCACAAGGCAATTCCCGACTGGCTGACGTTCGGGGGCTGGCTCGCCGGGGCGAGGCACTGGCACTTCGCGATGATGTGGGTGCTCGTCGTGAACGGGCTCATCTATCTCTCGTTCGTCTACCTGCATGGCGAGTGGCGCGACCTGGTGCCGCGGAAGGGTGATCTCCGCGACAGCTGGCAGATGGTCAAATTCTACGCATTCAAGCGGAAGGATCACCCGCATCAGGGAAAGCACAATGCGCTGCAGAAGACAGCGTATTTTCTTTTGCCAGCTGCGGGCGCTCTTGCCGTCCTCACCGGCCTCGCCATCTGGAAGCCTGTACAGCTCGCGCCGCTGACTGGCTTGTTCGGCGGGTACGTGTGGGCCCGATACTGGCATTTCGTGGCGATGCTCGTGATCGTGATTCTCAGCGTCGTCCACGTCTTCATGGTATTCGCCGTCGATCCCTACTCGATCAAATCGATGATCACGGGCAATTACGACCCAACCCTTTCTCCGGAAGCGCGAAACGCGCGGCCCTTCTACCATCTCTTTCCGAGGCGCGCATCTGCCGCGCCGGGCGCGCCGCCTCCAACGGAGACGATGTGAACAGCGGTCCGCGCAAATTCGTTTCGATCAACGGAATCGACCGCCGGGATTTTCTCGTTCGCGGGTCCGGGCTCGTCTCAGCCGCGTTCCTGGCGGCTTGCAACGCGGACCCGAAGTGGGCGGACAAGTCCCTCAGATACGCCGAGCGAAAGAATCTCGTGGTCGAGCGAAAGCTCTTTCGCCATACGTCAATGGATGTCGTGCGCAAAGGGGCCTACGACGCCGGAAATAAACTGCCGAGCTACTACGTCTCGCCCACCGTTCCGGTGTGGGATGACAGTGTGAGAGGAAAGTGGGCGCTCGACGTGAGCGGGCTCGTTGAAAATCCGGTGCGTCTCACGCTCGAGGATTTGCAGAAGCTGCCCAGGGTCTCGAACCGGGTGAATCACTATTGCGTGGAAGGTTGGACGGCGGTCGAGACGTGGACCGGTGTTTCGTTCAGCGAGCTGGCGCGGCTTGTTCGTCCTCAGCCCAATGCGCGGTACGTCGACTTCCAGTCATTCGACGACGATTATCACGAAAGCTGGGATATCGAGAGCGCGATGCATCCGCAGACGGTGGTGGCGTACGGCCTCGACGGAAAAATGCTGGAGCCCGCGCATGGCGCGCCCGCCCGACTTTTTTCTCCCATCAAGCTTGGCTACAAGAACACGAAGTACCTGACCAGGATCGTGTTCATGCCCGTTATGAACGGTGGCTACTGGACCGATCGTGGGTACGAATGGTACGG
>JBDTND010000026.1:0-18718 GCA_039933915.1 Gemmatimonadales bacterium | reverse complement strand
AGCACTCGGCGCAACACCTTTCCGACCTGCGTCTTCGGCAGCTCCACGACGAATTCGTACTTCGCGGGCACCTTGTACGGCGCAAGCCGCTCGCGGCAGAAAAGTTTGAGGTCCGACGGACTCACCGCCGCGTCCGCTCGAAGCACGACCCATGCTTTCACGATTTCTCCGCGCATGTTGTCGGGCAGGCCGGCGACGCCGACCTCCGCCACCGCGGGATGGGAGGAGATGACTTCTTCGATCTCCCGCGGCCACACCTGAAAGCCGCACGTCTTGATCAGATCCTTTTTCCGGTCGACGATGAAGATGTATCCGTCTTCGTCGATGTAGCCGAGGTCGCCGGTGTAGAGAACGCGATCGCCATCGTCGTTGGTGCGGAGCATCTCCAACGTCTCTTCAGGCCGGTTCCAGTACCCACGCATCAACTGCGGCGCTCGCACCACCATCTCACCGATTTCTCCCGGCGCCATGGGCGTGCGTCCATCATCTGAATCGAGGATGCTGACGTGAACATCAGGGAGCGGCATGCCGATCGAGCCGATCTTTTTCTCACCGAGGACCGGGTTTGCGACAACCGCCATCTGGGCCTCAGTGAGTGAATAACCCTCGACAATCACGCCCCCAGTCAGATCCTCGAACCTCTTCTTGGTCTCCGCCATCAGTGCCGCGGCTCCGGAGAAACAGAGCTTGATCGAGCTGAAGTCGACTTTACCCGCCTTCGCCATGGGATGATTCATGATCCCATTCAACAGCGTCGGGACGGTACAGATGAAGGCAGGCTTGACCTTGTTGATCTCGTGGAGGACGTCGCGTATCTCGCGTGGGTTTGGAATGAGTGAGATCGGGTTGTGGTTGACCAGACCCAGACTCTGCACTCCGGTATTTCCGTAGGTATGAAAGAGCGGGAGCGGCAGCATGATGGTGTCGGTCCACTCGCGCAAAACGGGACGCAGCCACGACTGCAGCTGATGCCCGGCGGTCACCATTCCGCGATGCGTGCCAACGACGCCTTTCGGCGTTCCGGTCGTGCCGCCGCTCATCAGAATGACGGCGGGATCATCGAGACTCGCTTCACGCTCGGTAGTCTTCGCGCCGCGAAACTGGCGGAGGAGCCGGCGAAGCCGAAAATCACCATCAGCGAGCGTGATCCGGTCGCCCTCCTTCTTCTCCTTGAACAGCGTGTACAGAATGCGCAGGTGCCACGGCAGGTACTCCTTGATGTTCGTGGCGATCACTCGCTTGAGCGACGTGCGCGGCTGGACGTGCTTCACCTTATCATAGAATCGCGTGAGGACCACGACCGTTTCCGCTCCGGTCGCCTGGAGAGCTTCCTCGATCTCACGCTCACTGTACGTCGGATTGAACGGACAAACGATGGCGCCGGCCTTCCACGCGCCGAATTCCGCGATCATGAACTGCGGACAATTCGGAAGACATAGAGCGACGCGGTCTCCCGGCTTCACGCCGATCGAGACGAGCGCCGCGGCGAATGAGTCGCTCTCCCGGTCCATGCGGCCGTAGTTGACCGCCGCGCCTTTGAACAACAGAGCGGGCCGGTCAGGCCACTTCGTTCCAGACTCCCGCAGGTAATCGATCAGGCTGCGGTCCGGGTACGGCTTCAGCGAAGACGGGACGCCTTCATCATAGTTCACGAGCCAGCTAGGTGCGGTCATTGCGGCCTCCATCAGTCGTCGGCTACACTTTCGTAAATGCCCGGCTCCCCGTCAGGGAACCACTGCCGGTTCTCTGGCTTAACGATGGTGTAATTTGCCGGCAGACGCTGTACGTCAATCTACGTAGAAATCCAAACTTTTACCCGACTGGGATGACTATGACTGGAGTAACCGGACTTCACCACATCACGTGCATCGCCGGCGACGCCCAGGACAACGTCGATTTCTATTCCGGCGTGCTTGGCATGCGACTGGTAAAGAAAAGCGTCAATCAGGACTCGCCTGGCACGTACCATCTCTTCTACGCCGACGGGGAAGGCCATCCGGGAACGGACATCACCTTCTTTCCCTGGCCCGAGATGCCGCCGGCCAAGCCGGGCGTTGGACTGGCAATGGAGGTGTCGCTCGCGATTCCCCTCGGAAGCGTCGACTACTGGGGCGAGCGCCTCGCTGAGCATCATCTACCAGTCGCGCCGGTCGAGACGCGGCGCGGAACCTCGGCGATCACTTTCACTGATCCGCATGGACTGCCTTTGACTCTTCACGAGACCGGCGACGAGCGGGACTTCACGCCGTGGCGCGACAGTCCGGTGCCGGTCGAGAAGCAGATCCGCGGACTGCACTCAGTTCGGCTCTGGGAAAGGGATATCGCGGTCACAGCGAGCTTCCTCACGGGAGTCCTCGGATTCGTCGACATCGGCGCGGAGAACGAGTGGTTCGGATTCGAGATTGGAGGGGGCGGCTCGGGACGCTATCTCGAGATCAGAGAGATCGAGGACGCCGATCGCGGCCGTTGGGGGACCGGGGGCGTTCACCATGTCGCGTGGCGTGTGCCCGATGACATGACCGAGCTCGCGGTGCGCGAGAAGATCGAGCGCGCGCGGCGACGTCCCACTGAAGTCATCGACCGCTTCTGGTTCAAGTCGGTCTATTTTCTCGAGCCCGGCGGGGTGTTGTTCGAGATCGCCACCGACGGCCCGGGCTTCACAGTCGATGAAGATCCGGCCTCACTCGGGGAGCACCTCGTCCTGCCGCCGTGGCTCGAATCCCACCGCGGCGAGATCGAGGCGGCACTGCCCCCGATCAAGCCGCCAGCGGAATCAGGCGCGCGCTTCTAGCTCGCTCGCCGGCCGACTGATCTGGCCCGCGCTTCGGTCTCGCCAGCGCCGAAGCGTCGGGACTTCTTTTGCGAACTTCCGCGCCATGAACCCGGGGAAGTGCATCGACCGCAGCTTGTCCTCCACCAGTCTTGTCATTTCCTCAGCCGTGATGTTCGGCTGAGCGAACATGCCATTCTTGTAGCAGTGGCTGCAGTACTCGCTGCTCAGGCTCCCGTCGGCGTTGGATCCGCCGCCGAGGACGTCTTTGCTGAGCGGCATTCCACAGCTCTGGCAGTTGGGTCCTTTCGGTCTGAACACAGGTCTTCCCCCTACTGTGCCTTGGTGCCGCTGACGTTGAGCACGAGGACCGAGTCCGCTGTCTTGACGTTGTAGTGCGCCGTGGTCGTGCCGGAGAGGGCGCCGCCCTGGAAGCGCAAGACGCCATTCGTGCGGACCTGCACACCCTTGCGACGGACGCTCGAGTACGGTCCGGCAGTAAGCGCGACGCTGTCGCCATCGGCGATGACCTGCACTGGAACAGCAGCGCGTCCGGGGAACTTGAACGACCAACCGGTGGTGCTGTTGGTTGCCGTGAGAACATAGGTCGTCGCGGTCGTGTCACCGCTTGCGGGGACCGCTCTCATGTTCCACTTGCCGGCGACGTCGGCGAGCTTGATGGGAGTGGGCGCGGGCGGCGTGGTGGTGGTGGTGGTGCTGGCCGTGGAGTCGACTGCGGTGGTGTCGGCAGCGTCGTTCTTCTTGGCGCATCCGGCGAGAACCGCGGCGCAGCAGCAGATCGCGATGCGTGTGGTGCGGTGCTTCGTGAACATGAAACCCCCCGTTTCCGGTTGACGAACGTTGGCGCGGGCGAGCGTTTCAACGTACGACCTGCGGTACCGGGGGGCAAGCGAGGCGGGGCAGGCAACGACGGTAGGGCTTGCTGATACAACTGATCGGGCGGGAGGCGTCAGAAGCGTACGTTATGCAACTGAACGCGGCGGGAGACGTCAGAAACGTAGATGCCAGGTGTCGGTGCACTACCCGCCGACTTTCCAACCGAGTGAGAGGCAAAAGCACTTGCCTGTGGTCAGCCCGCCGTTAGTGAGGTCCCGGGGTCGTTAACTGAAAACTGGCGCCTTCACTTTCTGACGCCTCCCGCCGCGTTCAGTTGCTCTTATTGATTCCGAGGACCCGGCTCGCTCCGGATGCACGTTCGTTATTTATTGCGAACGTCCCTCAAATCCGATCTCAGCTCATTCGTAATGAGATTCGACGAGTAGTCCATCAACTGGTTCAGCGCTCCCTGAAAATCCGCAACACTGACACTTCCCAAAGTCCCGGCCGTGATGACTGATCCGGGAATCCGGCTATCGCTCGCGACGTAGGGCGTGAGCCGGTCGCGTCCGTGGATGTTGACGTTCCAGATCTCGCGCCCGGTGCGACGATCGATGAGCACCGCTTCCGCGAAGGTGAACAGGTACGCCGCTTCGTCCGCCTTGGCGTTGATTCCGAATCGCGACATGCGGACTTCCATCAGATAGTCGGCCTGATTCTCGTCCGTGATCGGGCGGGTGCCGAGGTACCGGCTCGCGCGCTGCAGCGTCCGCTGCGCGAGGACAGCGGGGATGTCGATCCTGGCAGTCGCGCTATCGAGACGCGCGTTGGCGCGCCGGCCTTCGCGCTCTCGCGCCACATCGGCGCCGGCCCTGACGACAGCTTCGACCGCGTTCTGCGAACTGCGAAGGTCGTAGTAGCTCGTGAGAAGCTCGGGCGACGGCGGGGCGATGTAGACCACCGCGAGCGTCCGGCTCGAGAAGGGATATTCGGCCAGGTGATGTCCGCCGCCGCATCCGGCAACGGTTGCGGCGATTGTGACTGCGGCGGCAACTGCGCGCAATCCACTACGGCTTGGGCGCTGCGATGTCGTACTCATTTGGTTGTCCTTTGCTGGGTAGATGCGAGCAGCGGCAGCCGATTGTGGCCGCCGCTGCTTCACTACCTAGACGACAGGAGGGCGCGAGGGTTACGCCCGGGCAGCGCTATTTTGCCCCGCCCTTGTAAGTGACCTTCCAGACCCGTCCGCCCTTGTCGTCGGAGATGTAGAGCGAGCCGTCCGGGCCCTGTGTTATGCCAGTGGGGCGATGCGCCGCTTTGTCGTTCGCATCGGGGGTGAGGGGCCCGCCCGCGAATCCGTCGGCAAAGACCTCGTATTTGGCCGAATCGGCCGGCTTTCCTCCGGCAAAGGACACGAACACCACGTTGTAGCCCTGTTGAGGGGCCGGTGCCCGGTTCCACGATCCGTGGAAGGCGATGAACGCGCCGTCCTTGTAGCGCGCGGGGAACTGCGCACCGGTATAGAACAGAAGTCCGTCGGGCGCCCAGTGACCGGGGAAGAATACCTCGGGCCCTTTCTTCGCCGCGCACTCGCCGACGGCCTTGCCGCCGTCACCTCCGTATTCAGGCGCGAGCACGAGCTTGCGCTGCCCGCCGTCGAAGTAGCACAGCGGCCAGCCGTAGTCTCCACCCTTCTCGATCTTGAGAAGCTCCTCAGCGGGAAGATTCTGTCCCTGCTGGGGGGTGTACAGCTTCGGCCAGTTCTCGGCGAGCTGATCGCGCCCATGTTGTGTCGAGTAGAGCTGCCCGCTGGCGTCGAATGCAATACCCACCGCATTCCTGATTCCGGTTGCGTACCGCTCGGCCGCGGAGAATCGCTGATTGGTCCTGTTCGCGTCGTATTTCCAGATACCGGCGCGGGTAATGAGCTCGGCGCACGGCTTTACACCGGGGGATTCCGTTGTACGCTCTTTGACCTGGCACGAATTGCTGGCGGAGCCGACGTCCATGTACATGTTGCCGCTGCTATCGATGGCGAACGGATGCATGGGATGGCCGCCAGCCACGGGAAGTCCACCGACGATCGTTTCAGAAGTCGGAGATGTCGGGGCCATGCTGTCGGCGGAGATTCCATAGCGTACGATCTTGGCGGCGGTCTTGGCGGATTCCTCGACGTACAGGGAGCCGCTGTAGATGCCAATACCGGTGCCACCGCCGTTGCCGGTCTTCGCGTCTGGTCCGAACCGCTTGACGATGTCGGCTTTGCCATCGTTGTTGGTGTCGCGGAGGGCGACGATGAATCCCCCCGGAGGCGCAGGGGTCGTGTAGTAACCGCCGCTCCAGGTGTTGACGTATACGTCACCGTTGGAATGCACCGCGATATGCCTGGGGTGGCCAAGCGAGTCGGCGAATACGGTCGCGCAGAATCCGGCGGGGAGCTTGAGGCCGCCGTTGTCCCCGGGACAGGCTGCTGCCCCAGTCCCCGTGCTGCTCGCGGATGTCGAGTCGGCGCCACTGCTCTCCGATTTCACACAGCCTGCCAACGCGAAAGCCGCCAGTACGAGCACCATCGATCGGGTAAAGCGAACGTCTATTTCACGAATCATCGTCAGCCTCGGTTGGTGAAAAACCAATTCCTGAATTGTGGAGGACCTATTTCCACGGCTCCGCTTTCCGCCCTCGACTCCATCAGCGCTTGGTCGAAACGCGACGTCCGCTTACGGGGCCGAGGTCGATCACGAGCGAGATCACGAGACCGACGACGGGCCAGAACGTCCAGTGTCCGCCGAACCAGTTATGAACGGCGGAATACCAGAGGAGGGTCGTCGGCAGAAATACAAAGCCGATGATCGGCCAGAGCATGTTGTCGAAGACGCCCCGAAACCAGTGTGTGAAAAACCAGAGCACAGCGACGACGAGTCGCGGCGCGGACAGGGCCAGCAATGTCATTATGCACGGCATCGGTCAGGATTCCTCGCGCGCTCGGCGCTTCGAAGTGGAGGTGTCGGTGATCCCGATTCTTGGTTCTGTCGCCTTCAGCTCTGCCTGTCTCGCCCGATTTTTCAAAGCGTCTCCTTCCGCATTGTTCGTGCGAGAAGCCACTGCCAGCCAGATAAGCCGGAACACGAGCGGCGGAACAGGCTCATTGCAGGGACTGGAAGCTCGTCATCTCGATGCTCAAGATACGATGCGGCCGTCGTGCGTGATACGCGATTCGTTTTTTAGCGTGGCAGCGCCGGGGTCTCGGCACGCTCGGACAACAGCTTGGCGGAGAACCGCTGCGCTTCGGCGATTCGCTCGACTTCGACCGCGATGGCGTCGACGGATTGCTGGAGCTGGTCGAACCGTTGATCGAATTGAGCCGTGCCCGGCAGCTCACGAGGTGGGGCCTTCCTGCTGACTCCTCGTACGAGCCAGACCGTGATCAGGGACAGCGAAGCCGCGAGGCCGATGATGATCACCGAGACACCGGCAAAGTTGATCACTTCAGGAGCCATGTCGGCCTCGGGAAAAAAAGTCTGCAGATGTCATAGAATACTCTACGTTCGATAACCGCGCGGGTTTCCCTGAATCGTCTCAAATTACCAAGTCATGGCCAAGTCGCGTAGCTACGACGCAATAATCGTGGGACTCGGAGCGATGGGAAGCGCGACGCTTTTCCATCTGGCCAGGCGCGGGCTGCGCGTTCTTGGGTTGGAACAGTTTTCAGCCGGTCATAGTTTGGGATCGTCGCACGGTGACAGCCGAATCATTCGAGAAACGTACTTCGAGCATCCGCTGTATGTGCCGCTGGTTCAAAGAGCGCATCAGCTGTGGCGCGAGCTGGAAGAGCCGAGCGGCGAGCTGTTGATGAAGATCACGGGTGGGCTCATGATCGGGCCACCTGACGGAATGGTGGTTGCCGGAACGCTGAGAAGTGCGCGCGAGCACAACCTGCCCCACGAGATCCTCACGCCGGCGGAAGTCGAAAAAAGGTTTCCATTGTTTCGGCTGGGGCCCGACACAATCGCGGTGCTGGATCCGCGAGCGGGCTACCTCGACCCGGAGGCGTGCAACCGGGCGCATCTGGACGCCGCACGGGCCGCCGGCGCGGAGGCACGCTTCGACGACCCGGTGACCGAGTGGAAAGCTGAGGGCGACGGTGTACGCGTGACCACCAGAAGCGGCGATTACCTGGCAAATCGACTCGTGCTCGCAGCAGGCGCCTGGAATGGCGGACTTGTGCGGGATCTTGCCATACCGCTAGCGATCGAGCGCCAGGCAGTCGTCTGGCTCGAGCCGCAAGACCGCGGTGGCGAATACGATGCAGAGCGCTTTCCCATTTACGCGTACGAGTTCAAGGCGGGCACGATCTGTTACGGATTTCCGCGATTGCCGCGTGGAGTCAAGGCGTCCGTGATGCACGATGGGGTAATCGTAGGCGATCCATCGCGCGTCAATCGCACGGTAGACAATGACGAAGTGCGGTCGCTCCGCGCGGCGTTACGGGCTGTTTTGCCTGCGTTGTCCGAGGCGCCTGTGCGAGAGACCGCTGTGTGCCTGTTCACGAATGCTCCGGATCATGATTTCATCATCGACTTCCATCCGAATCATCCGCAGGTGCTCGTCTCGAGTCCTTGTTCGGGACACGGATTCAAGTTCGCGAGCGCGATCGGGGAGCTGCAGGCTGACCTCGTGATCGCTGGAAAATCCAGGTTCGATCTTTCTCCGTTCCGGCTCGACCGGTGGTGACTTAGCTCGCAGGTGCGCCTCATGGATCAGATCCTCCCGGAGCCGTCGCTTCGTGACGTCCATCGGCTTTACGCTCTAGAACTCGAGACGTGAGATGTAGTCGTAATCGCGGCGCGCGCTCTCCAGAGGCGTGCCGGGATAAGTCTCCTGCTCGACGAAGAGGAACTTGTCGTCGATGTGATCTATGCTCGCGAACAGGCGCTTGAAATCGATGATTCCCTTTCCCAGCTCGGTGTCGGCTGCGGAGCGCATGCTCGGGACATCCTTGATGTGAAAGAGCCAGAAGCGCTTTCCAAAGCGTTTCACGTAGTCGAGGGGATCCCGGCCGGCCATGGCGAGATTTCCCGTGTCCAGCTGGAGCCGCACGAGATTGGGGTCCGTCCGCTCGAGGAGGATGTCGTAGAGAGGAACTCCATCGATCACCTTGAAATCGCTCGCGTGGTTGTGAAAGCCGATGTGGATTCCACTAGGCTGCGCCTTGCGGCCGGCGTCGT
This sequence comes from Gemmatimonadales bacterium, assembly GCA_039933915.1. Classification (GTDB taxonomy): domain Bacteria; phylum Gemmatimonadota; class Gemmatimonadetes; order Gemmatimonadales; family Gemmatimonadaceae; genus UBA4720. The sequence goes on along the minus strand of JBDTND010000026.1, from coordinate 9,886 downwards.
TGAGACGGTCCGACCAGCGGCGGTAGTCATCGAGCGTCGGATTCTCGCCCACCGGAAGGCTGGCGACGACGATGTACTTGTGACCGAGAGTCTTCGCAATGTCGAGCTGCTTGTCCAGATCATCCAGCGCCGCGCCGCCGACGTGCGTCGAAGGAGCACTCAGCCCGTTCCGATCGAGAACCGCCCGCAAGCGCGTCGGTTCCATTCCAAAGTTGTTCATCGAGCCAAGCATCTCGACGTCCTTGTACCCGGCCTGCGCGATGTTGCCGAGCGTGCCCTCGAGATCTCGTCGCGCGTCGTCGCGAAGCGTGTAAAGCTGTATCCCGACCCGGCGGAGGCGGCGGGGTGTGGCACTCGCGCCTCCCGCCATCGGAGCGCAGGCAAGATGGGGAGCGGCTGCTGCGACTCCAAGCGTCGACAAGAATGTGCGGCGATTCATAGCGGCCTCCTAAAGTGTGTGATCGGTCGCGCGGACATTTGGACCATTCCCATCGTTGGGGGACGGGTGATAGGATATTCTCCGGCATGAACAAGTAGCAAGCCGAAGGGAAGGGGCGGGGCGGGAAACGGAATCAAAAACCAGGAGACGCCATGACGACGAGCAACTTCTCGCGACGTGAATTTCTGGGGGTGACTGCGGCCGCAGCCGGTGGATCTTTAACAGCGAGGGAGATCATTCTGGCACCGGAACCCGTACCCGGCACTACCCGGCAGGTCGCAGCCAGCGACCGGGTCCGCTTCGGCATGATCGGCGTCGGCATGCAGGGCTCGGGCTTGCTCGGCACCTCGATCACGCTGCCGGGTGTGGAGTGCGCAGCCGCGGCCGACCTCTACGACGGCCGGCATACTCTTGCTCGCGAGATCGTGCGTCCCGACCTTCCCGTCACGCGGCGCTATCGGGAGCTGCTCGACAACAAGGACATCGATTGCATCGTCGCCGCGGTTCCCGATCACTGGCACAGACAGGTCGTCATCGACGCCGTCAGCGCGGGAAAGGACATCTACTGCGAGAAGCCGATGTCCCACACGGCTGCCGACGGCGTCGCAATGGTCGCCGCCGCCAGGAAAACAAACCGCATCGTGCAGATCGGCTCGCAGCGGGTGAGCTCTCAGGTATGCGCCAAGGCGAAGGAGATCGTCGCGCAGGGAATGCTCGGCGACCTGATGCTCGTCGAAGGATGGTTGGGACGCAACGATCCAACGGGGGCGTGGCAATATCCTCCGCCGTTCGATCTGTCTCCGACGAACCTCGATTGGGATACATGGCAGGGAGACGTCGTTCCGAAGCGGCCATTCGATCCGATTCTCTTCGCGCGCTGGCGGTGCTGGAAGGAATACGGGACTGGCGTCGCCGGTGATCTTCTCGTCCATCTCGTCAGCGGCATGATGTTCATGCTCGGCATCAATGAGCCGCCGAAGCAGGCTTCCGCTGTTGGCGGGATCCGTCACTGGAAGGATGGACGCAACATGCCGGACGTTCACGCGGTGCTGTACTACTATCGCGACAATCTTCCTGTCTACATGCGGCTCAATCTCGCCACCGATATGCCGGAGACTTATCGGATTCAGGGATCGAGGGGACTTCTCGAAGTCACGGCCTCGACCGTGAGCTTCTCACCCCAGCTCGGAATCAACACCTATCCGAGCTATTACACAGGAAGCTTCCCGAGGGCGATGCGCGAAGAGTACGAGCGGCGTTGGCACCAGGAGAACGATGCGAAGCTCGCAAAGCTCGGCGCCCAGGAATCGGTCACCTACCGGATGCAGGACTTCGACGACATCAGGCCTCACCTGGCGACTTACTTCGACGCGGTGCGCTCACGGAAGCCGGTTGTGGAAGATGTCGTGTTCGGTCACAACGCCGCGCTCGCGTGTCACATGGCGAACGAGTCGTATTTCCGGAAGGACGCCGTGACCTGGGACGAAGCGTCGAAGACTATTAAGACCTAGGCAGCGCCGGGGGCCGACGAGCTCCGGCCCATACGGTTCAGCAGGTAGCCGAGAACGAACATGGCTGCTCCGACGACGATCGATCCTGTCGCGAGCGTCCACATCGCGGGCAGCTCGCCCCGAGTCTCTCCGTTTCTTGCGAAGAGCGCGAGCACAACTATCACGCTTCCGAACGAAACAAAAATCCCGCCGATGCCCATTAGACCTGCTGCTACACTTGAACGCATTGCTTCCTCAGTTTGACCGGTCGAAAGTCGATTGGAACCGAATGCTAATGAGACAGGCGTCGCGCGCGAAGTACGCGCGCGAGAATCCCCTATCTGGCCGGAGTGATCGTGATGTTGCGGTACTCGATCGGCCCGTGATCGCCTTGAAGCAGCAGCGGCCCCGGCGCGCCTTCATTGCTGTCGATTGCGCCGCCCGTGATCCCCGGAATCTCCTGATTGCAGATCACGCGGCGCCCATTGGCGTAGACGGTAACCATCCGGCCAACCAGCGTGATGTCGAATGCCTCCCACTCGCCGGGCGGTTTCGCCGCGATCTCACTCGGAGCGATGAAGCCGTAAACTCCGCTGAAATGGTCGGGCGCCGGCACTCCGCCGAAATCATCCTGGATCTGAACTTCGTGCCGGCCCCGGAGATACACGCCGCTGTTGCTTCCCTTGGGGTAACGGAACTCGATGTGGAGCTTGAAATCGCCGAAGGTGCGATCGGTCACGATATTGACGCCGGACTTCGGGCTCTGCAGCACTCCGTCCTTCACGTTCCACTGGTTCGGGCTCCCGGTTGCATGCCAGCCGGCCAGATCATTCGCGTGCAAAAGATTGATCGGTGCCCCCCACATTGGAGCAGTTTTCCGATCCAGGCGCGGCGCACGCACGCCCGTCCATTCGTATTTCTTTCCATCGGGAAACGTCATGCTTCCCGCGAGCCGCTTGCCTTGAATACGCCCCTCGACCGCAAGATCGGCCGTTCCTTCTTCCCACTGCGGCGGAATTGAAAAGTGAAACGAGTCGCCGGTCGCTACACGCGAGATGGGTCGAGCGCTGCCGCTGACGCCGACGAACCTGCCCACCACTGCGTCGCGACCAGAGTGCTCGACCTCGAGCCACGATGGACGCGGGCCCCCGGGCATGTTGATCGTGATGTCCCAGCGTCCAACGATGGTCTCTGGTGCCTGTGCCGATTGGGTGGCGGAAATTGCTGGACCGTCTGACTCCGCGCCTGTGATTATCAGCGCCAGCAGGAGTTTCGTGAGCGGTAGCATTATGGTTCCTCTTTCAGGCGTGTCCGGCCCATGATGGCTTGCCGTCGTAAGGTATGCACGGATCGTAGCGGCCCGGCGACTCGACGTAGCGCTGGGCCTGGGTCATTCCGATTTCCGACGTGAAATAGCCGAGCAGCGCGAGCTCCTTCATCATCCGGAAGTAACGGTTTGGCGGCTCGTCGACGATCTGCGTCGCTTTGGCAGACTGCGTAGTCTGCGGACTCTGCTGTTTCTCCGCCAGAAACTCCTCCGACTTTCTCTTTGCCTCGGCCTTCCGCTTCACCGAGTAGTCGAACTGTTCCTTGTCGAGAGTCTGCAGCAGCGCCAGTCGCTGTTCCGGCATTGCTTCCATGAACGACTTACCGCCGTTCTTGTCCTTGCTGGCCTGGTCGAGCTTTCGCATTCCGTCGCGGAAGATTTTCTCGTCCTCGGGGCTGTAGGTGTCGCGGACCATTAGCGCCATGAAAGCGCCGGTCTTCGCTGCCTTTGCCCCGGGAGTACTTGTCGCAGGAAGAATCGTCTCCGCGATCTCGTCGAGATAGGAAACGTCATCATTCGTAAAAGCTTCGCCGGAGTTGGTTGACTTTTCGGTTCGACAACCAGTGATCCAGGCGCTGCCGCCGATCAACGCGACTCCGCCCAGCAACGCGCTCACGCGAAGGACTGCTTCTCGCCGGGTGATCATCTCGGGCGTGTCGAGGACCGCTATATCGTTATCTGTCATCGATAGCTCCGATCAGAGGTTGCGGCGATTGAGCTCGCTCACCGCGAAGTCCGCGGCGCGCGCGGTGAGCGCCATGTAAGTGAGCGACGGATTCACGCAAGCGGCCGACGTCATGCACGATCCGTCGGTGACGAACACGTTGGGCGCATCCCACACCTGGTTGTGCGAATTGAGAACCGAGGTCTTGGGATCCCGCCCCATGCGGGCGGTACCCATCTCGTGGATTCCCATTCCCGGGGTGTATCCGGCGTCGTAAACCTGGACGTCCTTCACGCCGCACGCGTTCAACAGCTCGGCCATGTCGACCTGCATGTCGCGGCGCATCATGTGCTCGTTCGATTTGGTCTCGCAATCGATCTTGATGACCGGCATCCCCCACTTGTCCTTCTTTGTCTGGTCGATCGAAACCTTGTTGGAGTGATCCGGAAGCATCTCGCCGAACGCCGTCGCGCCAATATTCCACCCGCCCGGCATCGCCATCCTGTCCTTGAACTGTCCGCCGACCCCGAGCTCGGCGACGGCGCGTCCCCAGTCATCGCGACCGGCTCCGCCCTGGTACCCGAAGCCGCGCAGGTACGGCCGCTTGTCTCCGAAGAGGTTCCGGTAGCGCGGGATATAGAAGCCGTTGGGGCGGCGGCCGAAGTAATACTTGTCGTCCATGCCCTCCAGGTTTCCCTGTGCGCCGGCGCGGAAGTGATGGTCCATCAGATTGTGGCCGAGCTCGCCGGAGCTGCTGCCCAGTCCTTCGGGCCAGAGATCGGTCGCGGAGCGCATCAAGAGCCACGTCGAGTTGAGCGTCGACGCGCAAAGGAAAATTACCTTCGCTTTGTAATCGGTCACCTGATTGTTGAGGCCGTTCATGGCACGCACGCCAGTTGCGCGCTTTGTGTCCTTGTCATAGATGACTTCGCTGACGATCTGCCACGGCATGAGAGTCATCTTCCCGGTCTTCGCCGCGTGCGGCAGCGTCGAGGACTGAGAGCTGAAATACGCGCCGTAAGGGCAGCCGAGCCAGCACGCGTTCCGGTACTGGCACTGACCCCGGCCGTCGTGCGCCTGAGTGAGATTCGCGGAGCGGCCTGGAATCATGCGGCGGTGTGGCCCGAAGATCTTGTTGGCTTTGTCCGCAACGAGCTTCTCCCCGCAGTTCAGCTGCATCGGAGGGAGAAATTTCCCATCAGGGAGCTGGGGCATTCCCTCGATCGAGCCATTGATGCCGGAGTGCTTTTCGACGTAGTCATACCAGGGTGAGATCTCGGCGTAGCGGATGGGCCAGTCGACGGCGACGCCTTCTTTCGCGTTGGCCTCGAAATCGAAGTCGCTGTGCCGATAGCTCTGGCGGCCCCACATCAGCGAGCGTCCGCCGACGTGGTAACCGCGGAACCAGTCGAAACGCTTTACCTCTGTGTACGGCGAATCCTTGTCGGATGCCCACCAGTCGAGATTGATTTCGTTCAGAGGGTAATCCCGTTTGAGGACGGGATAGAGCTCCTCCATCGCGCGCGTTCGACCGCCCCGGTGGGGATACTCCCAGGGCGCCTTTGTCGCGTTGACGTAGTCCTTGATGTGCTCGATGTTCTTGCCCCGCTCGAGCACCAGAACGCTAAGCCCTTTTTCAGTGAGCTCCTTGGCGGCCCACCCTCCGGAGATTCCGGAACCGACGACGATTGCATCGTAGCTAGTGTTGTTCTGCACTGCATCCTCGCTGAGGGTTGAGGACTTCGATTTAATCTTCCGGCCCGCCGATAGGCTCCGCGAGCCGAGCGAATATGCCACGCGGTCCTTGCGCCTGCCATGAGGGTGAACCGAACGGCTGAGCCCAGGGGGATCCATCGATGGACCGCATCATCTCTCCACCCCGTGAGCGCGCAACCATTGGGCAATCCCAGGCCGCTGGCAGTGGTCTGCCCAGCCAAGAGGAGTGCCATCGTAGACGGTATCTCTGATGTCGGTGCGCGCACCACGGTCCACCAGCAATCGCACCACACCGGCCTGATCCGATGCAATCGCCTGGTGCAGCGGTGTCGAATGAGAATGCCAGCCGTCTGGATTGTACCGGTTCGGATCTTCGCCCGCATCGAGCAGCAGGCTTACGATTTCGGCATGACCATGCTGTGCGGCGAGGGCGATCGCGACATGCCGCTCGTTGGTGTCAGCGGCCGGAAGCAGACGACGGGCTTCGTCGACGAGTCCCAAACCTGCGGCCGCGGCGAGGCTGTCGGGCGCCGCGCCACGCCGGGCCAGCTCCATCGCGGTATTCAGATATCCGAACTGCAGGGCTGTCATCGCCGGCGATTGCCAGTGAGACCCACGTCCGTGCGGCGCCGCGCCGTAATCCAGAAGTGTCTCGGCCAGCGCCGCTTGCAGGCCCGCCTTCGCCGGATGAGAGCTCGACACCAGCATACTCATCGTCGTGCATTTGTTGTCGTATAAGTCGGCTAGGGCATCGGGTTCGGCGCCAGCATCCAGCAGGGTCGTTGTGATTTGGACCGCGTTGGCCGGTGTCTTCTGCCTGACTCCTTCTACGCCATTGGCGCCGATGTAGTGAAGCAGGGTTGCGTGATGGCGGCGCGTCGATCTGGCGTGCGGCAGCTCTGGATGCTCGTGCAGCAGGGATTGCAGCTTTGCCAGATCGCCATCGACCACAGCATCGGCAGCGGTCTCGAAGGTGCCGATCGGACCTTCGCGCGTAACGGCGTCAGTGAACTTCGCGAGATTGTCCCACTTGTTGAAGGCGTATTCCTGCGCAACCACGATCCGCGCGTCCGCCATGTCGAGGGTGGTGGCCTCCACCTCGTGAACAGGCTTTCCGCGATAGCGTGGATGCATCCACTTGAAGCTCCAGCGAGCGTCGTTGTCACCCGCTTGCAGCGCGTCGTACAAGCGCTGAGCTTGCTGCTGGTACTCGGGTAGCGTCGCGCGGAAGGGGAGCGAGTAGGCCACGAGCGAATATGGTGATCGGGACGCGAAGTCCTCAAGGAGCGACCTACGATCGGGTTCTGCCTTGCTCAGCCCGCGGCCTCTGCGTCGGCAATGATCTCGCCGGCAGCGCACTCGTGGATGACAGTCGCAGGCCAGTCGCGGTCGTAGCATTGCGCGGCGAGAATCCGGGCAAGTGACGGAGCTTTACTCCGGCCCCACAGCACCATCGCCGACTCCTTTGCCGACGCGATGGTGGCGATCCCCACGCTGATTCCGTGAGTAGGGACTTTGTCGAGGGTTCCGAACGCGGGAAAAGTCTGAAGATTGTCGCGGCGTGTTTCCTCGGAGAGCTTGATGATGCGGGTGCTGCTCTCGCGCGCGCTTCCTGGAGGATTGAAAGCGACGTGTCCATCGCTTGCGCCTGATGCGAGGATGAAAAAGTCGATTCCTCCGGCGGCGGCGATCTTCGTGTCGTACGACTCCGCGTCGCGCGGGTCGGGGAACCAGATCGAGTCATCGCGCAGTCGCTTCGTCTCAGGGAGCCGCTGATTCAAGCGCGCGGCGATCTCGGTGCGCGCGAAGTGGTGACACGACCACGGCAGCTCTGCCGGCGCGTATTCAAATCCGCCGGCGACGGTCACGAGGTATTCGTCCATCATCACCAGAACGAGATGATTCAGATCCTGCGGCTCGGCGGCCAGATGTGCTGCCATTGCATTGTATATCGGACGAGGTGTGCGCCCCGTGGGACATCCGAGCACGAAACGCCTGCCGGATCGCCGGGCTTTCTCGATGCGCTGGAGCAATTGCCCGGCGGCGTATGCGCCGATCTCCTCGGGAGAATCAAACGTGCGAAGCGGGCTTGGGGGCACCTGAGCGTGCGTCAGGCCTTGCGGCTCGAAGTGTCCCAGTAGGGATCAGCGGGCAGGACGGTATCCTCGCGCGCGAAGTCGATGAAGCCGCGCACCGGATCCGCCGCCAGCAGCACGACGCCAACTTCGCTTCCCGTACTCAATCCCTTTCTCCCTCGAACCAGACGGCCTTCGATGTCGTCTGGTACGATCCTGATCCACGTCGCCTTGGGAGACGTGCCGGTCACTACCGCGCGGAATTTCTCCCCAACGCGATCTCGCAGCGCGAGCGCCGCCGCGCGTTTTCTCGTCAGCCGCGCGTCCTTCTCCGGATCCACGCCCTTCGAGTATTCGAAGTCGATGAAGCCGTGCACGCTGTCGGTGTTGATGAGCTTCACGCGCACGTTCATCCCAACCGTCAGCGGCTTGTATCCGCGGACGACGCGGCCCTCCGCCGATCCATCGGTCAGCTTTACGTACGTGCCGCTGTCGGACACACCCGTCACCTGCGCGTCGAACATCTCGCCGATGCGCGGACGAAGCTTGTCCGCCTCCGCTTTCTTGCGCCGGCTACGGTCGAGTTTCCGCGATGCGCCGTCGGACTCGTGCGCAAAGTCGATGTAGCCTCGCACATGATCGGCGACAACGAGCGTGAGTCGCACAGTGTCGCCGACATCGAGACCTTTGCCGCCGCGCACAATCCGACCTTCAACGGGCGGACTCAACACGCGTGCGTAAATACCCTTCGGCGACGATGCGGTGACTACCGCGGCGAAGCTCTCTCCCACGCGCTCGGCCAGCATCCAGGCGCCGGCGATTTTGCGCATTGTGCGTTCTACTTTTCGCGCGGCTTCACCGCGCTCGGTGCAGCGGTTCGCGATCTCCGTGAGCTCGGCGTTGGAGTAGGGCTGCGGCGTCGATGTCGTGACCGCGCGCAGCATTCGCTGCGTGACGAGGTCGGCGAAGCGGCGGTTGGGCGCGGTCGAGTGAACGTAGTCCGCGACTGCGAGCCCGAAATGTCCCGCATCCCGGCGATTATCCAGCCTCCGCTCCAGAACATAAATGCCGGGGCCGAGCAGCTTTACGACAGAGAGCGAGAGATCCGGGAAGTGGTCTGGATCCGCAGCTCGGCGAGTAGCGAGAAACTCGCTCAGCGCGCGGTTGTCGGGCTTCTCGGGTAGCGTCTCTCCAAGTTCCGCAGCCAGCGCCACGATGCGGTCCCAGCGCTTGGGCTCTCGCACCACGCGTCGCAGCGACGGCGACCCGCGCTCGAGCAGGTAGTTGGCGACCGACCGGTTCGCGGCGATCATGAAATCCTCAATCAGGTCGCGTGCTCGATTCCGGCGTGCAACCTGGAGATCAACGACTTTGCCGTTCACCACAACGGGAGATGCTTCGATGCTCTCGAAGTTGAGCGCTCCTGCGACAGATCTCGCTTTGCGGAGCCGTTGCGCCGCTTCGTCCTGCAGCCGAACCTGATCGCCTAGCTCGGCCCAGCGCGCGATGGGGGGCGGGGGCGGCGCCTTGTCCTCGAGCCACGTTCCTACCGCATCGTAGCTGAGCTTGGCGTTGTTGTGAACCATCGCCCGATACACCGATGCGTTGGTGATCTCCCCATCGGGGGTCACGTCGAACTGGATGACGACGGCCAGCCGGTCCTCTCCCTCGTTGAGAGACGTGAGATTGGTGGAAAGACGCTCGGGCAGCATGGGGAACACAGCCACACCGGTGTAGACGGACGTCGTGTTCGCGGCTGCATGCTCGTCGGCGGCTGACCCGAGATGAACCATGGTGTCGACGTCCGCGACACCGATGAGGATGCGGATGGAGCCGCCGGGGAGCCCCTCCGCGACTTCGATCTGATCGAGATCCCTTGACTCGCGATTGTCGATCGATGACCAGAGCGACTTGCGCAGATCCCGCACTTCCGGCGGCAGCGGATTGTGGGACGGATCATGGAGCGCTTTGACTTCGCGCATTACCGCGGGGGAGAAAACGGGATCGAACCCGTTTTTTCGCATCGCGGCTTCGGCGGAGCTTCGGAGGGATTGGGCCTGGGTTGCGTTATCCATGACCGAGTATCAACGCAAGTTTTTCTCCGAGCCGGCTTCGGACAGTGAGCGGAGGTTGTTCGGGAGACCGAAAGTCCGTACTAATGCTGAGCGGATCCAA
>JBDTND010000025.1:0-18986 GCA_039933915.1 Gemmatimonadales bacterium | reverse complement strand
GCCGACGAGCTTCAGGCCCGGTAGTTCTTAGCTTTTCGGGTTCGAGATCGTCGCGCCGGTCAGTCGGCAGGGCATCCTCTTCGGCGGCTACTCGCTTACACGCATCGAGCCTCGCGCGCAAACTACAACGGCGCGCGCGAGTCTCTTGCTACGCGAGACGCCGCCTACGAGGACGCCCAGCCTCCTTCCGCTTGCATCTCGAAGTAGCAACGGCTGCTGGAACTACCGATCCTGCGGCTCGCCACGCTACTCTCGCTTGCGAGGCAGACGCGCGCGCAGCGCGCGGGAGGTTTGGGCCTTGCTCCTTTACGTCCAAGGTTCGAACGTCAATACCTTCAGATTTCTTGTCGGCGACACCTCCTCTAGTGGCCTTAGCCACCCTAAGTAGCCATATCCAACCATCGAAAGCGTCTCGAGGAATGGCTTCGGCAGGGCAGCCGTGGTCTTGCCTAATCCAAACAGGCCTGATCGGGCGATGACGGCGATCTTCCCAGTTGAGCACAGCTCAAGTAGGTCAAGCAATCCCCTGAGGCTCGCGTTATTAGGTTCGTGCCCGGCAGCAAATCCGCTCCGTGAGGTTCGCACACCAAGGCGCCTCGCGATACGCTCACGCGTTTCTACTCCTACGGCGATTCTGCCTTCGGACGTTAGCCATACCTCAATCCGGGCCTGGGCGAGCAGCGTGCTCTCAAAATGGGCCTCATAGACTACCTCGTAATCGTCGGACGCTTCTCGTCGAGGTACGTGCTCTGGCCGAAAGGCCACACTTCCGCAATTCTTGGCGGAGAACCATTTCTCGAGCTCTTCGTGTGTCTCCATGGGAGAGAGGGCAGCCGTCTGAGTCACGCGCCGAGGAGTCCTTCGATTCGCCTGATGAGCGGCTGAAAGGAGAGGGTCCGCCCGCCGGCGCGCGCGGCGATTTCGTCGGCGCTCTCACGCTGCCCCTGCGCGAAGAGCTCCTGCGAAATCCATGGTCCGGCGCTTGGATTCCGAAACCAGTCCACGTCAAAGCGCTTCGTCAATTCCTCGTTGAGGATTGACTGCAGCTGCCACGCCCGCAGGTAACGTGCGGAGTAATAACCGGGATCGACATCCAGAAATGCATCCGCGGGCGTGTACTCGAATCCCGTCGCGTTGGTGAGGCGAGACACGTACAGCTCAGGAAGCTCGTCCCACGGCAGCACACCGCCATACAGCTCGCGCTCGAAGAGAAACTTGGCGCAGTATCGGCGCAGATAGTGCAGCTCCTCGAATCCGCTCGTGCGCAGGAACTTGTCGACGCGATTTGTCCCGAGCTCGGTATACCGCAGCAGCCAGCCACGGTCCTGCATCCGGTGGTCGAACAGCATCGCGTACGATTCGGTCACCGAGTTGTCGCCCAGCCACCTGAACTCGAAGGGATAGTCCGCGCTCGCGTGCGCGAAGTGGAGCGCATGCCCGAGCTCGTGCAGGAAGGTGTTGTAGTCGCTCTGACCGCCGTGCGGCCTGAGCACCAGGTACACTTCCTCCGGGACGCGCACCGGAGAGCAGAACGCGCGCGATCTCTTCCCTTCCCGGTCTCCCACGTCGAAGATGACTCTCCCCTTCGCGGTCGGGTCGATTCCCATCTCCGCTACCTGGCGTCGCATCACCGTTTCCATCGCGTTGCCCGGGAATGCGTCGTCGTATTCCGATGCTCTGAACAGAGCGAGCGCGTCGGAGCGCTTCGCCTCGGACGGCTTGATGCCCATCGATTTGCGTAGCACGCTCTGCAGCGTGTCGTGCCACATCGGCTTGGTATCGCTCAGAAACTTCTCACAGCTGTCGGCGAGCCCGCCGAGCGAGATACCGGAGACCGTCTCGAACGAGCTGTTGTAGTCGTCAGCGACGCCGAGCGATTCAATGAATTCCTTTTCGCGCTGCAGTCGCTCGAGACGAATCGGGGCGTGCTCCTCCTTCACCACTTTGGCCCTCGCGGTGTCGAGGCCCAGCCGCAGCGCGCGATTCTGTGTATTCGCGATCTCGATCGGCGCCGCCTGATATGGGATCGTGCGACCGTCGGGCGACTGGATTACCGCCGTATTCTCCCACGCTATCTCGCGCTCATCGAGCGCCGCCAGCGGCTTGGACGCCTGCGACTCGATCTCCCATTCGAGGAGCGACCGCGCCGATCTCTTGTCGTCCGTGCCGTCGCTCGCGGATCGGAAGGCGTCGAGTGTCAGCTCGAGAGCTTCCTCTCCCAAAATCCGCTCGTATTTCTCATAGATCGGCTGCAGCTCCGCCGTCTTCCTGTGGCCCGCGAAGGCGAGATAGCTCTCGCGTGAGATCTCTTCCATGAACGCCTGGCCTTCAGCTCGCAGGCTCTGAAGGTCGAGGGCGCTCACGTAGTGAGCTGGCGGCGGATGAAGTCCTTGAGCTGGCCAGCCTCGACGCGCTCCTGCTTGAGCGTGTCGCGATCGCGAACAGTCACGGTCGCGTTCGTGAGCGACTCGCCGTCGATCGTGATGCCGAACGGAGTTCCCACCTCATCCTGACGCCTGTACCGGCGGCCGATCGCCCCGCTGTCGTCGTAGAAAATCGGGAATGCTTCACGCAAATCGTCGGCGATGCGGTGAGCCATCTCCGGCATTCCGTCCTTCTTCACGAGCGGAAACACCCCGGCCTTGATCGGCGCGATCGAAGGGTGCAGGGCGAGCACAGTCCTGCCTTCCGATTCTCCTTCGACGGCCTCCTCGCGATACGCATTCACCAGGACCGCGAGAGTCGTCCTGTCCGCGCCCACCGAGGTCTCGACCACATACGGAATGTAACGGCGGTTGTTGGGCTGATCGAAATACTCGAGCTTTTTCCCGGAGAACTTCTGGTGCTGCGACAGGTCGAAGTCGCCGCGATTGTGCACGCCTTCGATCTCCTGGAATCCAAGCGTCCCGCCGAAATCGAACTGCACGTCGAATGCAGCCCGCGCGTAGTGCGCCAGCTCTTCCTTGGTGTGCTCGTGGAACCGAAGCCTCTCTTCCGCGAGCCCGAGCGATCGATGCCAGTTCATTCGCTCCTGCTTCCAGTACTCGAACCACGTCATGTCGGTGCCAGGCTCCACGAAGAACTGCATCTCCATCTGCTCGAACTCGCGCGTCCGGAAAATGAAGTTCCCGGGCGTGATCTCGTTGCGGAACGCCTTGCCGATCTGCGCAATCCCGAACGGCACCTTCTGCCGCGTGGACTGCTGGACGTTCAGAAAATTGACGTAGATCCCCTGCGCCGTCTCGGGACGCAGGTAGACGATCGACGCCGAGTCCTCGACAGGCCCCATGAACGTCTTGAACATCAGGTTGAACTGGCGAGCCTCGCCGAGCGTTCCTTTCATTCCGCACGCGGGACACTGGGCGTCGGGCGTGCCGGGGGTGCCCTTGATGCGGGGATCGTCGGCGCGGAACCGCTTTTTGCAATTCTTGCAATCGACCAGCGGGTCCACGAATCCGCTCACGTGCCCGCTCGCCTCCCAGACGCGCGGATGCATCAGGATGGCGGCGTCGAGCCCTTCGATGTCGGTCCTGGCGCGGACCATCGCGTGCCACCAGCGATCCTTCAGATTCTTTTTGAGCTCGACGCCCAGCGGTCCGTAGTCCCACACGGAGCCGGTGCCGCCGTAGATCTCAGAGGACTGGAAAATGAATCCGCGCCGCTTGGCGAGCGACACGAGCTTTTCCATTACATCGGGGTGGTTGGGCATGCGGGAAAACTAGTTGCCAAGGCAACCGCTTGCCTGCATCGCCCCACCCGGCGCGAACGAAATCATCTAGGTGTCCAGCTCCGCGCTGAGCCTGGGCTCCGACGGAGCGCGCTGGCCCAGGAGACGAGCTACGATGCGATCGCCGTGGTAGCGGCCGTTCTCGATGAACACCTTGTTCGCGTCGAAGCCTGCGACAACCACGCCGGCGATGAAGAGGCCGGGAACCGGTGTTTCGAGAGTGTTCGGGTCGTGACTCGGTATGCCCGTCTTCGGGTCAATCGGCACTCCCGTTTCGCGGAGCAGGTCCAGACTCGGCGCGAAACCGGTCATAACGTAGACGCGATCGGCTTTCAGGCGCTCATCAGTTTTGCCGGTCGTAACGACGACGTCGCGCGGCTCGATTGCCTTGACGCGGCTGTCCCACCTGACCGCGATCAGCTCTTCCTTCACGCGGTTGGTGAAATCCGGCAGCACCCACGGCTTGATCTTCTTGTCAAACGTCGGGCCGAAATGGACGAGCGTCACCCGCGCGCCAGATCGCCAAAGATCGAGAGCGGCTTCGGCAGCGGAATTGCCGCCGCCTATCACGACGACATCCTGGAGAAACGCATCATGTCCCTCGCGATAGACGTGTGTCACGTGAGGCAGATCTTCTCCAGGCACACCAAGGCGATTGGGCGAGCCGAAATAACCGGTCGCGATGACGACGGCACCCGCTTTGGTCCTTTCTTCCTCGCCCGAGGCCGTCCGGGAAATCAGGGTAAAATCCCCTGACTTCCCCTGAATGGCCATCACCCTCTCGCGCTGGCGGAGAGGGATCCGGAAATACGTGACCACGGCCCGGTAGTACGCCAGAGCGTCGCGCCTGCTCGGCTTTTCAGTCGCGATTACGAACGGGAGTCCGCCGATGCTCAGTTTTTCGGCCGTCGAAAAGAACCTGACGTAGGTCGGATACGCGGCGATGGTGCTGACGACTGCTCCGCTCTCGATCACGAGCGGACGGATTCCGGCGCGCTGCGCGGAGACCGCCGCGGCAAGGCCGCACGGCCCTCCCCCGACGATCACGATGTCCGCGTCGTTCGCCATCGCTTTCGCCGGCGGCTAAGCGACGCCGACTGGGCTCGCGGGAAGCGCGCCCTCTACACCGATGATCTGGTCGCGGCGCGTTCCCACGCTGACGTACGTGATCTGGGTCTCGACAAGTGACTGAATGCGGTCGAGATAGCGGCGCGCAGCCGCCGGCAGGTCCGTCAGTGTTCGTGCGGCGGCCGTGCTCGTCTTCCATCCGTCGAACCATTCATACCGCGGCACCGCTCTCTCGAGGACCTCCAGGTCCCCCGGGAACTCCTCGTAAACATCGCCATCCACCTGATAGCCGGTGCAAAGGCCGATCTTCTCGAGAGTATCGAGGACATCCAGCTTGGTGACGGCGAGATCGGTGAGTCCGTTAACGCGGGCGGCGTAGCGGACGACTACGCCGTCGAACCAACCGCACCGGCGCGGACGACCAGTCGTCGCGCCGAATTCATTTCCGAGCTTCCTTACTTCAGAGGCAAGCGGCTCGTCGAACTCCGTCGGCAGCGGCCCGTTCCCGACGCGCGTCGTGTAGGCTTTGACCACCCCGATGACCGAGTCGAGCTCGCTCGGCGCGATTCCGACGCCGGTCGCCGCGCCGCCCGACGTCGTGCTGCTCGATGTGACATACGGGTAGGTGCCGTGATCGATGTCGAGCAGCGATCCTTGCGCGCCCTCGAGCAGTACTGCCGAGCCGCCGACGATCGCGCGGTGAATCTTGAGACCGACATCCTCGGCAAGCGGCAGGAGCCGCTTCGCAAACTTCTCAAGCACGCCGAGCGTGTAGTCAACGTCAGCGCGCTTGGTCCCGGATATCGCGAGCTGGATGTTGGCGTGCGCGACGCCTCGCTCGAGGAGTTTTCTCAGCCGCTCGGGATTCCGCAGGTCGAGGACGCGAATTCCGCGGCGGCCGTACTTGTCCTCGTATGCGGGGCCAATTCCGCGGCCCGTCGTTCCGATCTCCCTGCTCGCGGAGCTCTGCTTGTCGACCAGCTTGTGATACGGCAGCACGAGATGAGCCCGGTCGCTCACGTACAGGCGGCCTTCTACATCGATGCCATCGGAGACGAGCTCATCGATCTCGGCGAAGAGAGTCTCCACGTCCAAGACGACGCCGTTCCCGATCGCGCATCGCACGCCCGGGTGAAGAATCCCACTCGGTATCTGGTGGAGAACGAACGACTTGTCGCCGATATGAACCGTGTGGCCGGCGTTGGCGCCACCCTGGTAGCGAACGACCCAATCAGCGCGCTCCGAGAGGACGTCGACGAGCTTGCCCTTGCCTTCGTCTCCCCATTGGGCGCCGACCACGACGATGGTGCGAGTTTTTGTATCGAACATTCGTTCTGAGGGGGACGGAAAAAGCAAACGCCCCGACAGCTTCGGGGCGTTGGTTCAATCTACCTCCCAAGGGTTGCGTGTCAACGCTCGACCGGAGGTGGGGGTGGCACCTGGTCCACCGCGCGGGGGGGATCGTCGGGGCGGACGACGCTCCGGATCGGCAGCACGACGGTGAATGTCGAGCCTTTTCCGTAGACGCTCTGGGCGAACACGTGCCCGCCAAGGGCGTCGACGAGCTTGCGAGTGATGCTGAGGCCAAGCCCGGTGCCCCCGAACTCGCGGGTCCTCGACTGATCCACTTGCCTGAAATCCTCCCAGATGGACGCTAGATCGCCGTCGCGAATTCCAATGCCGGTGTCGCGGACATCGAAGCGCAGATCCTCCTCGTCCTTCGACACGGTGACCCAGATTCCACCATGATGCGTGAATTTCACAGCGTTGGAAAGCAGGTTGAGCAGGATCTGCTTCACCTTCGTGCGGTCGGTGTGGAGCGTGATATCCGACTGCGGCATCTCGACGTTGAACGTGAGCTGTCGCTTCTTCACCATCGGCTCGATCTGCTGCGAGATCTCGGTCATGACGTCGCCGAGGGTGACATCGTCGAGGTGCAGCGGCATCCGCCCCGCCTCGATTTTGGCGAGGTCGAGGATGTCGTTGATCAGCGCCAGGAGGTGCTGCGCCGCGCCCTGAATGCGGTTGAGGCCTTCCTCCTGCCGCGGAGTAAGATCGCCATAGATCCGGTCGAGCATCAGCGAGGCGTATCCGATGAGTGCGTTGATCGGCGTCCGCAGCTCATGCGACATGCTCGCCAGGAATTCCGACTTGAGGCGGTTCGCCTTCTCCAGCTCTCGCGACTGCCATTGCAACCGCGTGTTCTGCTCGGCCAGGTCCGCGGTCGCGGCCTGAATGCGCCCCTCCAGCTGGCTGGAAAAAGTCTTGAGCTCCTCGTAGAGGCGCTCGTTCTCGGCTTGCTCCGTGAGATCGTGGAGCACCGAGACGATTGCCAGCGCCTCGCCGCGGCGATTGAGGATCTTCCCGGACACGACTTCGACCGGCAGCTCGACGCCAGTCTCCGGTATGTGCAGCTTCATCTGCTCGCGCCGCGCGAGCGCCGAGCTGATCGTGAAGTCCGAGATGAACGTGGTGAATTTCGTGTCGTTCGCCTGAACCATCGCCGCCCGCTCCCAGCTCTGACTGTCGTCGGACTCGAACAGCTGCTCGGCCTCCTTGTTCATCAGGATCGTGTTCGAGCGATCGTCAGTGACGAGAATCGGATCGGCGACGTTTTCGAGAATGAGGTTCAGCCGGTCGCGCTCACGCTTCGCGTCGATCTCGGCCAGCCGCACCCGCTGCACCTGCCGCTCGAGCTCGTTGGCGGCGCGGCGGAGGTCCGTGACATCGCGGAGAACCGAGACGGTCGATCCGAACTGTCCGCTTTCTCCGGGACCGAGCGGATGCGTCAGCACCTCGAACAGAAGATCGGTGCCTTCGTCGGGATCTACGAGGTTGAGCTCGCGCGACGTCGAGATCTCGTTCGATCCCATCGCGGCCTTGGAGAGGTGCGATGTAAAGAGCAGGTTGTTGATCTCGACCGCGCGCCGTCTTCCCTCGGAGTCCTTGTCGGTGGTGAACAACAGATGCTCTGCGCGTTTGTTCTGCGCGACGATGTCGCGTTCCGCGTTGATGATCACGATCGGGTCGGGCAGCGAGTTCATGATCGTGGTCAGCATTTCGCGCTGCTGATCGAGCCGCCCCGTCGAAAGACGGAATTCCTCCACCGCCGCCATGCGCGCGAGCATTGGCCCGGCAAGGGACGCGGCGTGCATGAGCACAGACACTGTCGCGTCGTCGACCGTAGCCTCGAGAAGCGCGACGCCACCTGGAGCGTGTCCGACCTTCCGGCGGCGATCGACGACTGCCCGCCGCCTCACCTGGCATCCCTCGAGCTGCACCATCTCCAGCTCCGCATCGGTGAGGAGATGCGGCGCGCCCCGAAACTGCGGCTGGGGAAATGGGATGGCGGTCCATTCTCCGAACGGAAGTCCCGGAAGCGGCGCAACGCCATCGCAGCTCACGGCGTGGAGCGACATGGCGGAAACCGCGAGCGGATTCGAGAGATCGTCGGAGGGAAACGCAACGGTGGGGGCGAGCTCGCCCTCGAATCCAACGCTCGCCGTGCTGAGGAACCTCGCCGGCGGGCTGTCGAGAGTTACGGCAAGGGCACGCCGCGCGCCGACGATATCGGCGAACCGCGCGAGCATGAACGTCGCGGCAGTGTTGAAATCGGGTGCTTCGGAGATAGCGGAGAGAAGCTCGGCGAGACGCTCGCCGCCGAGCTGGGGGCTGGCTGCTATCGCTGACGTCTCACGCTTCGAGTCGCTCAAGTCGCCGCTTCAGATCTGCATTTTCCAGCCGCATCCGGTCGAGCTCGTCCGCCGCACCTGCTGACAACTCGCGCGGACGTGATCCTGGCGCTGAGAGTCCGATTGCTTCGGAGTACTTGAGGTAAGTCTCGATGGATGCGACGACGATTCGCGCCTCGACCGTCACGAGGTCGATACCCACGAGTGAAACGCGAACCCATGCATCGATGACGATGCCCTTGTCGAGTACGCGATCGAGAACATCGATAAGCGAGCTGCCGCTCGGGGAACGTTCAACTGCCATGTCGTGACTCCTTTGGTCTTTCTGCCGAGGCGGTTTGTGTGGACTCCGGGATGGCCGCGCGAGCGTGCGTGCTCAGCCGCGGGTCGGTCCGCCACCAGTCCATTCCAATCTGCTCTGCCTTGTCGATCGAGCAGATGAGAAGGCGAATCTGAATGGTGAGGAGCTCGACGTTGGCAAGGTTGATCTTGATGTCGCCGACGACGACGAGGCCCTTGTCGAGCACGCGATCGAGGACGTCGACGAGACCGTAGCTGCGCGACGGGGATACTAGGTCTGCCAAGCAGTTGTCTCCGTTCGGCTCGTGCGCCGGGTTATCGTAACTTGCCTAGGGGGCCCAGGTCTATCTGGAGATCGTCATCGGACAAGCCGAAAATCCCCTTCATTTCCTGCATCCGGTCGTTGAGGCGGAGCAACGCGACTCCGAGCTTTTCGATTTCCGCGTCGCTCAGATGTCCCCCCTCCATTCGCCGAACTGCCTGGTGCTCTAGGACCTTACGCAAAACCTCAATCAACGTCAAGACGAGCTTCGCGAGCTCGTTTCCGACGTTTTCAGGGTCTGCATTGAGACGCTGGGGCAGATTCTCGGCAACCGCTTCGAGGGGCGTAATGGCGGCATCTCTGGGCGCTTCGAGCGCGTCGACTACCTGGCTTTCCATCGTCGACCCCGAAGGAGCGGTATGCGACAAATCAGCGCGCGGCGGGGCCGCGAGCGGTGATTCAGGACCGGGAGCGGCAAGCCCCAACGATCTGACTCCAGCGGGCCGTGGACGCCTGATTGCGGTTTCGACGGCGGTCAGCAGAAGTCCAAGGTCGAGACGAATGAGATCGATGTCCGCGACGGCGAGCATGACTTCGCCCTTGAGAACGACGCCCTTGTCCAGAACGTGGCTGAGTAGCTCGGAGAGCTCGAGATGCGACTCTCCGAGCAGGTCGTCCAGGCTCACTCTGACTTCTCTCCGACGAAGTGATACGGTGGCCAGGGGCCCGTGAAATCGAATTTGAAGCCGGACGGCTCGTACCGGTGGACCATCTCCGTCAGGGCGCCCTGAAACTCGACCAGGCGGGGCGGCGCAACGAGAAATGACGAATTGAGAATGGCGCGCCCCTGTTCGCGCGGAGCGCCGGAATTGACTGGCTGCTCGCGCACCGTCTCCATCGATGCGGCCTGAAGCGCGTCATGAATCTCACCGGCTGCCCTGGACGCGACATCGCGTCCGGCGTCTTTGCGAAGGGCCTCGATCTTTCGCTCGAGCAGGTACTTCTGGCCCGGTGACGCCTTGGCCGCTTCCGCCGCGAGAGCGGACAATTCGGCGCTGTGCTGTCCGAGGCTGTCCTTGAGAACGCCCGCCAGCACATAGACGCGGACGATGAACTCCTTGGCGTCGCCAATGCGTGAGAACGTCTGCTGCAGCTCCTTCATTCGCTTCGACAGCATTCCCTTGACCGCGTTGGCATCGCGAAAAAGCGTCCACATCGGGAATGGAATGACGGGCCCGTTGTCCGAGGACCAGGTCAGGACGCGATCGTGCGCGATAGCCCGCTCGCTCACCCACTCGACATCCGCGGTGAGCGTCTCCACTTTGTCAGGAGAATAATCGTCGGCGCTCACTGACGTCGCGAGCGCTGCGACCTCCCCGTTGGGAATGAGATTGACCGCGCCCCCATCGATCCCGTTGGGCGCCGTCAGGGTCTCCATCGACGAGCTGACGACTCCGTAGACATAGCACAGCCGCTCTATCATCGCCTGGCGCCGGTGATGGCGCTACTCAATTTCGTCGGGCCTGGCCGGGGGAGCTGTTTCCTCGCTCCCGACGCCAACGACTCCTTCGCTCCCGGCGACGCGAACCGGCCCACCGGCGGTGGACATCCCGTACTTCTCGCGCCATTCGCGCACTTCGCGAAGACGCTGCATGAGCCCGGCCTCGCGGCGGAGATACTCGGCGTCGTCAATTTCTCCCTCCTCGAGCATCAACTGGAGACCCATCAAGGCTTCCTTGACCGGCGTGTCATCTGTCAGCTCCTCGCGCACGACGCGATCGACTTTCTCGAGCGTCCACCTCGTGCCCCAGATGGGACCGAGAAACGGCGAAAGCAGGATGTTCGTGAGAAGTCCCATAATGAGAAGACCCCGCGGTCAGGTCGCCTTTTCCAGCTTGAGCTTGATGTTCACGAAGTTGTACGGAGGCCACGGCCCCGTGTACTTGAACGTGAGCAGGTCCTCGTACTGAAGGCTGATCGCCTTCACCCGCTCATCGAACTGCTTTTCGTCCTTGCGCTCCACCAGAAATGCCGCGTTGAGGATCATCCGGTCGCCGATGACTTTGTTGCTGCGGCTCGCGACGGAGACGTCCTTGAGCTGCTCGTGGATGTCGGTGACATAGCGGTTGCTCGCGTCCTCCATCGCCGCCTCCACCAGCCGGCCGAGCTGCATCCGCGCAAAGTACGTCGAGCTTGCGGCATTGCGCGTGATCTCGTCCTTGAGCCGGCGGATCTCGTCGTTGTCGCGCTCGATCGATGCGACGACCTTGTCGCGGTCCCAGAGGATCTTGAGGCCGAATTCGATCTTGTCCTGCATCTTGTCGAGCACGTCGCTGAACGCCTGATAGGTCGATCTGAGCAGCGCCAGGACGTCGTTCTCCGCACGAAACACGGTTCCGAATGACATCGGGATCAGCGTGAATTCCCGCATCACGGTCTCGTTCACGAATTCGTGCGCCAGCACGTTCTCGCGGGTCGGATCGTAGATTACGATCGGCGTGTCGCTTACGACGGCGGCGAGATCGTTGTGATTCACCGTGTAAACGCGCGAGCCGCTGCCGATTCCGATCTCGCCGAACTCTCGCGACCGGTCGTTGCGAATGATGCAATAGACGTATTTCCCTTCCGTCGGAACGGCGTCGCTGTTCGCGCTGACGCTTTCGGCTGCTGTCATTGGATATTAGGCATCAGGTGATCATCTGAGCGCTGCTATGAAAATCCACACGCCAATCGTGAAGCCAATTCCAATCTTCAGAGCCGTCGATACGACTCGTCCTATCAGAGCACCCTTGGCAACCCGGGTCGCATCGCCCGCTGAAGACCCACCCGTGAGCTCGGCGACGAGCGCTCCGAGAAACGATCCGACGAACGCTCCAATTACCGGCCCAACGATCGGCACCGGAACACCGATTATTGCCCCCGCCATACCGCCGAGTATCGCTCCCCAGCCCGCCCGCCGTGATCCACCGTACTTGCGGGCATAGCGTCCGGCAAGAGTAAACTCCAGCAGCTCCGCGATCAAAGCCATGACGGCCACCGCGACCAGCGTGAACCACCCGATCGGTTCGCCCGGGACGACCAGATTATACACGACAGCGCTCGCCACCATTATCCAGAGCCCGGGAAGCCCCAGAACGATCAGAATCAGCGACAATATGATGACAGCGGCAAGAATCAGCAGGTACATCAGACCAGTTCCTTCGCTAGAGCAGAAAGCAGGACGCTCGCATCCGCGGCGCCCGTACCCGTAAGCTCATTGGAAGTATCGCGCCGGGTGTGTATGCGCGCGAGAGTTGCCAGCGTTCCTCTGCTCAGAGTCACCGATTCGATCCCCCAATCCGAAAGCGCCATGCTGTCGGCGAGGATTCCGGGGATGAGCCGGCGGAGAATCAGTGGACCCCCCGTCCCGCCAGACAATGTCTTCGCAGCTGCATCAATGCGTGTGGGCCGTTGCCCGCTGTACATACACCTCCAGTCGCCGCTGTCGTCCACCGTATCGCAGTTGATCGCCTCGGCTTCGGGCGGGGCTGATGGCGCCCACACCCGCGCGCCAGCGAGGCCCAGCTCCTCCGCGCTCGTTATCAGCACGCCGATATCGCGGGGACTTTCTGCCGACTGCGCGGCGAGCAGGACCGATACGACTCCACTCGCGTTATCGACCGCGCCGCTGGAGCCATTTCGGACGAAACAAAATATCGAAGGGAGTGCCACAACGACGGCGACGATCTGGAGCGCCGGCAGGATGCCGACGACACGGCTCGCCCCGGCGAGCGAAAGCAGAACGATTGCCAGGGTCAGAACCATTAGCGCGGCAAGCGCCACCGAGCTCGCGATGCGAAACAGCATCGGCACCGTCTGCGACTTCGAATCCAGATGCGCCACGAGCCATATGCGCGGCGATCCACGCCTTGCTTCCAGGTTCACCGACTTTGCCCGCTCGAGGGGAAAACGCAGGATCCAGCGGCGCTTGACGTCGGCGTCGGCGAAAAAAAGGCCCACAATCAACGCCGCTCCGGTCAGAAGAGCCGGCCACGCGCTCCCGCTCATGGCAATACGGGCAACGAGGATGATTGTTGCAACCTGAACTGCCGCGGAGATGGGCGGTCCCCATCGGCCCGGCCATTCGGAATAGCCGAACGGCACTTCCTTGCAGGTGAAGCCCGCGAGCTCCAGCTCCTTCCGGCAGAGCCCGCGCGCCCTCGCCTCCTCGTCGCTTCCAGCGAATCTCGGGCTCTCGCTCAGCTTGTCGAGCAGAGCCTTCGCGCGCTGAACGAGCTGGGCATCGGCCATCGCGATACCTAGGTGAGTCCCATTTTTTTCTTTACCTCTGCCATCGTTTCGCTCGCGACAGCTCGAGCGCGTTCGGCGCCGGCGGCGAGATCGCTCTGCATCTTCCCCGGATTTCCGGAGATCTCCTTCGCGCGCGCGCGGATCGGCGCCAGCTCCTTCTCCATCGATTCGTGCAACACTTTCTTGCAATCGAGGCAGCCCCAGCCGGCGGTCCGGCACTGAACCGCAACGTGCTCCACCGTTGCGGGCGGGCTGAACGCCTTGTGCAGATGATAGATGTTGCAGATTTCCGGAGTTCCGGGATCCGTCCGTCGCACTCGCGCGGGGTCAGTGACGGCCGGCCGAAGCTTTTCCCAGACCGAAGCCGGATCGTCCAGCAAATCGACTGTGTTGCCGAGGGACTTCGACATCTTCGCCTGGCCATCGAGTCCCATGATTCGGCGCGTCGGCGTAAGAAGTCCCTTCGGCTCGGGAAAGAATCCCGGTTCGGCGTCGCCAGGCTCCCTGGTGCCGATCTTCCCCGACTTTGACTTCGAACCCGCCGGGGAGCGTACATCGAAGCGCGCATTCCACTTCCGCGCGATCTCGCGCGACAGCTCCAGATGTTGCAGCTGGTCCTCGCCGACAGGGACCAGCTCGGCGCGGTAGACGAGAATGTCGGCTGCCTGCAGCACGGGATAGTTGAGCAATCCCGCGGGAACACTCTCCTCGCGGCTCGCCTTTTCCTTGAACTGCGTCTGACGCTCGAGCTCGCCCAGCGGCGTAATAGTGTTGAATATCCACGCCAGCTCGGTATGTTCCGGCACCCTCGATTGCACGAACAGTGTGCACTTGTCGGGATCCAGTCCCGCGGCGAGCAGAGACAACGCCATGTCAGCGATACGGACACGCAAATCGGCTGGCTCGTACGGAACCGTGATTGCGTGGTAGTCCACGATGCAGAAGAACGATTCGTATTTGTGCTGCAGCTCAACCCAGTTCTTGACGGCGCCCAGGTAGTTTCCAATGTGCAAGGCGCCCGAGGGCTGAATGCCGCTGAAGATGCGGGCCATTGCGCGAAATTAAAGAGCGAGAGAGAGGAGTTGCAAGCAATTCCTGAAATAGATATCACCGATGCGGAGCTGCTCGACGTTGCCCTGGAAGCGGCTCGCGGCGGCGCCCGGGTAATTCGCGATGCGACCGCGCAGCGTGACAAGCTGATTTGGGAGACGAAAGGGCGCTCCGATTTCGTCAGCGAGGTCGACAAGTCGTCCGAGCGAGAGATCGTCTCGATCATCGCTCGCCGTCTCCCCGACGCGATCGTGCTCGGCGAAGAATTATCACCGACGGCCATCGCGAGCAGCGGAGTGGTCGTAATCGCCGATCCGCTGGATGGCACCACCAATTTTCTGCACGGCTATCCTGAGTATTCGGTCTCCATCGCCATCGCGCGCCATGGCGTCGTGCGCGCCGGGGTCGTCCTCAACGTCGCGCGCGGCGAGGTCTTCTCGGCCACGGCAGGCGGGGGCGCATTTCTCGACGGAAAGCGCATCAGGGTCTCGGGCCTCCGGGAGCCGGGCCGGTCGCTCATCGGCACCGGTTTCCCATTCAAGAACATCGAGATGTTGCCACAATACATGGAGCAGTTCAGCTTGGTGATGCGCGGCACAGCCGGAATACGCAGGGCAGGATCAGCAGCGCTCGACCTGTCCAACGTTGCATGCGGCAGATTCGACGCGTTCTGGGAGCTGGTGCTTGCCCCGTGGGACGTCGCGGCGGGCATGCTGATGGTGCAGGAGGCGGGCGGTATCATCACGGACCTCGATGGCAACCCGGCCCAGGTCACCGCACAATCCTTCGTCGCGGGCAACCCCGCAATGCACGCGTGGCTGCTACAGACTGTGAGGCGGGCCAACATGAGCAAAGGAAAGTCTGAATGAAGCTCGTAGAATGCGTTCCGAATTTCTCCGAAGGACAGCGCCCCGAGGTCATCGATATGATTCGCGACGCCATCGCGGCGGTAGAGGGCGTATCGGTGCTCGATGTGTCGTCTGACCCATCGCACAATCGATCGGTCATCACGTTCGTCGCGACCGTCGACTCCGCCGTCGGTGCAGCCTTCGCCGGCATCAAGGCAGCCTCGGAACGAATCGATCTCGGCAAGCACTCGGGTGAGCATCCAAGGATCGGCGCGACGGACGTCGTGCCGTTCATTCCGCTCGAAGGCTCGACGATGGAGGATTGCATCGCTCTGGCGCGAGCACTCGGCGACCGCGTTGGGAGCGAGCTCGGGATTCCCGTCTATTTGTACGAGCGCGCGGCGACGACCCCAACGCGTGAGAATCTTGCCGATGTCAGACGCGGCGAATTTGAGGGACTCCGCGACGAGTTGGGGAAGAACCCCGCGCGCAAGCCGGATTTCGGGCCGGAAAAGATCCATCCCACGGCCGGTGCGATTGCGATCGGCGCTCGTCCGTTTCTGGTCGCCTACAATGTGTACCTCGGACCTGCGTCCAATCTGCAGATAGCAAAGAACATCGCCAAAGGGGTGCGCGGATCGTCGGGCGGATTCAAATACGTGAAGGGACTCGGACTCGAAGTCGACGGTCAGGCACAGGTGTCGATGAACCTCGTCGACACCGAGAAGACGCCGCTCCACAACGCGTTCGACTTCGTGAAGATGCGCGCGGAAACGGAAGGCGCGACGGTGACGTGGAGCGAGATCGTGGGGCTGGTCCCCGAGAAGGTGCTGTTCGACGCAGCCGTCAGCCACCTCCAGCTGAAGCAGTTCACGCCGGCGCAGGTACTCGAGCGACAGGTGCGCGAGGTGATCGGAGGCGGCGAGAGCGTGAGCGGATTCCTCGCGAGCGTTGCCTCATCCAATCCGGTCCCAGGTGGCGGAAGCGTTGCGGCTCATGCGGGCGCACTGGCGGCCGCGCTCGCCCAAATGGTCGCCGGGCTCACCGTGGGCAAGAAGAAATACGCTGCCGTGGACGCCGAGATGAAGGAGGCGGCGCTCAAGGCGGTCGCGCTGGGTAATCAGCTCACCGCGCTGGTAAAGCGCGACGCGGAGGCATACGCGCTCGTCTCAGAGGCGTACAAGCTGCCCAAGGAGCCCGCTGACGCCGCCGCCAGGCGCGCTGGGGCAGTGACCAACGCCCTTCTCAAGGCCGCCGAGGTTCCGCTCGAGACAGCACGCGCGGCGGTCGACGTCGCACAGCTCGCGCTTCTGGTGGCGGAGAAAGGGAATACGAACGCAGTGACGGACGCCGGCGTCGCCGCCCTGCTCGCTCAAGCCGCGGCCAGGGGCGCCGCGTACAACGTTCGAGTCAATGTCCTGGCGCTCGACGACAAATCGAAGGGGCAGAAGCTGGCGCGAGACGCGGAGCAGCTGGTGACCAAAGCCGGAGAGCTCGCGGCGAAGACAACGTCGATCGTGGAGCGGGCGCTTTCTGGTTGATGGCCCACCAGGTTCGGCTGACCGGATCCAAGTTCTGAGTGGACAGTTGTTAGTCGTTAGTCGGTCAGTGGTTGCGAGTTGGGTTTGGTTACCTAATCTGCCAACCACTGGCAACCACCGAAAACTGACCAACTCACACACTGACCACTCAGAACCTGGATCCGCTCAGCCTTGATAAGAGCAGGCAATCCGGCCGCTGATTCGCCCTACGACAGCAATGTCGTTAAAACCCGAGGCCCATTCTCCGTGATCGCGATGGTATGCTCGAAGTGCGCCGAGCGCGTTCCGTCCACGCTGACGACCGTCCAGCGGTCAGGCATCGTGCGCGTGCCGGGCTTGCCGACATTCACCATTGGCTCGATCGCGATCGTCAGCCCTGGCTGCAGCCTCACCCCGCGCTTGGGCTTGCCGTAGTTCGGTACCTGCGGATCCTCGTGGAATCCCACGCCGATGCCGTGACCGACGAGGTCCCGCACGACACTGAACCCGGCCGCCTCGACTACTTCCTGCACCGCGGCGCCGATGTCGCCGATGTGGTTCTCCGCCGTCGCCGCCTCGATCCCCGCGGCCAGCGCCTGCTTCGTGACGTCCAGCAGCTTCTTCGATTCAGGATCCACCCTTCCGACCGGGACCGTGGTAGCCGAGTCCGTGTAGTAGCCCTCGAGCCTCACGCCGATGTCGATCGAGACGATGTCTCCTTCCTCGATCACGCGCTTCCTCGACGGAATCCCGTGCACGATCTCCTGGTTGATCGACGTGCAGATGCTCGCGGGGAAGTTGTAGAGCCCCTTGAACGCCGGAGTGGCGCCGGGATGCGACCGGATGAAATCGTCGGCGATCTTGTCCAGGTCGATCGTCGTCATCCCCGGGCGCACGCTCTGCTCGAGCAGCTGCACCGTCGCCGCCAGTATCTCGCCTCCGCGCGCCATGATCTCTATCTCTCGCGGCGACTTGATCTGGATCATTTCCCGAGCGCCTTCACGGCGCGGGCGGTCACTTCGTCGACCGGGGCGTCGGCGTCGATTTTCAGCACCTTCATCAGGTGGTCCCCATACCAGTCGATCACGGGAGCAGTCTGAGTGCGATACACCTCCAGCCGGTTCCGAACGGCTTCGGGTTCGTCGTCCTTCCGGCGGACGAGCTTCCCATCGCATTTCTGGCATTTGCTGCCGGCGTCGCGCGCCATGTAGGGCGTCTGGCAGCCATCGCAGACGGTCCGTGTGCTGAGACGCTTCACGAGCTCGTCGTCATCGATGTCGAACAGCAGCACCTTGTCGACCTTCTTACCGATTTCGGCCAGAGTGATGCCAAGACCCTCGGCCTGTGGAACCGTCCGCACGGCGCCATCGAGGATGGCGCCTTTCTTCGTCGCCGGCGAGGTCATCACATCCTGAAGAATACCGAGGATAACGGAGTCCGGCACCAGGTCCCCGCGGTCCATGTAGGCCTTCGCCTCGAGGCCGCGCTTCGTTCCGTCGCGCACCGCGGCGCGGAGGACATCTCCGGTCGCGATCTTGGGAATCCCCAATCGCGCCGAGAGCTTGTCCGCCTGCGTTCCCTTTCCAGCCCCGGGCGGGCCGAGCAGCACGATGATCATCGGAGGTACCCGTAAAAGAGTCGGAGGAGCTTTTTGGGCTCCTCCGATTCAAATCTAGTAAGAGGCGCCGCTTCCGCCGCCAGTGCGGCCACGGAATCGCACTCGACCTTTCTTCATGAAGCCGTCGTACTTCCTGAGCAGCAAATGCTGGTTGATTTGCGCCATCGTGTCGAGAGCGACGCCGACGACGATCAGGAGCGACGTTCCGCCGAACCTGAACGGCACGTTGATCATGTCGGCAATGAACACCGGCAGCAGCGCGATGAACGTGAGGAAAAACGCGCCCGGCAACGTGATGCGCGAAACGACGTGATCGATGTACTCGGCAGTCCTCGCTCCGGGCTTCACACCGGGAATGAACCCGCCCTGCTTCTTCAGGTTCTCCGAGATGTCGACCGGATTGAAGATGATCGATGTGTAGAAGTAGGTGAAGAAAACGATCAGGACCGTCTGAAAGGCGTAATAGAGCCACGTCCCCGGCTGAAAGTACTCCGAGATGATGCGCGCGTTCTCGTTGCCGCTGAACTGCGCGACCGCGCCCGGCACAACGATCACAGAAGACGCGAAGATGATCGGCATGACGCCCGCCGCATTGACGCGAAGCGGAATGA
>JBDTND010000024.1:0-20079 GCA_039933915.1 Gemmatimonadales bacterium | reverse complement strand
TGCGTTCGATCCAGAGGAGCACCGGAGCTGCTACGTAAATCGAGCTGAACGTTCCGGTGATGACACCGAACGCCATCACCCAGGCAAACGGACGAATGACCTCGCCCGCAAAAAAGAGCAGCGACAGCGTGGCGGCGAGAACAGTGGCGTGGGTCAGAATCGATCGTGGAAGCGTTTCGTTGATCGAGCGGTTGAGAGTTTCGTACAGGGTCTCTTTTCTTCCCTTCCGCAAATTCTCTCGAACGCGGTCGAAGATGATGATCGTGTCGTTCAGCGAATAGCCGAGAATAGTGAGCAGACCGGCAACGACGGTAAGAGATATCTCCAGGTGCATGAGCTTCAGGAACGCGATCGTCGTGAAAACGTCGTGGCTGGTGGCGATGACCGCGGCAGTCGCGAAGCGCCACTCAAACCTGATCGAGAGGTATACGAGCGTGATCAGGAATGAGAGCAGAATCGCTGTGATTGCCCCGGTCTTCAGCTCCTGGCCAACGCGGGGTCCCACTGCCTCGGTGCGAACAACTTTCAGGTTGTTCTCGCCGAATTTCTTCTTGAGTACCTGCTCGATCGTAACCGCGATGTTCTGGGCGCCATTGGCCTGCGCGGCGACAGCGCCCGCATTCTGAGCGCGAACCGTGAACTCGCGGTTGGAGCCGAACTGCTGGATCTCGGCGCCGTGTATCCCCGCGTCATCGAGCGTTGCACGCATTTCACCGACGTCGGGCGGTTGGGTAAACTCGAGCTGCATCAGCGTGCCACCCGTGAACTCGATGCTCAGGTTCAAGGGTTTGATGACCAGGGACCCCACTCCGAGAATGATGAACGCGGCGGTGATTGCCGCCATCACCTTCCACCAGCGGATGAAATCGTAATTGGTGTCGTGAAGTATTCGAAGCATTAAATGCTCAGTGTCGTCTGGGCGTCGCGCGAGCGATGCAACCAGATCATGTAGAAGGTGCGGACGACGAAGATCGAGGTGATCATCGAGGCGGCGATACCGGCGAGGAGCGTGACGGCGAATCCGCGCACCGGACCAGTGCCGTACTGGTAGAGAACGGCGGCGGTGAGCGCGGTCGAGACGTTCGAGTCCACGATCGCGCTCATCGCGTGCCGGAAGCCTTCATCGATGGCGGTTCGAACCGTCTTGCCGTGTACGAGCTCCTCTCGTATTCGCTCGAATATCAGCACGTTGGCATCGACGGCTATTCCCACGGAGAGCACGAAGCCGGCAAGGCCCGGCAGCGTGAGGACCGCATTGAAGCCCGAGAGCGCGGCGAGAGTGTAGAGGATATAGAGAACGAGCGCTGCAACCGCGAGCGCGCCGGAAAAACGGTAGTAGCCCAGCATGATGACTACTACCAGGGCAACTGCAATAAGGCCCGCCGTGATGCTCTTGTGGATTGAATCGGCGCCCAAGCTGGCGCCGATTTGCCGAACTTCGACGACCTTGAGCGGAACCGGAAGCGAGCCCGCTCTCAGTACCAGCGCTAAGTCCTGCGCCGCCTGGAGATCCTTACCGCCCATTGTGATTTGTCCGTTCGCGCCGATCGCGCTCTGAATCACGGGAGGACGGCCCATCACGCGCTGGTCGAGCACGATCGCCATGTAATCCTTGATATGCCGCGACGTCTCAGTGCGGAAGCGGCGCGCACCCTCGTTGTTCATCGTGAACTGAACGAGGTTTCCCTCGGTTGGCGAAGTATTCGGCTTGGCGGTGGTGATGAATTCGCCGGTTATGATCGGCTTCGCATCGAGCACATAGAGCGGTCTGTAAACGCGATTCCCCAGCGAGACCGTGTCGCTGCTCCAGCGAATCACTTTCGCCGGGGGAAGAGCGGCTGCGACCTGAGGCATCGCGAGATACTGGGTCACCAGACCGACATCGCTCTGGGCGACGTAGTACTCGCCCGGCATCCCTCCCTGCTGAAGCAGCTTCGAGAAAGCACCGGGGCCACCAACGGTCCCCGCGGCCGCACTCGCGCTGTCGGTCTTAGTGGAGTCGGATTTCTTCGTCGTGTCGGCCGTGAAGAGTGACTGCAGCCCGGCGTTGGCGGTATCCTTTTTCCCCGCAGCAGGAACCGCAGCGGTGGCCACCTTTGCGTCCTTCAGCAACGCGTCGATTCTCGGAAGCGCCTTTTCCAGAGCCTGGGTCTCGTCGGAGATCTGGAACTCGAGAAACGCCGACTTCTGAACAACATCCTGGGCGCGCTGGGGATCGTCGATGCCCGGCAGCTCCACGATGATGCGCTCACTGCCCGCCTTCTGCACCAGCGGCTCGGAGACGCCGAACTCGTCAATACGGTTGCGAACCACCTTGAGAGCGTTGTCGATCGCGGTGGCCTTGTCGGGAACGGCGCCTTTGGACTCGTCGACTTCGAGAGCGAGGTGCATTCCACCCTGCAGGTCGAGACCGCGCTTCAGAGGCACGCGCCGGACGGTGTCGTAGACGAATTCTCCGTTGCGCTTGACGCGCTCGACTACAGTACGCGGAAACAGCGTCCAGAGCGACGCCGCCACGAGGGCCAGTATGATGGCTATGCGGTACTTCAGACTCATGCTGCAGTATGGGAAAAAAGGTGCACTTCTGGACTAGCCTGTAAGGTTACGGGGAGCATCGAGGAGAGTCAACGCATTCCGAGCATCGCGTTCATCCTGCGCGAGCTGCTTCGACAGCTGCTCAGCGGTGGCGAATTTTCGCGTTTCCCGGAGCCGCGCGACCAGATCGATGCGAACGTGCGCGCCGTAGAAATCTCCAGTGGTGTCAAACAGATGCGCCTCGAGCGATGTCGCCGAATCGCCAAACGTTGGTCGTGGCCCAAGGTTCATCATGCCACCAGCGGGTCCGCGCGGCGTCTGGACCCGGACGGCATATACCCCTTCGGGCGGCAAAAGCTTCCGGGGCGGCGGAGCACCAAGATTCAGGGTTGGAAATCCAATCGTTCGCCCGCGTTGTGATCCTTCGATCACGCGCCCGCTCACGGAGTATGGACGTCCAAGTGCCTCAGCTGCCTTCTCCAGGTCCCCGCCGGCGATTGCCCGGCGGATGGATGTCGACGAGACCGAATGTCCGTCCGGTGTCGACACCGGATCCACCACCTCGACCTTGAAGCCGTCGCGCTCCCCAAGCGTTCGCAAAACATCGACATTGCCTGCTCGCTGCCGGCCAAAGCCATGATCGTAGCCGATGAGCAGCTCCTGCAGCCGGAAGCAGCGCCTGAGTATCAGCTCGACAAAATCCTCGGCGGAATAGGCCGCAAGCTCGGCGGTAAACGGAAGCACGGCCAGATAGTCGATCCCGGTCTCAGCCAGCACCTCGAGCTTTTCATCGTACGTCGTGAGGAGCAGCGGAGCGGCCGCTGGATTTACGATTTGCAGCGGGTGCGGCTCGAACGTGAGAAGGACGCTGGGGATCTTGAGATGGCGCGACCGCCGCACCAGTCGCTCGATCACGTCGCGATGGCCGCGATGGACGCCGTCGAATGTTCCGACTGTGACCACGGTTCCGCTCACGTACGGCGGAAGCCCCGATTCGTCGGACGCGTCGATTTTCCTAGGCATCCGCGACGACACGAAGCGGTCTCACTCGCTCGGGGTTGTCAACGAGGGCGTCGAGGGTCGCCGCGTCCCGCACGTCGAACACACCCATTCGCGTCCTGCGAAGCGAGTCCAGGTGTGCGGCCGAAGATGTCAGACGCCCAAGATCCCGAGCCAGAGCGCGAATGTAGGTGCCGCCGCTGCAGGTGATGACAACGGAAAGCGAGTCGTCGCCCTGCTCTCCCAGCAGATCCCAACTGTGGACCGTGACTTCGACGGCCGCGAGCTCGAGCGGCTCTCCGCGCCGCGCCGCGTCGTAAGCTCGCGTGCCGTCGACGCGCTTTGCCGAGTAGGCAGGCGGCACCTGGGATATCGTCCCGGTCAGCGCCTTCACGGCTGACCTTACATTCCCCTTATCCGGGGGAAGCGCGGTGCGGATGACGGTGCCCGTGAAATCGTCGGTGTCAGTCTCCGCTCCGAACCTGATACCCGCCTCGTAAACCTTGGGCTCGGTATCGAGAAACGTCGCGAGCCGCGTCGCGCGACCAAGCAGGAGAACGAGCAGTCCGGTGGCGAATGGGTCGAGCGTGCCAAGGTGGCCAATGCTCCGCTCGCCATAAATGCGCCTCACGTGCTGAACGACATCGTGCGACGTCATCCCGGCCGGCTTATCGACGAGCAGCAATCCTTCAACCGGGGAACGGACTGCGGCGGAACGATCAGTCGTCTTTTCTTCCCCGCGATGCGGCAGCGTCCTGTCGTTTCACGTCGGCGAGAAGGGACTCGATCCTCGCGGCGCGCGCGATGGTGTCGTCTTCCTTGAACTGGATGTCCGGGGCGACGCGAAGCCGCAGCGCCTGCGCGACATGCGAGCGCAGGTGGGACGCCACGCTATCGAGGCCATCGAAGGTCGCCTGCTTCTCGGTGTCGCTGCCGAGCACGCTCACGAAGACCTTGGCGTGCCGGAGGTCGGGACTGACCTCCGCGCCGGTAACGGTCACGAACCCGACGATCCGGGGATCCTTGGCCGATTCGGTGAGGAATGTCGCAACCTCGACGCGGACCGCTTCGGCGACGCGGTCCGCTCGACGTGTATTACGCAGATGCGCCTGCCGCTGAGGTCAACGTGCGCGCGACCTGCTCCTTTCGGTAACACTCGAGAACGTCGCCGACCTTGATGTCGTTGAAGTTCTCGACGCCGATGCCGCACTCGAACCCTTCACGCACTTCCTTGACGTCGTCCTTGAAGCGGCGCAGCGACGAGATATTGCCATCGTAGATCTCGACGCTGTCCCGGATGACGCGGATGCGCGCCTGCCGGTTGATGATTCCGTTCCGTACCGAGCAACCGGCAATGACGCCCATCCTCGGCACCTTGAACAGCTCGCGAACTTCCGCCTCGCCGAGCACAACTTCCTTTTCCTCGGGACGCAGCATACCCTCGAGCGCCGCGCGAACGTCTTCGACCGCCTCGTAGATGATCTTGTAGAGCTTGATGTCCACGCCTTCACGCTCTGCCGCGGCGCGGGCGTTGTTATCCGGCCGCACGTGGAACCCGACGATGATCGCTCCCGAGGCACGGGCGAGCAGAATATCGCTCTCGGTTATCGAGCCTACGCCACGGTGGATCACATCGACAGAAACCTCTTCGTGCGAAAGCTGGGCGAGCGCGTCCGCCAATGCCTCGGCCGGACCGCCCTGATCCGCCTTGATGACGATCCGCAGCGTCCTCTTCTGGCCCGGCGCTGTCTGCGTCATGAAGTCCTCGAGCGAGACAACGCCCTTGGCAGTGCGGCGGCTCTTCGCCTCGCGATCGAGACGCTGCCGGCGCTGCGCGATCTCACGCGACTCCATTGCGTCCTCAACGACGACGAACTGGTCGCCGGCCATCGGCACTCCACCGATTCCGAGAACCTGAGCCGGAATTGCCGGACCCGCGTCCTTGATGTTGCGGCCACGCTCGTCGAGCAGGGCGCGCACGCGGCCCGAGTACATGCCGCAGATGAAATCGTCGCCGACGTGAAGCGTTCCATTGCTGACGAGAATCGTCGCGACGGCTCCCTTGCCCGGATCGAGCTGGGCTTCGACCACCGCTCCGGTTGCGCTTCTGTTCGGATTCGCCTTGAGATCGAGAATCTCGGCCTGCAGCAGGATCTGGTCGAGCAGCGACTGGATGTTCGTGCCCTTCTTCGCCGACACCTCGCTCGAAAGCACGGTGCCGCCAAACTCCTCGAGCACGACACCGTGCTGGAGAAGATCCTGTTTCACCTTCATCGGATTGGCGCCCGGCACATCGATCTTGTTAATGGCGACAATGATCGGCACACCGGCGTTCTTGGCGTGCGAGATCGCCTCGACCGTCTGCGGCATGACCTGATCGTCCGCCGCGACCACCAGCACCACAATATCGGTAACCTGCGCTCCGCGAGCGCGCATGGCCGTGAATGCCTCGTGGCCTGGCGTGTCGAGGAACGTTATGAACTTCCCGCCAGGGAGCGAGACGTGGTAGGCACCGATGTGCTGCGTGATGCCCCCGGACTCACCGGCGACGACATTAGCCTTCCGGATGTAATCGAGAAGCGACGTCTTGCCGTGATCGACGTGGCCCATGATCGTGACGACGGGCGGCCGCGACTCAAGCTGATCGTCGGTGTCCTCGACCGGCGCGGTCGTCTGGAATTCCGCGGCGTACTCCTCTTCCTTGACCGCCTGGAATCCGAACTCGCCCGCGATCAGCTCGATCTGGTCGAAGTCGAGGCGCTGATTGATCGTGACCATCAGCCCAAGGTTCTTGAACGCGAAGCCCACGATCTGCACAGCCGGCGTCTTGAGGATCTGCGCCAGCTCGCTGACCGTGATGAACTCGTTCACGCGAACCGTCTTCTTCTCGCGCTCGACCTCGGCCTGCTTCTGCGCGGCGAGCTCCTCGCGGTACGACCCGTCTTCGGCGCGACGCGCGCCGCCTCGGCGAACGGGACCGCGCATCGACGCCATCGTCTTGCCGATGTTCGCCGACACTGCTTCCTGATCGACTCCCCGCTTGCCCTTCTTCCCGCGACGGGCGCCACGGTCCTCGCCACCGCCACGTCCTCCTCCCCCACCTGGACCGCCAGAGGTGCGATCGTCGCGCCGGGGCGGCGCGCTACTGGCACCGGGAGCGGCGGAAGCCACGGGACGCGGTGGTGAATACGGTGCGCCGGTCGCGACCGGACGCGCGCGTGGCGCTCCAGGCACGACAGGTTGCGGCCGCTGCCTCTCACGTCCCTCGTTGCGCTCGGGCGTGGAGTGGGTGGTTTGCGGGGCTACGGGTCGTGGCGGTGCCGGCGGCGTCTTTGGACGCTCGACTGATGGGGCCTCGGCGGGCATCGACGCGGCGATCGGAGCAGGAGGGGCGGGCGCCACGGTCGCAGCGGGCGCCTTCACTTCTGGAGTGGCCGGCGCTTCGACTATGGATGCCTCGGCAGCTGGCTCGGTTGCCGCGCGTCGACGACGCCTGGCGGGCGAGCTGTCAGCCGGAGCTACCTCTGCTTTGGGCTCGGGCGCAGGAGCGGCCGCCGCCGTTCCGCGACGCCGGCGCGCCGCAGCCGGTGGAGCGGCGACACGCGCGCGCTTCTCGCGTTCCCAACGGGCGCGAATGCGCGCGACCTGATCGTCGCTCAACGGACTGAGGTGGCTGCGGACGGGGACGTCCATCTGACGAAGGAGATTGATCACCTCGTCGGTCGGAACTCCAAACTCGCCTGCCAGGTCATGTACTCGAAGCTTGCTCAACCCAACTCCTCCTTACGGACATCCGGCATGTGTGTCAGGCTCAGCGCCTGAATCCCCTTTGCCAGACCTTTGTCTACAATTCCAATTACTGCAGTCGTTTCGCGACCGGCCGCCCCGCCCAATTCGGCGGCCGGCGGTCCCGCGATTACCGTGATCCCGCGAGCCTGAAGCAACGGAAGCACTTTGTCCAAACTGTTATTCGAAGCATCCGGCGCCGCAATAGCCAAGTGAAGCTTGCCGCGCTTTGCCGCGTCCCGCACTCTCTGAACTCCGACTACTGCCCCTCTTCCACGAACACCCAGGCCGATGAGGCCGAGGAGTTTGCGCTGCTGAATGGCGTCCACCGGAACTAATCCTCCGCCTTCTCCTTTTCCTTCTCCTTTTCCTTCTTCTTGCCCTTCCCCTTCACGTCCGCGTCCGGCGTCACCTCGGGCGTCGCCGCATTACCACCCTCGGACTCCATCTCGGCGCCGGCTTCGACGTCAGCTTCGGTCGTAGCTACGGCCTCTTCCGGAGTCTCCGGCGCTTCGTCGGTCGTCAGCTCGTCGATGATTGCCATCAGGCGGTCTGCTTCCTCAGGCGCGATTCCCGGAAGACGCAGAAAATCCTCGCGCTCGAGATCGATGATGTCGTCGAGCGTCCGATATCCGGCCTCCTCGAGAACGGCAACCGTCGCCGGCTGCATTCCGTCGAGCTCGGCCAGGCGCGGATTAACTCCGGACACCGGCTCGTCGGCAGGAAGCGGAGCGAAAATCGGCTGATCGGTGCCGCGCTCCATCCACTCACGACTCGAGTAGAGCTCGATTTTCCATTCAGTCAACTCGGACGCGAGGCGCACGTTCTGACCGTTGCGTCCGATCGCCAGGGACAGCTGGTCCTCGTCCACTATCGCCTGAATCGTCTTGGTCGCCGGATCGCTGAACACGCGAGCGACGCGGGCCGGCGCCAGCGCCAGCTTGGCAAACCGCTCGGGATCGGCCGACCACGGCACGATGTCGATGCGCTCGCCACCGAGCTCGTTGACGACAGCCTGAACGCGCGAGCCCTTGAGCCCGACGCAGGCGCCCACTGGATCGACCGAATCATCACGTGAGAAAACGGCGATTTTCGTGCGGCTTCCAACTTCGCGAGCGCTCGCCCGGATCTCCACGAGGTTCTGCTGAATCTCCGGGACTTCGAGCTTGAACAGCGCCTTCACGAACAGCGCGTCGGCTCTGCTCAGAACGAGGCGCGGGCCCTTGGGTGTCTCTTCCACTCGCTTGAGAACGGCGCGGATCGGATCGCCCTGGTGAAAGTGCTCGCGGTGATTCTGCTCGCGGTAAGGAATGATTGCTTCCGCTTCGCGAAACTTGTTGAGCATGATGACGAGCTTCCCGCGCTCGATCTGCTGCACTTCTCCCGAAAGCAGGTCGCCGACCCTGCTCGAGAATTCGTCGCGGATCTTGGATCTCTCGCCTTCTCTGACTCGCTGGATGATGCGCTGCTTCGCGGCCTGAACCGCCGTTCTTCCGAACTCCGCGAAATCGACGGGAATCTCCATCTGGTCGCCGACCTGGTAATCCGGGTCTTCGAACCGCGCTTCCTCGAGCGAGATCTGCGCCGCCGGGTCGGTCACTTCCTCGACGACGGTCTTGAGGAGGACGATGCGAATCGCTCCCTTGCTCTCATCGATATCGACCTCAGCCTGTACCGTTGGCCCGTGCTTCTTGGCGAGGGCGGCATTGATGCCGTCCTCCAGAAGTCCGTGCAGCTCTGCCCGGTCGATCTGCTTCGAGTTTGTCAACTCGCGGATCGCCGTCAGGATTTCTACCGAAGCCGCCATGTCCTCAACCCCTACCTTGTCCAGTGAAACGCCAGCCGCGCCTTCTCGACTGCGGCGAGCGGAAAGCGCCGCTCATCGCCACGCTCATTACGCACAATCACAGTTTCCGTTCCGGCATCACCATCGACACCGGCTATCTCAACTTCGTCCGTCCGTCTGCCGGCTGGATCGCCCGGCGTGTTGGTCGTTACCACCACGCTGCTGCCGACGAACTTTTTCCAATCCTTCGCATTCCGGAGCGGTCTCTCAATCCCCGGAGACGACACTTCCAGCACGTACCTTTTGCCGCCAAAATCTTCGGCGTCCAGCCTCGCTTCGATCGCGCGTGACGCTACCGCACAATCTTCGACTGTCACTTTTTTTCCGTCCTCGCGCTCGACACGAACGTCGAGAACGGCACGGCCTTTACTTCCCCCCACCTTCAACTCGAAAAGCTCTAGTCCAAGTGGCTTAATTTCCGACGCCACAAGAATTTCCAGCGTTTCGTTCATGCAGGTTCGAGGTTTCTTCGAGAGACAAAAAAATGTGGGGGGATCCCCACATTCCGGTTGGCCGCCGAGTTGAACGCCCTATACAATGTAGAAAGGAGGCTGAGGCGAGTCAAGTTGGCGGGCCGGCTACGCCTGAGCCGCGATCACTCCTATTTGCCGGCCCTTGTCGCCCGCGCGATGCGAGAAAAAGCGGTCGTTGTCGCAACGAGTGCATGAGGAGCTGACGGTGATCTTTTGCACGCCCGTCTCCGTTGCATGCTCGGCGATCAGGGACCTGAGATCGACGTGGCCAGCCCGTGTGGCCGGCTGCCCCGTCAGCTGTTCCCGCACCTCAGCGCTTACCTCGTAACAGCGCCCACAGATTGCCGGACCGAGATGGATCGCGAGCTCGTCGGGCGGCAATCCATACCTGGCGAGCGCGGAAATCGCTTCGGTCGTGATGCCGGCGGCTGTTCCCCTCCAGCCGGAATGGAGCAGCGCCACGACGCCGGAGGGGTGGGCGATGAATACCGGGACGCAGTCGGCCACTCCAACGGCGAGCGCGATACCCTTCTCGGAGGCAATGTGGCCGTCCGCTTCACCGCCGCGGAGCCAGCCCTCCCACCCACCAGTGTGCACGAGTACCCGCGTCCCGTGCACCTGACGGATCGATGCGAGACGGCGTGCCGTCTCGGAGAGCTCCTGCTGGACGGCCGACCACCTGCCCATGACTTCATTGACGGGGTCAGCTCCAGCGAGCCCGAAGGTACCCGCATCACGCGTCGTCGTGAACGCGCGAATGCCCCAGCTCTCGAAGTCGGGGATTATCTCCTTCGGTACTTCACTCACTCTTACTGACGCCGATCGTCAACGCGAGTGATGGAGGCGCCTAGAGCGTTCAGACGTTCATCGATGCGCTCGTAACCTCGCTCGATCTGTCCAACGTTGTTGATGTAGCTCGTGCCGTCGGCGCAAAGCGCGGCAAGAAGAAGCGCCATGCCGGCTCTGATATCGGGGGATTCGAGGAACGCCCCCCTGAGGCGCGACGGTCCATGAACCAGCGCGCGATGCGGATCACAGAGCACGATTCGCGCGCCCATCGTCGAGAGCTTATCGACGAAGAACATGCGCGATTCGAACATCTTCTCGTGCATGAGCACGAGTCCCTCGCACTGCGTCGCCGTGACGATGGCGATGGACATCGTATCAGCCGGGAACGCAGGCCATGGCTGGTCTTCGAGCTTGGGCACGTGTCCGCCCATGTCCGCCTGGATCTGCCGTGACTGCTTGGCCGGGATTATGAGATCGGGACCGTCTTCCACGCACTCGATGCCGAGGCGCGAGAATCCCATGCGGGTGGACCGGAGGTGCTCGATGCCGGCGTTCTCGATCCTCAGCTCTGACCTGGTAACCGCGGCGAGCCCGATGAACGAGCCGACCTCGATGTGGTCGGGACCGATCGTGTACGTTACCGGTTTCGTGCCCAGCTCCCGGCCACCGTGAATGGTCATCGTGTTCGTGCCGACGCCTTCGATTTGCGCGCCAAGGGCGATGAGAAAGTGCGCCAGGTCCTGCACGTGGGGCTCGCTCGCCGCGTTGCGGAGCACTGTCGTCCCGCTCGCGGCGGACGCTGCCACCAGCGCGTTTTCCGTTGCGGTGACGCTCGGCTCATCCAGAAAAACGTCGGCGCCGCGGAATCCGTTGACGCGCATCTCGATCATCTTGCCATGCGTGAACGAAGCGCCGAGCTGCTCCAGAGCGAGGAAGTGGGTGTCGAGCCGGCGGCGACCAATTACGTCACCTCCCGGGGGCGGAAGCGTCACCTGGCCGCAGCGGGCCAGCAGCGGTGCCGCGAGAAGAATCGAAGCGCGGATCTTGGCGCACAGCGTCGGATTGAGATCAGCCGGCCGCAGATCCTTGGCGTGTACCTCGAGCGAGTTCCGGCCAACCCATTCCATCGACGCGCCGACCGAGCGAATCAGCTCGACCAGGGTCTCGATGTCACGGATACGGGGGACGTTCTCGAGGTGGACCTTGCTTTGAGAGATGAGGGCGGCGGCCACGATCGGCAGCGCCGCATTCTTGTTCCCGGAGGGACGAATTGAGCCGCTGAGGGGTCTTCCGCCCTCGACGACGAACTGGACTGCTGGCATGTTGATTAGGTCGGTGGTGAATGCATGTTGCGCAAATATATCGCACAGAGCACTCTTTGTACCGTGACCTAAAGTCACTCGGTAAATGGCCTCTCCCTTGCACACTTGACCAACATGACGGGATGGATCGCTAGCGGCGCCGAGCTGCTCCTGCAGGCGGCTCGCGTTATTCCGGACACGATCTACACCAGGCAGATCGTCGCCGAGCCGGGGTGGTGGGATAAAATCACAAGCGTAGCGAGCGGGGTCATGACCATCACCGTGATCATCCTGACCGTAGCGCTCGTGCCCGCGGCGTGGAATGTCAGGAAGAGCTACAAGAGAATCAGCAGCATGCTGGACAAGATTTACGGCGACATCAACCCGCTGATGCGGCATGCGAGCGCGATCGCCGACAATGTGGACTACGTGTCGACGGCGATCCGCGTCGACATTCAGCAGGTGAGTCAGACGGTGGCCGCGGTGAATCAGCGGCTGCAGCAGGCCGCGGCCGCGGCGGAAGACAGAATAAACCAGCTGAACGCGCTGCTCGAAGTCGTGCAGGAGGAAGCGGAATCAGCCTTCGTGACGACCGCTTCGACTATTCGCGGCGTGCAAACGGGAATCAATCAGGCATTTGACGAGGAGGACTGGAACGATGGGGACTACGACGAAAGCAGAGCCGACGATTGGGAGAAACCGCGCCCGAGAGTCAGGCCCAGAGATGGAACTGGACGAGGGTCGTGAGCAGCAGTACGACCTGCTGACCGCGGCAATCATCGGAGCCGCGGTGGGAGCGGGAATTACCCTGCTGTTGAGACGTGGCCCTTCGGGCAGTCGTCCGGTCGGACCGCTGGTTCGTTACGCGGGCCGAGGCGCCGCGCTGGCGGGCCTGGCGGGACTCGATGGCGCGAAGTGGGCCGGAGCGCGGGGACTCGAGGGCGCTCGCTGGGCCGGTGGTCGCGCCGCGGAAGGCGCGCGCTGGGCAGGGCCACGGGCAAAGCGCGGATTCAGAACAGCCGTCGATCGGGGCGAGGATCTGATCGAGCGGATTCCCGTCGATGATATGGTGGAGCAGGTGCGGGACTATGTCGATACGGCCAGAGGCGCCATTAACGACGTGGTCCAGGACGAGCTCAACGATCTCCGGAAAGCAGTTCGCCGCCAGCGCAAGCGCATCGGGATCTAGGAAGCACCGAATGACGCGCGCCTCATCGCGCGCAGTCTCGGCCGGTGGGGTGGCGCTGGCAGTCCTGCTGGCGCTGATGCTCACACCGGCCGTTGCGCATGCGTGGACCCCAGGCACTCACATCTTCCTCGGGGAAGCGGTGATGCGCTCTCTCCCGCTGGTCCCCTCGAGCATCGCCGAGCTGCTGTCCGCATATCCGTACGATTTTCTGTACGGGTCGATCGCCGCGGACACGAGCATCGCGAAGAAGTACGCAGCGACCGGACGCCACTGCCACTCGTGGAACGTCGGAGTCGAGATCCACGACAACGCGGAATCGGAGCCGTTGCGCGCGTTCGGTCTTGGCTATCTGGCTCACCTCGCGGCAGATGCAGTCGCTCACAACTACTTCGTTCCGCATCAGCTCACGATCACATCATCGACTTCCGCTCTGGGGCACAGCTACTGGGAGAGCCGGTTCGACACCCACATCGGAGAGCGATTCAGCCGCACCGCCAGGCAGCTGATCATGCGCGACCACACACACTCAGACGAGCACCTCGATCGGATTCTGAGCCCCACGATCTTCAGCACGCCGACGAACAGGCGAATCT
Organism: Gemmatimonadales bacterium; assembly: GCA_039933915.1. Lineage (GTDB taxonomy): Bacteria > Gemmatimonadota > Gemmatimonadetes > Gemmatimonadales > Gemmatimonadaceae > UBA4720. Next base: position 6,568 of record JBDTND010000024.1, on the reverse strand, counting down.
TCCGGGGGATGGTGTACGTCGCCGATACGGAATCGTGGCAGCGCATCTTTCACCTCGTCGAGGAGAAAAGCCGCTGGGATCTTACTGACGCCGAAGTCGAGGTCTACATGACCCGGGCATTCGATTACATAATCGATCTGCTCAACCGAATGGATCTGGCGGAACCGCACAAGCTCGATCCGGCAGGAACCCTGCCCCTTCGCCAGGCCAAGAAGATTCGGCGGGCGGCACTCCGGCGAGGCGGCGAGGAGCATGTTCGCGAACAAGCGCAGCATCATTTCGGGATGCCGCGCTCGATCCTGAAATATTCTTCCGGTTTGTCCGAGCCGCTCTACCCTCCGCGCGTGGACAGCGACTGATTCACGAGCTTCGGGTCGGCGCGGCCCTTTGATTTCTTCATAACGAAGCCGACCAGCACCCCCTGCAGCTTCTTCTCGCCGGCGAGATATCGCTTCGCCTCTTCGGGGTGCTCCTGCAGTACTTCGTCGACCCACGTTGCGATTGCGCTCTCGTCACCGACCTGGAGCAGACCCTCATCGGCCGCCACCTGCGCCGCCGGTTTGCCGGTCTCGGCCATCCGTGAAAAAACGCGTTTGGCGGCGGTGTGGCTGATAGTCCCATCGCGCACGAGGTTGAGCAGCTGTGCGAGGTCAGCCGGCCGGACGCGGAAATGTTCTATCTCCTCGCCGGATGTCTTGAGGCTCGCAGCCACCTCACCCATCACCCAGTTGTAGGCGCCCTTCCCGTCCTTCGATTGCCGCGCTACGGCCTCGAAGTATTCCGCAAGCGCCGGGGTCGCGGTCAATTGATCGATTTCAACCGGAGCGAGCGAATATTCCTGAGCCAGTCTTTTCTTTCGGGAGTCCGGCAGCTCTGGAAGATGTTTTCGCGCATCCACGATCCACTTCGCATCCAAGATCAGCGGCCGCAGATCTGGCTCCGGGAAGTATCGGTAGTCGTGGCTTCCCTCTTTCGTTCTGCTTGTACGGACCGTTTCGCGGGCTCCGTCCCAGAGCAGCGTCTGCTGATCGACCTTGCCGCCTGAATCGAGAAGCGCGGTTTGTCTCTCGAACTCGACCTCCAGCGCGCGCTCGACCGCGGAGAAAGAATTCATGTTCTTTACTTCCGTCTTCGTCCCGAGTTTCGCCTGGCCACGGGGCCGCACGCTGATGTTGGCATCGACGCGAAGGCTTCCCTCTTCCATGCTCACGTCGCTGACGTCGAGGTATTGGAGAATCTGCTTCAACGTGCGCAGATAGGCTCCGGCTCCGGCGGACGTTCGAATGTCAGGCTCGCTCACGATTTCGATGAGAGGAACGCCGGCACGATTCAGATCGATGGCGGTCGCGCCGGGATAGCGGTCGTGGATCGACTTTCCGGCATCTTCCTCCATGTGCAGCCGGGTGATTCCGATCTTCAGCTCGGTCCCGTTTGAATCCTTGCCGATCGCGATCGTTCCACCCGTCGCGAGCGGTTGATCGAATTGCGAGATCTGGTATCCCTTCGGGAGGTCGGGATAGAAATAGTTCTTGCGCGCAAACACGGACAGCGAATTGATCTTGCATCCAAGGCCGAGTGCGGCCCTTGTGGCAAGCTCCACGGCGCGCTCGTTCAGCACCGGCAGCGCGCCCGGCAGCGCCAGGCAGACCGGACACGTGTTGACGTTGGGAGGCGCGCCGAAATCCGTCGAGCAGGCGCAGAACGCTTTCGTCCGGGTCTTGAGCTGGACGTGGACCTCCAGCCCGACGACCATTTCATAGCGGTCGCGACTCATTGGTGGGCCTCGGCGCCAAGCGCTGCTTCGAGAGCGTAGGCCACTCGAAACATTGTGTATTCGTTGAAGTGGGCGGTGATGATCTGTCCGCCCACAGGCAGCTTGCGCACGCGGCCGATAGGAACCGAGATCGCGGGAACTCCCGCCAGATTCGCTGTCACCGTGAAGATGTCGTTCAGATACATCTCATACGGATCGCTGATGGCGCCAACAGGAAACGCCGGTGTCGGCGTAGTCGGCGTGAAGATCGCGTCTACGCCGCTTGCGAAGACCGAGCGGAAGTCGTCCGCGATGAGGGTCCGCACGGCCTGCGCCTTTCTGTAATACGCATCGTAGTAGCCGGCGGAAAGCACGTAGGTACCGAGCAGTATTCTGCGCGTCACCTCACGGCCAAAGCCCTGAGATCTGGTCGCTTCATACATCGCCTTGAGGCCCTTCCCGGGATCGACACGCAATCCATATCGCACGCCATCGAATCGCGCGAGGTTGGACGACGCCTCCGCCGGCGCCAGGATGTAGTAGACGGGAATCGCGAGTGGAGACTGAGGGAGCGAGATGTCGCGGATCGTTGCGCCCATCGACCGCAGGCGATCCAATGATCGCTCGCAAAGGTCTCTGATGCTCGGGTCGAGCGAATCGGGGAAATACTCCGCCGGCTTTCCGATGACGACGCCATCCAGCGTCGTCGAGGTCGGGGGCGGCGGCTGAGGAATCGGGCTCCTGCCGATACGAATCGCTTCCGTCTCGGGGTCGCGTGCTTTCGGCGGCGGCGCCCCGAGCGCCGACAGCCGGTAGATCGGGACGTCTTCATCCGAGCTGGTCGAATCCATCTTGTCGTAGCCCGCAATGGTCTCGAGACCAAGAGCCGCGTCATCCACCGTGCGGCCGAGCACTCCGATCTGATCCAGGGACGAGGCGAACGCTACCAATCCATAGCGACTCACCCTTCCGTAGGTCGGCTTCACGCCGACCACGCCACAGAACGCCGCCGGTTGCCGTACCGAGCCGCCGGTCTCGGAGCCGAGCGCGATCGGTGTGATTCCAGCCGCGACGGCCGCGGCGGATCCACCAGAAGATCCGCCGGGGACGCGCCGCACGTCGTGCGGATTTCGCGTCGGTCCGTGAGCGCTGTTCTCGGTCGACGAGCCCATTGCGAACTCGTCCATGTTCGTCTTGGCGACGATCACCGCACCGCTCGCACGCAGGCGGGAGACAGCCGTAGCCTCGAATGGACTCACATACCCTTCGAGAATGTTCGAGGCGCACGTCGTCGGCAAACCGAGGGACGCGATGTTGTCCTTGATTGCGATTGGGACGCCCGCCAGGACGCCGACGTCCGATGTGCTATCCACGCGCACCCGCACCGAGTCAGCCTCTTCGAGGGATGCCTTCTCGTCGGCGTGGAGATAAATGTTGAGCCCATCACGTCCCGCGCCGATCTCCCGCGCGCGGTTGAACGACGCGCGAATCACGTCGGACGGCGATACGTCTCCGGAGCGTACCCTCGACGCGATGTCTGCCGCGCCGAGCTTCGCGAAGTTCTCGAGGCTCAAGCTCCGCTCTCGCTCGGGTCCTCGTGGGTGGCAAGACGAGGCACGATGAAGAACCCATCGCGCATCGAAGGCGCAAATGATTCGAGTGTCCCTTCCATGAGCGAAGGAGCGCCAGCGTCCGGACGAAGCGGGGTACCTCCGCCCTCGACTTCAACGGTTGGGGCAGCTCCCGCCGCATCCACCTGCGACAGAACTTCCATGTGGGCGAGGATCGCGCTCAGCTCTTTGGTAAGCTCCTCGGCCCGCGTATCATCGATTCCCAGACGCGCCAGCTCGGCAATGTGAAGCACATCCTCACGCGATACAGCCATTATTCCTGCCCCCGCTCGAGAGTCGTGTACGCAAGCTTGATCGTCTTCCTTCCCACTGCCTCGTCGTCGAAGTCGATTACCGCTTTCACTTCACGACCAACGCCGGTGAGCTCCGCAATCGAGCCATCGCCGAACAGCTTGTGCTTGACTCGCTCTCCCTTCACGTAGCGCGGCTCGTCCTGCGAGATCTCGGCCTCGGCGATCGGCGTCGGGCGGCGCCACGAGGGAACGTCGTGTGTGCGCCGCGCCGGATAGGCGCCGCTGAATCCCAGGGATGAATCCCGACCCGCGGGTCCTCTGCCGCGGCCCATCGTGGTCACGCGCAGCGTCTTCTTTTCGTCGAGGTGCGCGCCCGCGACCTCGCGCAGGAATCTCGACTGAATGGACGGCAGCAGCTCGCCGTTGCGGCGGCGCATCTCGGTATGGGAGAGGTACAATTTTTCCTGCGCGCGCGTGATTCCGACGTAGAAGAGGCGCCGCTCTTCCTCGAGCTTCGGCGGATCGTCGAACGACTGCGAGAGGGGGAAGAGCCCGTCCTCGAGTCCGGTCAGGAAGATGACCGGATACTCGAGCCCCTTCGCGTTGTGGAGCGTCATCAGAGTCACCGCGTCGGCCGATGGGTCGAGCGCGTCAGCGCCGGCGACGAGCATCGCGCGCTGCAGGAAATGGTCGAGCGGCGTGAGTCCGACTTCGCCTCCGTCGTCGATCACAGTCTCGGCCGCACCGTTTATCAGCGCGCTTACGTTCTCGATCCGGTCGCGGGCGGACTCCGGACTCTCGGCCTGGAGGTATTCGATGTACCGGATCTCCGCGATCAACTCCTGGATCAGGACATCGACGCTCGTGTCTTTCGCCCGCTCGCGGAGATCGGCAATCAGACGCGTAAAATCCGCGAGCGCCTTTTTTGCCGCCGGGCGCAGAGACTCCTGCAAGTCCTCGCGCGACGCCACCTCAGACAGCGATACCCGCGCCGCGCGCGCGCGCGCGGCGACGGTGTCGAGAGTCGTGTCTCCGATACCCCGTTTCGGAACGGATATCGCGCGGCGAAAGGCTTCCTCGTCCGACACGTTGGCGATCAGCTTGAGGTATGCCATGAGATCGCGGATCTCGCGCCGATCGTAGAAGCGCACCGATCCCACCAACCGGTACGGAATGGCTTCACGCCTCAGCGTATCCTCGAGCGCGCGGCTCTGCGCGTTTGTCCGGTAGAGCACCGCGAATTCGTTCAACCCGCGATTCTCCCGATTCTGGCGAGCCCTGATCTCCTCGAGTACGAAGTCTGCTTCATCGCGCTCGTCGAGAGCCGCGACAAGAGTCACTGGCTCTCCGGACTCCCGCGTGGCGCGCAGCGTCTTCCCCTTCCGACTGACATTGGGCGTAATCGCCGCGTTGGCGACGTGCAGGATATTCGGAGTCGACCGGTAGTTGTCCTCGAGGCGAACCAGCTTTGCCGCGGTGAACTCCTTCTCGAAATCGAGAATGTTCCGGATGTCGGCGCCGCGCCAGCCGTAGATCGACTGATCGTCGTCGCCAACGACCACCACGTTGCCGTGTCGACTCCCGAGCATCTTGATGAACTGAAACTGGGCGCGGTTCGTGTCCTGGTATTCATCCACGAGGATGAACTGAAACCGGTCGCGATAGCGGGCTAGCGTCGCCTCGTCCTGGCGGAATATCTCGACCGGAAGGACAAGCAGGTCGTCGAAGCTCACGGCGTTCGCCGCTCGAAGCGTCGGCTCCATCTGCCTGTAGACCTTGGCCGCCGCCCGAGAGACTGGATCCATCGCCAGCGATTCGTACTCCGGCGGAGGGACGAGCGCGTTCTTGGCGTCGGAGATCAAGGAGGCGATGACCTTCGGGCTCCACTGCTTCTGCGGAATGCCTTCGCGCTCCATAACGCGCTTTATCACGCCGAGGTTGTCGTCCTCGTCATAGATCGTAAAGCTCGACTTGCGCCCGACCTGGTGCGCGGAGCTCCGAAGTATTCGCGCGCCGATCGCGTGGAACGTCCCGCTCCACATTCCCTTCGGCTCCTCACCCAGGAGCCGCGCAATGCGATCGCGCATCTCTCCCGCTGCCTTGTTGGTGAATGTGACGGAGAGTATTCGCGACGGGTCGACTCCGTGGTGCTCGATCAGGCGCGCGATGCGGGTCGTGAGCACGCGCGTCTTCCCCGAGCCGGCACCGGCGAGCACCAGCATCGGCCCCTCGAAGTGGAGGACGGCTTCGCGTTGAGCCGGATTGAGCCCGGCGAGGGGTTCTGTGCGCTCGACGGTAGCGGCGTTGGTCGATTCGGACATCATCTGAAGATAACGCGGTCAGCCAAGGACCATGTCGAAGGTCGCGCCACGTTCCGTGGGTACCAGGACGAGCTCCCCGCCATGACTATCCCGGACGATCCGGCGCGCGAGCGAGAGTCCGATTCCCCACCCTTTTTCCTTGGTGGAAAAGCCTGGGTCGAAGATCTGATTGCGAATTTCCCGAGGCACGCCGGGGCCGTCGTCTGCGACTCGCACACGTACCCTGCCCTCAGGCAACGACGCGGCGGATATCTCGACCTTTCCATCGCGACCCGCCAGGGCGTCGATCGCGTTCTTGGTGAGCGACTCGAGCGCCCACTCGAGAAGTACGGCGTCGCCCTGAACCACGAGATCACCCTGGTGCGACGACGATACCGTAACGCGCTGCGCGAGCGTTGGAACGCGCGCCCTGAAATAGGTCGCGACCCGCTCGACGAGCGCCCCGAGATCCACGGCTTCCTGGCGCGGAGGACGGCCGATGCGCTCAAACCTGTGCGCCACGCGCTTGAGTCGTTCCAGATCTGCTTCCATGTGATCGAGGGCTGCGGCAGTCGTTGGCTCGGGCTCGGTCTCGCGGAGCAGCTCGATCCAGCCGCTGATGCTCGACAGCGGAGTTCCCAGCTGGTGCGC
>JBDTND010000023.1:0-21843 GCA_039933915.1 Gemmatimonadales bacterium | reverse complement strand
CGACCCGCACGAAAAGAGACCGACGCATAAAGAAAACGCCCCCAATCGGGGCGTTGGTTTTTTCTGGACAAAGTGCGCGTCCCGGTCCGGCTGAGCTCAGGCTTCGAGTAGTCTCCCAAACGTCTCCGGGTCGGTAGGGAGAGTGAACGACTTGATGCCGTGCCGGGCGGCGACCTCGTTTACCTCGCCCTGCATTCTGGACGGGCTGAAGAGGATGGGAACGGCGTGGGCGCGCTGGATGGTTTCGAGCAGACGCTCATTGCAGTCTGGATGATAACAGTCAACCACGACAGCATCGAACAATCCGCTCCCAAAAAGATCTTCGGGGGACTCATCTCGTGCGAGGAACCTCGGCTGCATACCTCGAAGCTCCACCATCAGACCCAACAACGCCGCGACAATCACTTCATGGGCGAGAATCAACACGTTACCCAAACGCCGCCAGCCAGGAGGGGACGCAAACATTCGGCAACTTACGGACCCCCAGATCGTGCCAGGGAGGGTACTCTGGCGAATCCGGAGGACTTCCTAGATATTCTAGGAACAGATGTCTACCCTCTCTCCACTAGTCCGAGGGTAACAGAAACTATTTGCCTCGCGCCCGTGAGCTCACTCTCAGAAAGCACGATTAAGGAGCTGCGCTCAGCGCTCACTGAGCAGTTGAGGTATACGAGCGGTCCGACGACTGAGCTCGCGGACCTCATCAAACGAGTGGGTCGGGAAGCACATCAAAAGAGCATTCCGCCCGAGGAGCTGATAGTCGTTTTCAAGAAGGTCTGGAACTCTCTCTCTGAAACCCTGCATCCGCAGGATGTGGATCAACACGAACTTGTCCGCCAGCGTCTGGTGACGCTCTGCATCCAGGCTTATTACGCCGAGTAGGGGGAACAGGATATTTTGTGACGTGCCCCATCTGAGAGCGGCACATCTCTGGCGTTGAGTACGTGACGTGGCAACTGCAACCCCGCCCAAGGCTCCAACAACAACACTAAGTCGTCTGTTCCGCCGGTCCGGCAAAGGAACCGGCGAAGAGCTCGTCGGTCCGATTCGCGGCGAGGTGCTCGGTCTCGAGCGGCTTGGAGAGCGCGCACGCGCAGTCGCGCGCGGACATCACCTTCTCCCAGCGCAAAAGCAGCGCGGAGCAGGTCCGCTACTACTTCGTCTCGAAGACACGCGGGAAGTTCTCGACCGAGTCTATCACGAGCTGAACAACGGCGCGGAGCGCGGACTAGACATCAGTCCGGCCGGAGACTGGCTGCTGGACAATTTTTACATCGTCCAGGAGCACATCAGAGAGATCCGGACAAATCTTCCCAAAGGTTATTACGAAGAGCTGCCCAAGCTCGCGACGGGATCACTGGCCGGGTATCCCCGCGCCTACGAAGTTGCGATCGAGCTGATTGCGCACACGGAAGGTCACCTCGATCTTGACAACATCACGCTGTTCGTGCGCGAGTATCAGACAGTCACACCGCTGCGCATGGGCGAGTTGTGGGCGATTCCGACGATGCTTCGGCTCGGACTCGTCGAGAACATCAGGCGCATGGCGCTGCGCGTGGCAGCTCGGCTCCAGGAAGTTGAGTCTGCTGACCGTACTGCTACCGCTCTCCGTGAGGCGAGCGAAGAATCACAGCAGGCGCTGGCGACAGCACTTGCGGCGTTCGTCGACGATCATCCGCCGTTCACACCGACGTGGGTGGCGCGATTCCTCCAGCAGGTACGTTCGTACCAGACCAACTTCACGCCGCTGATCTGGCTCGAACAATGGATTGCCGAAGACGGGCCGAGTGCGGAAGAAGCGGCAACGCGCTCGAACAGACGTGTCGCGCTGACGCAGGTAACGGTTGCGAACAGCATCACGAGTCTTCGCACCATCTCGCGCCTCGACTGGAAGGATTTCGTCGAGTCGCAAAGCGCCACCGAAACGCTTCTCCGCCAGGATCCCAGCGGTCACTATGTGTCGATGACGTTCGGCACTCGCGATCACTACCGCCACATCGTGGAGCACATCGCGAAGCGAGTGAAGCAACCGGAAGAGGTAGTCGCGAGCGAAGTGGTCGCCCTGGCCAAGCTGGCCGCTCCATCGGACGTGAGGCACGCGCACGTCGGCTACTTCCTGGTGGACAAGGGACGAACAGTTCTCGAGCAGAAAGTCGGGTACACGCCGCCGCCGGGAGAGTGGCTGTACCGCTGGACGCAGCGCCATCCAAACCTGCTTTACTTCGGCGGGATAACTGTCTTCACCGTCATGGCGCTCGGGGTGATTCTGGAAATGGTCGAGGCCGCACCGATGGCGGCGCAGGTCATCATCGGCTTATTCGCGCTCATTCCGGCGAGCGAGATCGGTATCAGCGTCATCAACCAGCTGATTACGCTCTTTATGCCGCCGCGCCTGTTGTCCAAGCTCGAGCTGCGGGACGACGGCATTCCGGAAGAGTACATGACCGCTGTGGTTGTGCCGACACTTCTCGGAAGCGTGCACGGTGCGGAGGAGGCTCTCGAGCACCTCGAGATTCAGTATCTCGCCAATCGCGACCCGAATCTCCAGTTCGCGATACTAAGTGATTTCACCGATTCTCCAACGGAGCACAGGGACGGCGACGAAGAGATTCTCGCCGCCGCAGTGGCCGGCATCAAAGCTCTCAATGCAAAATACAGAAATGCGGGCGAAGACGTGTTTTTCCTTTTTCACCGCCAGCGTTTGTGGAATCCCAAGCAGAAGGTGTGGATGGGCTGGGAGAGAAAGCGTGGAAAGCTCGCCCAGTTCAACAAGTTCCTGCGTGGCGACGCGAAGGACGCGTTCACAACCATCATCGGCGATACGAGCAGACTCAGGTTCGTGCGCTACGTCATCACCCTCGATTCCGACACCGTATTGCCCCGTGACGCGGCCCAGCTGCTCGTGGGAACGATCGCGCATCCGCTCAATCGGGCGCACTATGATCCGGCAATAGGGCGCGTCACCGAAGGTTACGGAATCGTCCAGCCGCGCGTGGGCGTATCTCTCACGAGCGCGTACAAATCGTATTTTGCCGCGATTCACTCAGGGCATCCAGGCGTCGATCCGTACACGACCGCGGTATCCGACGTTTATCAGGATCTCTACGGCGAAGGCAGCTTCACCGGGAAGGGCATCTACGATGTCGATGCGTTCGAGGAAGCAACTCACGGCCGGTTTCCCGAGAACACGCTCCTCAGCCATGATCTGATCGAAGGTACGTGGACGCGCGCCGGGCTTGCGACCGACATCGAAGTTTACGATGACTATCCGGCGCGCTACCTGACGTTCACGCGGCGAAAGCACAGGTGGATCCGTGGCGACTGGCAGCTGCTCGGCTGGCTGAAGGGAACCGTTCCCGGCCCGGACGGGCGGATGCAAAACCGTCTGTCCGCCATCTCCCGCTGGAAGATTCTCGATAATCTCAGGCGGAGCCTCGTCGAGATGTTCCAGCTGGCGATGCTGATCACTGGCTGGTTCGTTCTTCCGGGATCGATCATCCAGTGGACGGGAATCGTGCTCGTGACGATCGCATTCCCGTGGTTGTTTTCTCTGCTGATCTCGCTGGTGCGTCCACCACGCGACCAATCGTGGCTCGCGTACTATCTGGCTGTCGGGCGCGATGCCACCACGAACCTGCAGCAGTTTGCCCTGGCGGTCGTATTTCTTCCGCATCAGGCGGTCGTATCAGCCGACGCGATCATCCGCACGCTCTACAGACTGTTCATCAGCCACCGAAGCCTTCTCGAATGGCAGACTGCATCGCAAGTCGAGCGCGCAATGGGCATCGGCTCACAGCTCGAGACGTGGCGCAAGATGTGGCCGGTAACCGCGCTCTGCCTCGGGCTCGGCGCGCTCATCGGTCTTCATGTGACGATAGGAGGAGCATCGAGCGCAAACGACCGGTTTCTGTTCGTCATGGGAACGCTGCCATTGGTGCTGGCGTGGCTCGCCAGTCCGTCCATCGCCTTCGCGTTAAGCATGCCGGCAATCCTCGGCGAGATTCACCTCACCGATGCCGAACGCACGGCGGCGCTCCGTTATGCGAAGCTGCACTGGACGTATTTCGAGAAGTTCGTCACCGAGGACACGCAGTGGCTTGCTCCGGACAACTTCCAGGAAGATCCGGAGCCGGTGTTGGCGCGTCGAACATCGCCCACGAACATCGGCCTCCAGCTTCTCTCGACCGTGAGCGCTGTGGACCTCGGGTTCATCACGCGCTCCGACATGATCGACCGCGTGGAGAAAGTGTTCAGATCTCTCGAGAGAATGCGCCGTTTCCACGGTCACTTCTTCAACTGGTACGATCTGAACGAGCTGCGCGTTCTCGAGCCGGGATACGTCTCGACGGTCGATAGCGGCAACTTCGCGGGACACCTGATCGCGCTCAAGCAGGCGTGCTTCGAGATGATGAAGGACAAAACCTGCTCCGAGCTGGACGCAAAGCGTCTGCGGGCGATCGCGGAACGCGCCCATGCATACGCGGTCGAGATGGACTTCCGGTTCCTCTACGACCAGAAACGAAAGCTGTTCACGATTGGTTATCACATCGGCAGCAACACCGTCGACAACTCGTACTATGATCTGCTCGCTTCGGAATCGCGGCTTGCGTCGTTCATTGCTGTCGCCAAGGACGACGTCTCGGTCGATCACTGGTTCAGGCTTGGCCGCTCACTGACGGCGGCGGCAGGAACGCGAACCCTGCTCTCATGGAGTGGGAGCATGTTCGAGTACCTGATGCCTGCCCTCGTGATGCAGACCTTTCCTTTCACGCTGCTCGACCAGACGCACAAGGGAAGCGTGAAGCGCCAGATCGCGTATGGCGCCGAGCGCGGGGTGCCGTGGGGCGTATCGGAATCGGCGTACGCGGTGCGCGACAGATCGCACACGTATCAGTATCGGGGGTTCGGTGTTCCGGATCTCGCGCTCAAGCGCGGACTGAGCAAGGAGCTGGTCATCGCGCCTTACGCCTCAGTGCTCGCCATGCTTGTCGAGCCGCGACAGTCGCTGAAGAATCTCACCGTGCTCGAGGCGGAAGGTGCGCTCGGGCCGTACGGATTCCGTGACGCGCTGGACTTTACGCGGCCATCGCCCGGCTCGAGAAAAACGATCGTATGCACCTTCATGGCGCATCACATTGGAATGAGTATCGTCGCGCTGGACAACGCCCTCAACCGTCAGGTCTGGCCGCGCCGGTTTCACACCGATCCACTGGTGCGATCGGCGGAGCTCGTGCTGCAGGAGCGGATTCCTCGCCGGCTCACGGTGCAGGACGTACAGGGAGACGATGCGGCACGCGTGCCGAGCGAAATGGAAAAGCCGGCAGTGCGTGAAATCGAGACGCCGCACACGCCGCAGCCAGTGGTCGGCATTCTTGGGAACGTTCCCTACACGACTCTCATCACCAACGCCGGCGGGGGATTCAGCCGTTACGGAAATCTCTCGATAACGCGGTGGCGCCACGACAGTACCCGCGACAATTACGGCCAATGGTGCTACGTAAAGGATCTTGGCACCGGCCACGTCTGGTCGACGGCGCACCAGCCTTCGGGAACCGAGCCGCAGTGGTATCGTGTTCTTTTCGCGAGCGACCGCATCACGTTCATTCGCCGCGATGGCGATATCGACACGGTGACTGAAATCGCTATCGCGTCCGACGATGCGGCAGAAGTGAGGCGCGTGATCCTGACGAACAGGTCATTGCAGGCGAGGGAGATCGAGCTGACGAGCTACTCAGAAGTGGTGCTCGCTCCCGCCGATGCCGACCGTGCGCATCCAGTGTTCGGAAACCTGTTCGTGCAGACAGAATTTCTGGAGGGGAAAGCGGCACTCCTCGCGACCCGGCGTCCGCGATCGGCGACAGAGGCATCGATCTGGTGCGCACACGTAGTCGCATTCGGGCCTGAAGTAGTCGGGGAGGTCACCTGCGAGACTGATCGAGCAAAATTCATCGGACGTGGGCGTTCCGTGAGAAACGCGGAGGCTCTCGACGAGGGAGCGGAGCTGACCGGGACAGTGGGCGCGGTGCTCGATCCCATCTTGTCGCTGCGCGTGAAAGTGCGGATTCCACCTGGCGCGTCGGCGAACGTTGCATTCACTACTTTCGTCACCGAGCAGAGAGAGCGCGCGGTGGAGCTCGCGGATTTGTACCACGACCCGTACAGCGCCAGGCGCGCGCTCGACCTTTCGTGGGCGCAGGCCCAGGCGGAGCTGAGAGATCTCGGAATTGCCCCGGCCGACGCGGCGCTCTATCAGGATCTTGCCGGCCATTTGATGTTCCCGCATCCTGGATTCCGCCCCGCGCAGAGCGCGGTCGAAGAGAACAAGCTCGGACAACAGGCACTGTGGGGGCTGGGCGTTTCAGGTGACTGGCCGATTCTTCTCGCAACCGTCGAGAGCCATGTCGGGATGCCGAGCGTCAGGCAGCTGCTCCGGACGCACCACTACTGGAGGCTCAAGGGAATCACCTGCGATCTCGTGATTCTCAACATGCATCCATTCACCTACATGCAGGAGCTGAGCGACGAGCTGCTGGCGACTGCGATGGCGTCCAGCGAAGCGGGACTGCTCGACCGGCCGGGCGGTGTGTTCATTCGGCGCGCCGATCTCCTGAAACCGGAAGAGATCACTCTCCTCAAGGCGATGGCGAGGGTGCAGGTGAACTGCGATGGCCTCGGCCTCGGCAACTTCCTCGAGTTCCCGGGGGTCGAGGACAGATATCCGCCCAAGCTGGAGATCATGAACCGCGACATCGTCCCGCTGGGCACGGTGCCGATTCACGCGGAGACCGCCGATCCAGGCACGGGACTCGAGTCATTCAACGGAATGGGTGGGTTCAACAAAGAGGATGAATACGAAATACACCTGACGGGCAGCGATCTCCCGCCGGCTCCCTGGACCAATGTCGTCGGCAATCCGGTGGCAGGGTTCATCGTGAGCGAAGGCGGAAGCGGAACGACCTGGGCCGGTAACAGCTTCTTCTATCGTCTCACACCGTGGCACAATGATCCGGTACGGGATCCGTCGAGCGATGTCATCTATCTTCGCGATGACGCCAATGGTGATCTGTGGACACCGACGGCGCTACCGATCCACGAACCCACTCCGTACAAGGTTCGTCACGGCGCGGGCTACTCGGTGTTCGACCACACTCACAAAGGATTGGCCAGCTCGCTCCGGATCGGTGTCGATCAAAACGATCCGGTGAAGATCAGCGTGCTGACACTGCGCAATGATGGAGCTACGAAGAGGAAGCTCACCCTCACCTGGTACCTCGAATGGGTATTGGGAGTTTCTCGCGAGCTCACGCAGTACCAGATCCGCACGAGCTTCGACGAAGCAACGCAATCAATGTTCGCGCGGAATTACTTCGATGCTCAATTCGCCGACACGGTGGCATTTGCATCGATCAGCGAGCGTGTCGCCTACTATACCGCGGATCGCCGCGAGTTTCTCGGGAGAAACGGAACGAACTCGAGTCCGGCCGGCCTCGAGCGCGCCGGACTGTCGGGGGCGATCGGCGCGACGATAGACCCGTGCTGCGCGCTTCAGGTCAGTGTCACTCTCGAGCCGGGTGAAGCACGGGACATCGTCATGTTGTTAGGCGCCGCGGAAGGCGAAGACGCAGTCCGCCAGATAATCTCGCGCAACCGTTCTGTAAGCGATGCAAAACGGGCCGTCGAAACGAATACGAAGAGCTGGGAGAAGCGACTTCAGACGATTCAGGTGAAGACACCGGAGCCGACGTTCGATCTGATGTTGAACCAGTGGTCGCTGTACCAGGCGCTTTCGTGCCGGATGTGGGCTCGTACCGCGCTCTATCAATCGAGCGGTGCGTTCGGCTTTCGCGATCAGCTTCAGGATGCGATGGCCTTCGTATACGCCGACCCGGACGTCGCGCGAGAGCACATCATTCGCGCGGCGGGACGCCAGTTCGTGGAAGGCGATGTTCAACACTGGTGGCATCCGCAATCCGGCCGAGGGGTACGCACCAGGTTCTCTGACGATCTGGTCTGGCTCCCGTATGTCCTGGATCACTACGTCAATGTCTCGTGCGACACCGGGATCTTCGATGTGGATATCCCGTATCTCACAATGCGCGAGCTCAATCCGGACGAGCACGAAGTCTATGATCTGCCCAAGGTCGCGGCCGAGACTGGAAGCATCTATGACCATTGCATCCGTGCTCTGACGAGGGCGACGACAAAGGGCGTCCACGGTCTTCCGCTGATAGGCAGCGGCGACTGGAACGACGGCATGAACAGGGTAGGAATCGAGGGAAAAGGCGAGAGCGTGTGGCTCGCCTGGTTCCTGATCTCGACGCTGCGCAAGTTCGCCACGCATGCGGAAAAACGCGGCGACATCCCGACGCGCGACGACATGCTCGCGAAGGCTGAAGGCTATGCCGAGGCGGTAGAGGCATCCGCCTGGGACGGAGAATGGTATCGCCGGGCCTACTTCGACGATGGATCGCCGCTCGGGTCGCGCACGAGCGACGAGTGCAAGATCGATTCGATCGCGCAGAGCTGGAGCATCATCTCGGGAGCGGGCCAGCCCGACCGAGCCAAGATCGCGATGCAATCGCTGAACAAGTATCTCGTCCGGGAAGACGCCCGCCTCATCATGCTGCTCACGCCGCCGTTTGACAAAACGACGCACGACCCCGGCTACATCCAGGGGTATTTGCCCGGCGTTCGCGAAAATGGAGCTCAGTACACGCACGCCGCGCTATGGGCCGTGCTTGCAACCGCGCTTCAGGGCGACGGCAACCGCGCCTTCGAGCTGTTCCAAATGCTCAACCCGATCACGCACGCGGCGACTCCGCAAGCGGTCGATATCTACAAGGTCGAGCCGTACGTGATCGCAGCCGATGTGTACACGGCGAAGGGACATCTCGGGCGGGGTGGCTGGACGTGGTACACTGGATCGGCGAGCTGGATGTATCGCACCGCTCTCGAAGCGATACTGGGATTCCAGCAACGGGGCGAGCAGCTGTTCATCGAGCCCTGCATCCCCGAAAGCTGGAAAGAATTCACGATCGTGTATCGCTTCAGATCATCGACGTACGAGATCGTGGTGACGAATCCGGATGGCGTTCAGCGCGGCGCCATCGAGCTCACGGTGGATGGCAGACCGGTTGAGAAAGCGATTCCGCTGGCCGACGATGGCAAGCACCATCGGGTTTCCGCTAGGTTGCGTCCTTCTCCCGTGGCTGCTCAGGAGAAACAGGCGAAAGCCCGACTATAGCGGGTCCGTTCACTACCTTCCCATATGGATCGAAGCGTGATCCGTGGCATGGGCAATCCCAGGTTCGCTCCGTGCCGTTCCAGCGGACGATGCAATACAGGTGAGTGCACACGGCGGAGCACTGGTGGATGTTGCCGTGCTCATCGCGATAGACGGCGATCTTTCCTCGTCCTTGTCCGATCACTGCGCCTTCGCCGGCTTTGATAGCGGCGATGTCATTTGTGTGGCTGCCCGTGAACCAATCCTTGTATTGCTCCGCAACGTTGAAATTCTCTTTCACGTACTTGCCGGTCGCGCGGAGCTTGACGCGCGACGGATCGTAAAGGTCTGCCCAACGGTGCTTGCGGCCCTGGACCAGCTCGTTCAGGATGATGCCGGCGATGGTGCCATGCGTCATGCCGTTTCCTGAATCGCCGGTCGCGATCCAGATGTGCTGGTCGGCACCGGGATTTCTGCCGATATAGGCCAGATAGTCGACCGGCTCCATGACCTGGCCGGACCAGCGATACTCGATTCGCTCGACCATAGGGAATCGCTCCCGAGTCCACTGCTCGAGACGCACGAACCGCTCTTCGGTGTCCTGTGCCTGACCGGTTTTGTGGTCTTCGCCGCCGACGATCAGCATCTCATAATCGAGCTCGCGGCCGGATTTGTCTTCGGCCGGGTGGACCCGAATGTAGTGGTACGGAGTGGGCGTGTCCCAGTACAAACCGTGAGGCACGGAGCCTTTCGGGACTCGTCCGGCGACCACGTACGTTCGATAGGCGGCCTGCTTGCTATGGATGATCAGCCAGTCGTTGACCGGACTGTTGGTGCAGACGACAATGTTGTCCGCGCTGATGACGTGACCAGCGCTCGTCGTAATTCGACCGGGCTCGCCGTCGACGATCTTTTCAGCGTGCACACCAGTGTAGATCTTGCCGCCGTCGCGAAGAATCGCACGCGCGAGTCCCTTCAGGTACTTGAGCGGATGGAAAGTGGCCTGGCGGGGGAAACGGAGCGCTGGTCCGCTGTCCCAGAACCCGAACGGAATGCGATCGACGAGCTGCGTGTCCGCTATTCCCGCGCGGTGCGTGGCTTCGAGCTCCCGCTCGAGATCCTTGCGCGTGTTGCCGCCACCAAGAAAGAGGTAGCCCTCAACCCGCTCAAACTCGCAGTCGATGTCTTCCATCGACGCAATGGTCTCGATTCTGTGAATCGCCGACATGTGGCTCTCGGCAGCGAGCCGGGCGCCCTCCTCGCCATGCAGCTTTTCAATGTTGTAGTAGCGATCGTCCAGCGCGGCAGTCAGATGAGCGGTGGTGCGGCTCGTCTCCCCTCCGCCGATCGGCCCATCGTCGATCAGTGCTACCGCGCGTCCAGCGCGCGCGAGCAGGTAGGCAGTGGTCATTCCGGCAATGCCGGCACCCACCACACATACATTCGTGCGCAGATCCTGGGTAAGCGGCTGGAACTGCGGGACTTCGGTGCTGCCCATCCAAACTGAGGTCGTGTGACCTGAGTCGCTGTGCATAGATGATCTCTTGCGATGTGGTGCGAATCGTGTGGTTCGGAGACGCGCAATGGCGCATAGGACATGCCATGTGCTACTCTAGGGGCGCGTGCAGATATACTGGCAGCAGTCGGGAGGCGTCGATCATGGGCAAGCATTCGAAGCACACGTGGGTGGTTGATGTAATCGAGGATGGATCGGCTTCGATCGAGGTCGACGGACGTACCGTTACGCCGATTCCGGCGTGGTTGCTTCCCGAGGGAGCGAAGGAAGGAGACGTGCTTTCGGTGACGCACGACCGCGGGGAGGGAAAATCGGCTCTCATAATCGAAGCAGACCCCGAAGCAAAGCGAAGAGCTCTCGAGAAATCAGCGAAGCAGATCGCGAAGAAGTCGAAAAACGACCGAGGCAGTGATATTCAGCTATAGTGGTCTGCGGACAACCAGCTCCGGGGCCGGCTCGCTCGGCTGTTGTCCCTCGGCTCGAAAGTGCATCGATGCCCGTGCAATGGCGACGAGCACCCCTCGCGCCCTCACGAAAGAGTGAGAGGCCGGACTCAGGTCACGATCTGACGAAGCACCGCGCGCACGGGAGCGGCGTCGAGTGCCATGAGCTTGAGTGGAAAAGCCATCAGCTCATACATCGTAGGTGTGACTCGACGAAGGTCGAGATTCTCGAGGATCGCGGCATTTCCCGAGAAGAGCATGTTGTGGACTGGCAGATTCTTGCTCGATCGTGGATCCACCGAGGGCGCATCGACGCCGAGCAGCCGGAGGCCACGTCCCAACAGCGTGCGAACGCATGCTTCCGAGAGTGTCGGCCAATCCTCCGGAAACGCTCCGCTGGCAATCGTTCTCCCGGTTCGCAACAGCAGCCGCTCCACGAACGGCAGCGACTGAATCTTCTCCAGCTCGTCGATTTCGATCTCTTTATCTAGACTCGAGACATCCACAACGATAGCGGGACCAAAAAAGGCATCGAGCGAGAGCTCGTGGGAACCGGACCAGCCCTCACGCACGTGCAGCGGCGCGTCGGCGTGAGTTCCCACGTGCGGACTCGATGTGAATGACGAGACGTTCACGCTTGCCCCTGCTCCGATCAGCGATGCCCATCCGCACGAGAACGGCGTGTCGCCTGGCCACTCCGGAGTGTCGGGGTTGAGCGTGACGCTTATATCGCGGAGGTTGGGCTCGCCGTTCACCTAACGAGCTTTTTCGCGGTCTCGACCAGGCGGTCGACTGTGATCCCCAGGTGGGTGTAGATGGTCGCTGCCGGAGCCGATGCGCCAAAGCGCTCCAGTCCCAGGATCACTCCATCGTCTCCTACCCATTTGTACCACGACATCGGATGTGCCGCCTCGATCGCGATACGCTTGACGCCCCTTGGCAGCACACTGTCGCGATACGTCTGATCCTGGCTGGCGAACAATTCGTGGCTGGGCATGCTCACCGCGCGGGCGCGAATACCGTCCGCTTCCAGCTTCTTTTGCGCGTCGAGAATAAGCGCCACTTCAGATCCGCTGGACATGAGTACGACTTGAGGCGCACCACCCGGTGCATCCGCGAGCACATATGCGCCGCGCGCGAGTCCGGCGGCGGAAGCGTATTTCGACCTGTCGATGAAAGGCAGCTTCTGCCGCGTCAGCACCAGCGCGACTGGTCCCTTGGTGTTCCTGAGAGCGGCACGCCAGGCTTCCGCCGTTTCAGACGCATCGGCCGGCCTGATGAGCGTCATGTGGGGAATCGCGCGCAATGTGCTCAGCTGCTCGATGGGCTGGTGCGTCGGCCCATCTTCGCCGAGTCCGATCGAGTCGTGGGTGTAGATGTAGATGACGTGACGGCTCATGACGCAGGCCAGTCTTACGGACGGCCGCATGTAATCGGAGAAGATCAGAAATGTCGCGCCATAGGGAATTATTCCCCCAAACAGCGACATCCCGTTCATGATCGATCCCATCGCGTGCTCGCGAATGCCGAAATGGAAATTGCGGCCCGCGTAGTTCTCCGCGGAGAAGCTGGGCTCTCCCTTGATGATCGTGTTTGTGGAGCTGGCGAGATCGGCCGACCCTCCCATCAGCTCGGGAATCTTACTGGCGATGGCGTTGATGACGACGCCCGATGCGGCGCGACTGGCGACGTTGCCGTCCTTGGCGGTGAAAACCGGTATCGCCTCTTCCCATCCCTCGAGCAAATCACCGCGGAGACGACGCTGCAGCTCCTTTTCGAGTCCCGGATTCGCAGCCTTGTATGCATCGTAGACCTTCTTCCAATCGTCTTCCGATTTCGCTCTCTTCTTCGCGGCCTCACGCCAGTAGCGAAGGGCTTCGGGAGCGACGTAAAACGGCTCCAGCGACGGATATCCGAGCGCCTGCTTGGTCAGTGTGATCTCGTCCTGGCCGAGCGGAGACCCATGGGCTTCCGCCGTATCGTGTTTGTTGGGGCTGCCGTACCCAATGTGAGACCGAACAACGATCAACGACGGTTTCGAGGTCTCCGCCTTTGCCGCGTCGATTGCGCGATTGAGTGATGCGAGATCATTCACATCGGCGACATGCTGAACATGCCAGCCGTAGGCTTCAAAGCGGGCACCAGTGTCGTCGCTGAAGGTGAGCGCCGTGTCACCTTCGATCGTGATGTGATTGTCGTCGTAGAATCCGATCAGCTTGCCCAGCTTCACATGACCAGCGAACGACGCGGACTCATGTGAGACGCCTTCCATCATGTCGCCATCGCTGGCGATGAAATACACGTGGTGGTCGATGATCTTCTGCTCGCGGTTGAACACCGCGCCCATGTGCGCCTCGGCGACCGCCATCCCTACAGAGTTGCCAACCCCCTGGCCGAGCGGGCCGGTCGTCGTCTCGACGCCGGGGGTATGGTCATACTCCGGATGGCCGGGTGTCTTGCTCTCCCACTGACGGAACTGCTTCAAATCATCGAGCGTGAGATCGTATCCGGTGAGATAAAGCACGCTGTACAACAACATCGACGCATGCCCAGCCGACAACACGAAGCGATCGCGATTCAGCCAACCGGGATCGGCGGGATTGTAGCGAAGGTGCTGGGTCCACAGCACGTACGCGAGCGGCGCCAGCGCCATCGGAGTGCCCGGATGGCCCGAGTCGGCCTTCTGGACGGCATCCATCGCGAGAACTCTGATCGCGTTGACGCACAGATCCTCGAGCGATTGGCTCGACGACGCGGGTGGTGGCGATGAAGAAGCTGCTGACCGCGAAGCAGTTGCGGTATCGGATGGCTGGGACATTTGGGCTATATGCGGCAGGTGATGAAAGGCATGCGCGGCAATAGAGCGGCGAGGTCGATTCTCATCTGGAAATTAGCTCATACCCTTGCGCGATGCAGAGCGAACCATTCCGCCGCTTCGCGCACATCGTTTGGCGCAAGACTGTGTCCGGTGAGCTGCCATTTGAGAGTGACTTCGGCGTGTGCGGACTCGAACAGCTGAACAAGTCGCTCGACGCTGGCGGGCGGAACAATTGGATCCATTCGACCCGCCGAGATGAACACGGTGGAACCGCTGAGATCATTCCTCACGGTCGGCTCATAAACGAGCATTGGCCGAAACAGGATCGCCCCCTGGAGCACACCGGGCTCGACGAGCATCACCGTTGATGCGACGTTCGCCCCGTTGGAGTAGCCCAGGGCGAATACTCGTGCCGGATCGAGTCGATATGTGACTACCGCGGCTCGAATGAATCGCGCCAACTCTTCTGCTCGTGATCGCACCTCCTTGGGATCGAACACGCCTTCAGCCAGACGCTTGAAAAATCGCGGCGCTCCCGCCTCCAGAACATTTCCGCGCGGACTCACGATCGCGGCACCAGGGGCTATCGCCTGCCCAATGCCGATGAGATCGTTTTCGTCCCCGCCCGTGCCGTGCAGAACGATCAGCGTGTCGCCGGAAGGGGAATCGCCTGCTGCTTCAAAGCGGTGGATGAAGCCGAGGTCTTCAGTCATGCGTTTGGACCGTGCAGTTCCAGAGGCGCGTGAATGTTCGGAAGGAGTGCTTCGATCTCGAATCTTCGGGGCTCCAGCCATTCCGGAAGCTTGAGCGATTGGCCAAGGCCATCGACGGGCTCGTCGACGGCGAATCCAGGGCTATCAGTTGCGATTTCGAACAGAACTCCGCCCGGCTCGCGGAAATAGATCGACTTGAAGTAATCGCGGTCCAGCTGCGGTGTGACGTTGTAGCCAAGCGATGTCAGCTCCGTCCTGACCTCCAGCTGTTCGGCTTCGCTGGCGGCGCGAAATGCGACATGGTGCACCGTTCCTGCTCCCATCACACCGTGCCAGATGCCTGGAACACAACGAAGATCGACGATAGTTCCAGGCCCCCCAACTCCGGCGGCATACCGGAAAATGCTTCCCTGCTCGCGCACAAGCCTGAAGCCGAGAGTATTCGTGAGAAGCTGACCGGTGTGCTCATTCGCGTCGAGCCAGAGAGTGATGGAGTGGAGTCCACGGATTGCGTGCTCGGGCGGAACACCAGCCCCGGACCAACCGGGAATCGAGTCGGCCGCGGCGTGCGCGACGAGCTCTCCCATGAACCCTTCGTGATCCTTGAAAGCGATGACACGCTCGTCTTCATACCGCGCTACGGGCCGCTCGAATTCGACTCTCTTTTTTATGAGGCGCTCGATCCAGAATCCGACGGAGCTCGGAAGGATTGAAAACGATGTAACGGCAACCTGACCGCCGCCCTGGCGACCGCGACGCGCATCCGGCCAGGGGAAGAAGGTGAGGATGCTGCCAGGTCTTCCTGACTCGTCACCGAAATAGAAATGGTAGGTGGTCGGATCGTCGAAGTTGACGGTGCGCTTGACGAGTCGCAGGCCGAGGATGCCCGCATAGAAATCAAGATTCCGTTGCGGATCGCTCGCAATGCCGGTGACGTGGTGTATGCCGGCGGTCCGAAACGTCATCGCTTCATCTGTTCCTGCGTGCGGCTGGATGCCATAATATCTCCAATCTTCACCCTTCAATCAAAGCAACGGACATGCCGTTGGCCGAGGCATCGATGTGAGCCGTGACGTAAGCCGTCCTCAGCGCTCCAGGAAACCCAGAAAACCGAAACGTCACCGCAGTCTGAGCGATCCGCAAACGCTCAGCGAGCTGGCGTTACGCCTGAAGGAGGGAATTTACATCACGACACTGGATGGCGAGATCGTCGATGCCAATCCGGCGTTTCTGGAAATGTTCGGAGTCGAATCTCTCGACGATCTGAAGGGCTATCGGACCAGCGATTTCGTCCGTCCCGACGTGCGTGCCAGAGAGATGGCGATGCTCGAGCGCGAGGGGTCGGTGCGAGACGTCGAGTTCCAGCTCACTCGCCGCGACGGCGAGATAAGGACGGTCGTGGACAGCGCGTTTCTTTCGGTCGACTCAGTAACCGGCGAAAAGTACTGCCACGGAATTCTCGTGGATATCACTCAGCGAAAGGAGCTGCAGACGCAGCTGCTGGAGCTAAGCGTCCGCGATCCACTCACCGGGTGCTACAACCGCAGGTACATGAACACCGTCACACGCCAATTCGAAGCGCAGCCCAAAAGCGAGTGGGGGTGCATCTATCTCGACATCGACCACTTCAAGCAGTACAACGACAAGAATGGCCACGCCGAGGGCGACGCGGTGCTGGTGAAGATGGCGCGTTTCCTAATGCGACACGTGCGGGCGGAGGAAGCGGTCGTGCGGGTCGGCGGGGATGAATTCCTGGTAGTACTGGGTGATTCGGACGAGGACCAGACGGAGCACGTCGTGGCGAGGTTACGCGCAGCCGCGCCGTTGTCCGCGCCGGCGCCCTTCTCGATGGGATGGGCTGCGCGGAGGAAAGGCGAATCGTTCGAGAGCACAATGGTTCGCGCGGACCACCGGCTTTTGGCAGTACGAGTAGATGAGAGGCGGGACCTCCAGAAACGCCGGAAGAAGAAGCCCAGGCCTTCTTAGGCCCCTCCAGCGAGGTTTGGCACCAGGCAAACAGCCGATTCCATTTGGTCTGTGCAAGTGAGGCGGCGAGGCACGTCCCATAGTAGAACCCACTTCTACTGGTGTGCAATGCGCTCATTACTGCTGGCAATCTCATTCGGAGTTCCCGCGCTGGTTTCAGCGCAAATCGTTGAAGGCCCACCGCGGCCCTGGCCCTGCCCTGTTCCGCCGCCGTGCCGGCCGGGACAGCCGTGCGTCATGCGGCCGTGCGGCATTCCGTCGCCCGATGTCGTCCGCCAGAGCAGCAATGTGCGCGTCGATCTCGTGGATCGAGTACTCCGGTACGAGATCACCGAGACGTTCGTGAACAGAGGAAGCAGAGTCGGCGAAGCCGATTTCATGTTTCCGTTGCCGAAGGGTGCTGCGTTCCAGGATCTCAAGCTCTCGATCAACGGCGAGCTCGTCTCGGGCGAGACGATGAGCGCGGACCGCGCGCGCGGGATCTATGAAGAGATCGTGCGCCGCCAGCGGGATCCCGCGCTTCTGGAGTGGATGGGATACGGACTTTTGCGCGCACGAATTTTCCCGATTGCGCCAGGCGAGGAGAAGAAAGTCGTCGTCCGCTTTCAGACTGTAGCTGAGCGCGAAGGTGATGCCTTCCGGATAGACTATTTCCGCGGAATGCGGTCTGCTCAGTGGAATGCGAATCAACAGCAGCCCGAGGGACGCTTATCGTTCGTGCTCACCTATCCCAATGATCCGATGTACGGAACGGCCTATTCGCCGACGCACTCGATCTTCGAGCAGCGCTACGGCTCGGGCGGCTCCGACGACGGCTTCAGCGACCGTTCGTTCGCGTCGTATAATCGCGGATCGGCGCGCCGGTTTGAGATAAGGGACGCGCGCGGAGAGGTCACGCTTCTCATCCCAATCCGGCGCTCCGCCAGCGCGGCGATTGCGATGCTGGCAAACGCGCCGGGCAATGGCGACGGCTTTGCTCTCATAACGCTGGCGCCGCCGGCAATTCGTCCGCGAGCGGTGCCACGCGATCTGACTTTCGTGATAGATGTATCGGGCTCGATGAGCGGCGAGAAAATGGAACAGGCGCGCGCGGCAGGAAAGCAGATCCTGCGGACCCTGTCGCCGATGGACCGGTTCCGTCTGATAGACTTTTCGAGCGATGTGCGGACCTTCCGCGATGATTTCTCGATTGCAAGTCGCGAGAATATCCGCGCGGCGGAACGGTATCTCGATCAGCTCGAGGCTCAAGGATCGACGAACATCTCGGGCGCGCTGGATGAGGCGCTGTCGTCTTCGGTTCAGTCGGGACGGCTTCCGATCGTGCTCTTTCTAACGGACGGACAGCCGACGGTTGGAGAACGGGATCCTTCCGTGATCGCGTCCAGTGTCGCAAAGCAGCGCGGCTCACGCAGACTGTTCACCTTCGGTGTCGGTGCTGATCTCAATGTTTCGCTGATAGAGCAGCTTGCCCTGGAAGGGCGCGGCACTGCCAGCTTCGTGCGTCCGGAGGAATCCGTCGAGCGCGCTGTCGGCATCGTGGCGAGCCGTCTGACAAGTCCGCTCGTTACCGACGTGCGAGTTCGCGCGGATGGCGTGCGACTGCTCAAGATGCACCCATCGGGACCTGTGGACATATTTGCCGGAGAGGACCTGGTAATACTCGCGCGCTACGACGGGAGTGGAAATGCGGTCCTGCGCTTCGATGGTCAGACTACGAGTGGCCCCGTGAGCTGGAGCAGCCGAGTGTTTTTCCCGGATCGCTCGCGCGAGAATCCCTTTGTGGCGAGACTGTGGGCAACTCAGCGCATTGGCTATCTGAGCGCGGAGAAGCGGAAGCACGGCGGCTCGCAGGAGCTCAACGACGAGATCCGCGAGCTGGGGGAACGTTTTGGAATTCCAACAGAGTTCTCGTCCTATCTCGTCGTCGAGCCTGGTATGAGGCAGAACAACAGGGTCATGAGCTCCGCGGGAGGAGTTCAATTGCGTGGCGCGGTCGCAGGTGCAGCGCCCATGGCTCCTGCCGCAGTGCAATTCGAAGCAGCGAAGTCAGCCGCCGCCCAGCGGTCCGTCACCAACATGTCGGACGCGGATGCCTCTTCGGGCGTGAGAGACGACTCGAATGTCCGCCGCGCCGGTAACGTAACCTTGGTTTTGCGTGACAGCGTGTGGACGGACGTCCGCTTCAAGAAATCCGGCACCGTACTCCAGGTGAAGCCCTTCTCGGAGGCCTATTTCAAACTGCTCGAGCTGCAACCGGACCTGCGCGAAGCGTTCACTGTCGGCGAGCGTGTGATCGTTGCGGGCCGCAACATGGCGATCGAGCTCACTCCTGCGGGAGAAGACCGGCTCACTGATCGCGACTTGGCGATGCTGCGAGACCGCTGGTAGGCGAGTGACGGACGTCGAGCGACTCTTCCGAACCTACAACGCCGCGCTGGTGCGATATCTCACTCGGCGTTTGGGAGATCGCGACTGGGCGGAGGAAGTAGCCCAGGAGACGTTTGTGCGCGCGCTCCGGCAGACTTCGATTCAGAACGAGCGCGCGTGGCTGTTCGCGGTGGCGACCAATCTCGTGCGGGATGAAGCGAGGAAAGACATGAGACGTCGAAAGCATCTCGCCCTGCTGGCGGAAGAGGAACGAGACACGATGGTCGAGCCGGAGGAGACGACCATCGAGCGCGCTCAGGAAGCAGCGATGGCGCGCAAGGCGGTCGATGCACTGGCGGAACGGGACAGGCTCGCGCTGCTCATGCGGGAAGAAGGGCTGGACTACAACGAGATCGCAGAGGCATTGCAGCTCTCGCCAGGATCGGTGGGGACCACGCTGTCGCGTGCGCGTCGCCGGCTGGTGGAGAGCTACGAGGCATTGCAGAAAAGTCGAGAAGAGAGAGAGAAGAATGCAGCATCTTGATGAAGGAACGATTCACTCATGGCTGGACGGCGCGCTGAGCGCCGATGAAGCCGCACGGGCTGAAGCTCACGTCAAAGAGTGCCCGGCGTGCGCCGCCGCTGTCGCGGAGGCGCGCGGATTCATCGCGGGTTCGTCGCGAATCCTGATGGCGCTGGACAACGCACCACGCGGCGTGATCCCGGCTGTGGCTCCGAGGAAGCGCTTTGATCCAATCGTGTGGCGGATCGCAGCGACGTTGCTCGTGGTCGCGGGCGGGACTCTCGTGGTGGTCCGCAATATTGGCAACGAGCGGAACGCAGCTTCGACCGCTACCGACAACAAGGCGGTTTCGAATCCGGCTGCTGCGTTGGCGCCGGCGGCTGAAGCCGATGTACCTCCAGCCATGGTTTCAGGAGCCGCCGCGTCACAATCCACAGCCCCTGTAGCGAAGACAGCAGCAGCGCCTACGCCAGTGCTCGAATTCCCGAAAAAAGGCGTACCCACGGACTCGCGATTGGATGTCCTGCCGTCGAAGCGCAAGCCAATCGCTGCCGGTGGAAACGTGGGGGCTGGTGCTGCCATGCAGCGAGAGAATGCGGTATCGCTGAGTGCCGGAGCCCTCTCTGCGGGTCCGCCGAGTGCGGCTAAGTCGAATGCTCCTGCGCCGAGTGCACCTTTGTTCGCGCCTTCGCGCGTTTTGGGAGCCGTCATGGCTGATGCCGATGCAGCAGCGGAGTCGCCGCCGCCTCGGGTGGTCGGTACGCCAAGAGCGATCGGTGAAAAGCGTACCCTGTATGAAGTTGCGCCGGGCGACACGGTGTTGCTTGCTGAAGTCGTCCAGACCCAGTTGAGCGCTTTTGCCGTTACGGGAGCAGGGACGGAACCGCGGCAGACGGCTGAAAAATCAGGAGCACGAGCCAACCCTGGGGCTGCGAAAGCTGCGGCTGCTCCCGACACTCAGCCCAGGACTGTCCAGCCGCTGTCAGCGCCGGCGGCCGCACCATTGGGACGGACTATGTCGGCAGAGACGTCAAATGGCGTGACGACTATCACGTGGATCGATCCCGCGACTGGAACCACCATGAGGCTTTCAGGGAAACACTCGCGCGAAGAGCTCGAGGGAATCAGGCGCAGAATCGAACAGGCGAGAGCCGCGGCAGCGGCGCAAAAGAAGAGTCCCTGACAACGGCGTCAGGCGTTAGGAACTCCTTCCTGGAGCGCCATCCCCATCGAGTGGTAGCCCTTGTCGACGTAGAGAACGGTGCCGGTGATTCCGTCGGCGAGCGAGCTCGACAGGAATGCAGCAGCGTGCCCTACGTCTTCCGCCAGCAAAGGCTCAGTCAGAGGCGAATTGACCGCGCAGTACGCCACCATCTTCTCGATGATTCCAATCGCGCTCGCCGCCCTGGATGCCAATGGTCCCGCTGAGATCGCGTTGACACGCACTCCGTATTTGCGGCCGGCTTCGAAGGCGAGCACGCGAGTATCGCTCTCGAGCGCCGCTTTGGCCGACGACATTCCGCCACCATAACCCGGTATGACGCGCTCGCTCGCGAGGTAAGTAAGCGAGAGGAATGAGCCACCTTTGCGCATGAGTGGAGCCAGCCGCGACACGATCGAAGTCATCGAGTACGCGCTGACGCTGATCGCGGCGAGATAACCCGCTCGGCTCGTCTCCAGGAGCGGCTTCTTTACTTCGGGACCGTTCGCGAGGGAGTGGATTACGATGTCGAGCGAATTGCCGCCGAAATCCGCCTCGAGCTGACGAGTCATTCCGTCGATGCTGAAATCACCGGTGTCCTTGTAGCGTTTGTTGGAGCGGACGTCTTCGGGCACATCGGCGAGGGTATCCCAGGCTGCATCGAGCGGATAGACCTTTTCGAACTGGAGAAGCTTTCCGCTGGACAGCTTTCGCGATGCATCCATCTTCCCCCGCTCCATCAGGTTCGTAAAGATGTTGAGCGCCGGAGGCCAGGTTCCAACCATGACGCTCGCTCCCGCTTCTGCCAGAGATTTCGCGATTGCAAAGCCGAACCCAGCGTCGTCTGCCACCCCTGCTACCAGGGCGCGCTTGCCGGTGAGGTCGATTGTCAGCATTTGGGTGATATCGCGATTTGGCTAGTCAATGACAAGGGGGTGAGAGCCTTGCGATTCCGCGGGGCGACGCGTTCTATCCTCAGATCACCATCGGAGCCGTTATTGTCTGGAAAGTTGATCAGCGTAGTGCTGTTGGCGGCGAGCATCGTATCGCACG
>JBDTND010000022.1:0-21992 GCA_039933915.1 Gemmatimonadales bacterium | reverse complement strand
CCCATACCGCCGCCGCCAGCACCGCCGCCGCCCTGCGCAGCACCAGCAGGCTCCTTCTTCTCGACAATCAATGCTTCGGTCGTGAGCAGAAGTCCCGCGATCGACGCCGCATTCTGCAGCGCGGTGCGGGTGACCTTGGTCGGGTCGATGACGCCGGCCGCAACCAGATCCTCGTACTCATCGGTCAGAGCGTTGTAGCCGTAGCTGTTCTCTTTCGACTGGCGGATCTTCTCCACCACGATCGAGCCTTCACCACCGGCGTTCTGCACGATGATGCGCATCGGCTCCTCGATCGCCTTGCGGACGATGTCGACACCGATCTGCTCGTCAGAATCGGCGAGCTTGAGCGTCTTGAGCGCCTTCTGGGCGCGAATGAGCGCAACGCCGCCGCCCGGGACGATTCCCTCTTCGACCGCGGCGCGAGTAGCGTGAAGCGCGTCCTCGACTCTCGCCTTCTTCTCCTTCATCTCGCTCTCGGTCGGTGCGCCGACGTTGATCACAGCGACACCGCCTGCGAGTTTCGCCAGACGCTCCTGGAGCTTCTCACGATCGTAATCAGAGGTCGTCTTGTCGATCGCTGCTTTGATCTCCTTGATCTTACCCTTGATCTTCTCCTCGTCGCCCTGGCCATCGATCAGCGTGGTCGTCTCCTTGTCGACGACAATACGCTTGGCGCGGCCGAGATCGGTCACGACTGCGTTCTCGAGCTTGAATCCAACTTCCTCGGAGATCACCTGACCGCCGGTGAGGACGGCAATGTCCTCGAGCATCGCTTTGCGACGATCGCCAAATCCCGGAGCCTTCACTGCTGCGACGCGGAGCGTGCCGCGAAGCTTGTTGACGACGAGCGTTGCGAGAGCCTCGCCTTCGATGTCCTCGGCAATGATGAGCAACGGCTTGCTCAACTGCGCGACCTTCTCGAGGATCGGAAGGAGATCCTTCATCGACGAGATCTTCTTGTCGTGGATGAGAATCAGCGCGTCTTCGAGCGCCGCTTCCATCTTCTCCGGATCGGTGACGAAGTACGGCGAGAGGTAGCCGCGGTCGAACTGCATTCCCTCGACCGTCTCGAGCGTCGTCTCGAGGCCCTTTGCCTCTTCGACGGTGATGACGCCGTCCTTGCCGACCTTCTCCATCGCCTCGGCGATCAGATCGCCGATCTCCTTGTCATTGTTGGCGGAGATCGATCCGACCTGGGCGATCTCTTTCTTGCCCTTGGTCGGGACGCTCATCTTCTTGAGGTCCTCGACAACGGCGGAGACGGCTGCGTCGATGCCGCGCTTGAGCGCCATCGGGTTTACACCGGCGGTGACGTTCTTGAGTCCTTCGCGGAAGATCGCCTGCGCCAGCACGGTGGCGGTGGTGGTACCGTCGCCTGCGAGGTCGCTGGTCTTGGTCGCGACTTCCTTCACCATCTGCGCGCCCATGTTCTCGAGCGGATCAGAAAGCTCGATTTCCTTGGCGACAGTCACGCCGTCCTTGGTGACGGTCGGTGCGCCAAACTTCTTGTCGATTACGACGTTTCGTCCGCGGGGTCCAAGGGTGACCTTGACCGCCTCGGCGAGCTGGTCGACGCCGCGCTTGAGAGCCGCGCGCGCATCGGTGTTGAAATGTAGTTCTTTGGCTGCCATGTGTTCGCTCTGTGGGTGTCTGGTTTAGTTCACGACCGCGAGCACATCGGTCTCGCGAAGGATCAGGTACTGTTCCATGTTGATGGTTACTTCGCTGCCGCTGTACTTTCCGTAAAGAACCTTGTCGCCGACCTTGAGCTCCATCGGGACGCGGACGTTCTTCTCGTAGCGGCCGGGTCCGACGGCAATAATCTCACCCTGTTGCGGCTTTTCCTTGGCCGTGTCGGGAATGAAGAGTCCGCCGCGCATTTGCTCCGTGTCTTCGAGCGCCTTGATGACGACGCGATCGGCGAGAGGAGCGACCTTCGTGTTGGGAGTAGCTTGTGTTTTTGTGGCCATAATTGGCTGCCCTTCTGCTGGTAAAAGTGGCTGGGTAGGAAGCGCTGCTGTTAGCACTCTACCGTAGTGAGTGCTAAGGGTAGCAAATTAACTGGTAGTGGCTCGGGGCGTCAACCCAGGAGTCTCAGGCTTGGTTTAGAGCCTTTCCGAAGGGCCCCAGGGGCGGACGAGACCCGGGAGTAACCGTCAGGCCGGAAGTCCAGTAACCGAACACCAGGATCTGAAAAAGAACAAGTCGTGAGCTATTAGCGGCTGGGCTGGATAGCTAAAAGCCTTACTACGTCGGGACGTTACTACACCGAGTAAGGGACAAAACGACGCCTTTACCTCACGCCATTAGGGGAGTCCCGGGGTCTGCAGCTATCGGGCTAACAGGCCTTTACCAGCTATTCGCTCACCACTCGTTCTTTTGCTTGTCCCGGGCCCCAACCGACTAGCCCGCCATCAGCTCGTACCCCAATCGGATGCCTTTCAAGGTCAGGAAAGGATCGACAAGCTCCAGCTCCCTGGAATGGGGCTTGACCGTCTCAGCCATGCCCCCGGTGGCTATTACCAGGGGCGCCGTCTTGTGGGGCCATTCCTTCTTGATCCTGCGGACGATCCCGTCGATTGAGTCTACCGCTCCGTACAAGACGCCCGCGCGAATGCACTCGTCGGTGCGTCGCGCGATGACCTTCCTGGGTGGGACGATGTCGGTGGCCGGCAGCTGCGCCGTTCGCCGAAAAAGGGTATCAGCCGAAATCATGATGCCGGGCTGGATCACTCCGCCCAGAAAAGTCCCGTCCGCCGTGATGCAGTCATACGTGGTCGCCGTTCCGAGGTCGACCACAATTGCATCTCTCTTATGGATGCGGCTCGCGGCCAGGGTATTCGCAACGCGGTCTGCCCCCACTGTGAACGGCTCCTCGACGTCGAGCTTGATCGGCAGCTTGGCACGAGCGTCAACCATCACCGGCTTCCGGCCAAAGCACATCTCACACGCCTCGGCCAGCATCGGCGTGATTGCCGGCACTACGGAGCAAATCGCCGATCCGTCCGCACCTCCGGGAGAGGCGATTTCGGACCCGACTATCGAGCGGATCAGCAGCGCCAGCTCGTCGGCGGTACGGGGCGCGGCGGTCGTGAGTCTCCAATGCGAGACCAACTCCTCGCCGTCAAAGACACCGATCGTGATTTCCGAGTTGCCGACGTCGAACACGACGATCATCACGCATCCTCGAGAACAAGTGAGCCTGAGTGAAACGGAGCAACCGAGTCCGCCAGCACGACTAGAAGCTCGCCACTCGGAGTGATTCCCGCGACTCTCCCATTTGCCGGCTCGATACAGATTCGTCCGCGGGCGAGATCGCGGGCGGCGAATTCCTCCATCTCGTCAGCGCTCAGTTGACCGGTTGACGACGCGGCCGCACGCATCGCCGGAACGACCTCGGCGAGCACGTCAACGCGGTCAGTGCCGGGTTCCAGCCACGCCGCCGCTTCCACTTTCCCGGGTGGCTTTACGTTCACCCCCAGGCCGATCGCGACCCACTCCACCGTCTGCTCGCGCCACCTCGCCTCCACGAGAATTCCCGCGAGCTTGGCGCGATCAATGAACAGGTCGTTCGGCCATTTGAGTCGGATCGGCTCTGCCGCAAAGCGATCAAGCGCCTCGGCGGCCGCCAACCCAACCCGGAGCGAGAGGACGCCCAGGCCGGAAGAATCTGTTGGGCGCTCTATGAGAGTGAGCCAGAGTCCCGCGCCGGGAGATGACTTCCAGCTCTTCCCACCCCGCCCGCGTCCGGCCGTCTGTTCATTCGCGATCACGAGCGTTCCCGCCGACGCGCCCTGCCCCGCGAGCCGGTGCGCGACGTCGAGCGTTGAAGTGGTGGTTTCCAGGAGCTCGACACGTGGAAGGCCGAGCAGCTGCTCGAGCGCTTCGCGCGTCGCCCCGTCGAAGCGCGCTTCGCTAACCGCGTGCGTAGATCACCGCCAGAACACCGATGCCGAGCAGCACGCGGTACAGCGCAAAAATTCCGTAGCTGTGCCGGCTGACGAATCGCATGAGAATTGAGATCGCGAGCCATCCGCTTATCGCCGACGCGACGACTCCGGCCATCAGCTCGTTCGTGATCCCACCCTCACGTAGCGCGTTAGGACCCTCCATGATGACGGCTGCCGCAATGATCGGCATGCTCATGAGAAAGCTGAACTCTGCCGCGCTCTCGCGATCGAAGCGGAGGCCGCGGGCCGCGGAAATCGTCGCGCCGGATCGCGAAACGCCGGGGATCAGCGCAATCGCCTGCGACAGGCCGATCAGAAGCGAATCGATCCAGCGCATTTCGCCGAGGATGCGGCGCTGATCGACGAGCTTGTCGACGAGCCACAGGATTATGCCCATGACTATCAGCGCGACCGCGATGATCTGTGGGCTTCGAAATGCGGATTCCGCCTGGGACTGCAGCAGAAAGCCGGCGATGGCGCCCGGGATGGTCGCAATTATCAGGTAAATGACTTTTCGTTTTTCCGGCGTCTCAATGCGTCCGGTCGTCACTATTCCCAACGCCGCCTTGAGCAGCGTTAGCCATTCAAGTCGGAAATACCACAGCACTGCGAGCAGAGTCCCAAAATGGAGCGCGACGTCGAACGAGAGGCCGGGGTCCTCCCAGCCAAAAAACCACGGCGCCAGCGTGAGGTGGGCCGAGCTGCTGATCGGCAGGAACTCGGAGAGGCCCTGGAGTATGCCGAGGACGGTCGCCTGCAAGGGTGTCATGATTGCTTGGGCAAGAGTGATTTCCGATAGAGCGATTCATACTTGGTAACGATTGCATCGCGAGAAAAGCGCGCACGCGCATCTGCGGCGGCGAGCTTGCTCATTTCCGACCAGCGCTTGCGGTCCTGAAGAATCTCGAGCGCCGCCGCCGCCATTCCCGGGACATCCCCAACCGCGCAAAGGACTCCGGTCTCGCCATCCCGTACCACTTCCGGTAAACCACCCGCGTTGGTGCCGATCACGGGCACCCCTGACGCCAGAGCTTCGAGCGCGCTCAGACCGAACGACTCGCTCGAGCTCGGGAGGAGGAAGAGATCCGACGCTGCGAGAAGCGGCGCAATCTGATCGAGTTTCCCGAGAAAAGACACGGAATGTTCGACGCCCAGTATCCGCGCTTCTTCCTCCGCTGCCGGGCGATCTGGTCCGTCACCGATCATCACCAGCACGCTTGGCAGCTCTCGGTTCACCTCGGCGTAAACTCGTATCACATCCCGCACTCGCTTGACCGTCCGAAAGTTCGAGATGTGAGTGAGAATCGGCTTCGAGGGACCGAACTCCTGTTTCAGGAGCGGAGGATACTTTTCGCGGTTGTAGATCTCGGGATCGATGAAGTTGTGAATCACTTCGACGGCCGGACCGTCGCAGCCAAAGGCGCGGCACGTCTCCTCCCGCAGGTACTGCGAGACTGCCGTTATCTGATCGGATTTCTCGATCGAGAATTTCGTGATCGGATAGAATGACGGATCCTGGCCGACGATCGTGATGTCCGTCCCGTGAAGCGTGGTCATCACGTGAACATCCTCCCCCGCCTCGCGCAGCATCTCGCGCGCTATCCATGCGCTCGTGGCGTGGGGAATCGCGTAATGGCAGTGAAGCAGCTCGAGGCCGTGCGTCAGCGTGACTTCGTGCATTCGCACGGCCAGCGCCAGATCATACGGCGGGAACTCGAAGAGCGGATACCGGCCGACATCGACTTCGTGGAAGAAAATTCGGGGCAGAAAGGATGGAAGCCGGAACGGCTGCCGGTACGTGATGAAATGAACTTCGTGTCCACGGTCGGCCAACGCGATGCCGAGCTCGGTCGCGACGGCGCCGGACCCGCCGTACGTCGGGTAACACGTGATGCCAATCTTCACTCAGATCTCTCCCACCACTCTCGCACAACAGCACGGGCTTGAGAGTCTTCAGGATTTACAAGGGTCACGGCTGCCGGCGGCAGCTGGTGTCGGAACCACGTACGCTGTCGTTTCGCGTATTGTCGCGTCTCAATAATGACCCGCTGTCTTGCCGTTGACAAATCGAGCCGGCCCTCGACGTGCTCGCGCATCAGGGCGTAGCCGCTCGCCTTCCACGCCGGCGCGTCCGGGGGCACAGCGCGAATCAGCTCTCGCACTTCGTCGGCCCAGCCCGCCTCGAGCATGCCGTCGACGCGCGCCTCTATTCTCCCGCCGAGCTGGGCGGCGCGATCAACCACCAAATACGCGATCCGGCCGGAAGCTTCGTTCGAACGCGCGGCGTTGTGCTCAGCGTGAAGATCGCTGATGCGCTCCCCCGCCAGGAGTGCAGTCTCGACCGCGCGCAGCAGCTGTGTGCGGCCGAGGTGAGCGCGCGGCGGGTCGAGCACTTCACACCACTTGCGTAGGTCAGCGACCGATTTGGCCTCCAGCTCGCGCTCGAGCTGGGCTCGCCTGGCAGCATCCACTTGCGGCGCCGAAAAGAGAGGCTCGGCAAGCGCCTTGATGTATAGTCCTGTCCCGCCGACGACCACGGGCTCCTTGCCAAGGTCAGCCGCGTCGCCGATCCATCCGCGCGCCTCGACGGCCCAGCGCGCGGCGGAGTAGCGCTCGGCCGGTTCGGCAACGTCGATTCCGAAGTGGCTCACAAGCGCGCGCTCATCGTGTGTTGGCTTGGCGGTGCCAATGTCGAAGCGACGATAGATCTGCCGGGAATCCGCGCTAAGGATCGCCGCGTTGTGTGCAGACGCGAGCTCCATCGCAACGGCAGATTTCCCGGCGCCTGTCGGCCCACAGATAATGCGCAGCTTATCGCCGGCCAAAACGCCGCTCTACCTCGTCCCAGGTGAGGTGAACGATCGTCGAGCGGCCGTGGACGTCATGAGCCGGAAGCGTGGTATCGCGCAGCGACGCGAAGAGCGACCGCATCTCACCCTGCGACAGCTCTTCGCCCGCTTTGATTGCTGCCTTGCACGCAACGGTCGCCGCAAGCCGCTCGTGTTTGGCGGCCGCGCCCGCAACCCGGTCACCGGTCAGAGCATCGAGCGTTTCACGCAAACAACGCTCCGCGTCGAAACGCTGGTGCGGCATCGGCACCGTGTTGACGATGAGAGTGTGTCCGCCAAAACCTTCGACCTCGAAGCCAAGGCGCTCGAGGTATTCACGATTCGCATCGAACGCTTCGCCTTCCGCGGGGCCGAGATGGAGAGTGAGTGGAAGGAGCAGGCGCTGCGCTGGGGCCGCCCCGCTCTCGAGCGTGTGCATGAACTGCTCATAGAGCACCCGCTCGTGAGCGGAATGCTGATCGATTAGTACGAGACCATCTTCGTGCTCGAACGCGATGTAGGTGCGACGCAATTGAAACAGCGGCGGGATGGCTGGAGCTGAAACCGCGACATCCTCCGGGGATACCGCCGTCGCGTATTCCTCGGCTTCTGCTTGGTCTCCGGTTTCAATCCCGGTGAACAGCGGCGCACCTCGATCGGCTTGAGGACGCAGAATCTCGGAGCCGGGATTCTGCGACAGCGGTTCAGGTCTGAGGCTGAAGCTGGAGCCACGGAATCCGAGAGACGCCGCGCTGTCCAAAGTACCCAGGGCTCGCCGGACCGCGGTCTCTACCGCGCGCTCAGTGTTCCAGCGATCCCGGAATCTTACCTCCGCCTTCGCTGGGTGAACGTTTACATCGACGGCGTCCGCGGGCAGTGTAATGTTGAGGAAGAACGACGGACGAACTCCCGCGATTATCGTCGATCTGTACGCGGTCTCTACAGCGCGCGCGATACCAGCGTCGCGGACGGCGCGTCCGTTGATCGCCAGAAAGGTTCGTCGCGTCGAAGTCCCGACATCCGCCGGCCGCTGAACCAGTCCGCTCGTGTGAATCGGCCCCGCAACGTCCTCGACGTCGAGCAGGTCTTCCGCATATCGTCCGCCCCAGATCGCGCCGAGGCGCGACCGGACGCTCGACACGGGAGGCAGCGTCAGCGCGTTCTTCCCATCGTGTGACAGATGGATGCGCACTGAAGGCTGCGTGAGCGCCAGCGCGGTGAGCGACTCCACGGCGCTTCTATATTCTGATCGGGCGCTCCGCATGAATTTCAGGCGCGCGGGAATATTGTAGAAAAGCTGGCCAACGGAAACCGTGGTTCCGCGGCGTCGGGCGATCGGTTCAGCCGGAGACATCGTGCCGCCGCTCACCTTCATGGCGGTGCCTTCGCCGTCAGCCGCCGCTGTCTGGATCTCGAACTGAGAAACCGAAGCGATCGCCGGGAGTGCCTCGCCGCGAAAGCCGAATGTGGCGACGCCGACAAGATCCGAGGCTTTGGTGATCTTTGACGTTCCGTGGCGAGCGAGCGCGAGCGGCAAATCTTCGGCCGACATCCCCGTCCCATCGTCGCTCACGCGAATCATCTTCCGACCGCCGTCCTCGAGCGAAATCTCGATCGCGGTCGCTCCGGCATCGATCGAGTTTTCGACGAGCTCCTTTACGACCGACGACGGGCGCTCGACGACTTCTCCGGCGGCTATCTGGTCCGCGACGGCGCTGGGAAGAATGGAGATCAACGGCATTGCAACAACCAAGCTACCAATCCTTACCCCTCGGCGGCGCGGGGACGTTTTTCTTCTGGCGCTTTCCCTGGACGTCGGTCTCCTTGTCTTCTGCCGCGTTGAGCACCGCTTCCGCCTGCTGGGGCGTCATTCCTGGCACCGGCTTGGGCGCGGGCGCCTTGCTCTCGCTTTGCGCCGGAGACGGACTCGGATTCTTGCTCTGGCCTCCGCCGCCACCCCCTCCACCACCTCCGCCTCCTCCGCCACCACCGCCTTTTTTCTGCCTCAGCGCGAGCTCGTAGTTCCACCTCGCATCAGAATCGGCGACGGCAACCTCCAGAATCTGCTTGTACCGGTAGAGAGCGCTATCGAGTGGTACATCGGCAGAATCCGGCACCTTCAGCCGGCGGCCTTGAACCAGATAGTCGAGCCCGAGATTGAAGCGCGCGTGATGACGCACCTCTGCATCCTTCGAGTCGGAAGCTCGCGTGAGAGGTGGGATCGCCGGCTGGAGTGAATCGCGCTGGAGCAGCCTGGTGCCCGTGTTGTAGAGCACAATCGCGGGCTTGTCTCGCTCCGGTCCTCTGCGGCACGAGATCGTGAGCATGAGCATCGCGGCGGTAGTCGCGGCAGCCGCAACGGAACGGCGCCGGCGACGCTTGGTCTGCAGGAACGTATCGAGCGCCAATATCAGGAGTGCGGCCAGCACGAACCATTGGAACTGCACTCCCAGATTCTCGCCCGAGACGAGCGACCGGGGGTTAGCCCGCAGGTTGTTCAGCGCAAGTCGCACCTTGCCAGCTTTGTCGGAAGTCCGTGCGTCTATGAAAGTCCCCTTCGCCTCGTCCGCGATGGCCTTGAGGAGCGCGGGGTCATAGTGCGTCACGACGATATTGCCATTCTCATCCCGCTTCTGGGTCACCGTCCGGTTCTCGACGATTGGAATGGTGGAACCCTGGGGGGTGCCGAACCCGACTGTGATTATCGTGAATCCCATCTCCCGCGCCCGGCGGGCTTCGGCGAGGACCTCGGCTGGATTGTCGAATCCCTCGCCATCGCTCATCAGAACGATCGCCTTGTCTCCCGGAGTCTTGTTGATAGCGAGAAGATTCGACGCCTGACGCAGAGCACTCGCGAGAGAGCTTCCGCCCTGCCCCACGATCGACGGGTCGAGGTTCTGGAGGAACAGGTCGAGCGCGCTGTTGTCACTGGTGAGCGGCGTCAGGATGTAGCTTCGTCCCGCAAACGCGAGGAGCGCGAATCGGTCACCTGGCGACAGATCCCGAAGGCGGTCGATGTCCTGCTTCATCGCCTGCAGCCTGCTCGGCTTCTCGTCCGTCGCAAGCATCGAGAGAGAAGCGTCAAGCGCGAGCACGACATCGACGCCCTGCTGCTTGACAACCGTTTGCTCCACACCCCAACGCGGGCCAGCCAGTGCCAGAGCGACGAGGAGCGTTGCAAGTGCTGCACGGAGCACGGCGGACCATGTGCGTTGCTGCCTGAGGGATGGCGCGAGCCGCGCGATCATCGATGGTGTGCCGAGCCTCGCCATGCGGGCTCTCCGGGCGCGCAGTCCCCACTGGACCAGCCAGCCCGTTACAAAAGGCAGGATGATTGCGAGCGGCAGCAGCCACGGCCACTGGATGTACCTGAGAAACGTAGTCATCGTCACGGGAGCGGCGCCTTCCACGCTACGATGGCGAGCTCCGCGAACAACGCGAGCAGTCCGATCATCAGCGGCCAGCGATAGAGCTCCCGGTATCTCACGGTCGTGGTCGAATGAACCGGCGCGCGCTCCATCTGGTCGATGTAGGCGTAGATGTTCTGCAACGCCGCGGCGTCGCGCGCCCTGAAGTATCTGCCCCCCGTCATACGAGCGATGTTCGTGAGCAGCGCTTCATCGATTTCGACCGGCTGGTACTCGTACCTCAACCCCCCAGCGGCGTTTCGTCCAACGGGAACAGGCGCCATACCGGCGCTCCCTACCCCAATGCCGTAAATCTTTATCCCGTACGCAGCCGCGGCCTTCGCCGCAACCAACGGTTCGATGCTGCCGCGGTTATTGACTCCATCTGTAAGAATGATCAGCACGCGCGACTTGCCCGGTGCATCACGAAGCCGGTTTGCCGCGGTGGCAATGCCGTTGCCGATCGCTGTTCCATCTTCGAGCTGTCCGGCCTGAAGATTAGTGACAGCCTGCATCACGACCGGGTAATCGGTAGTGAGCGGAACCTGAGTCAGTGCCTCGCCCGCAAACGCCACGATCCCGATTCGATCCGATGTGCGGCGGGCGATGAACTGTTTGACCTTGGCCTTCGCCACCTCGATCCGGTTATTCGGACGGAAATCGAGAGCGAGCATCGAGCTGGACAGATCGATGGCGATGACGATGTTGATTCCTTCGCTCGTCTGCGTCTCGGTGTGCGCGCCCGAGCGCGGCCTCGCCAGCGCGATGACGAGACAAGCGAGAGCAATATTCCGGAGCACGAAGATGATCGTCGGAATCCAGCCGCCCACGTGCGGGCCGGTGGCCAGCACCGAAGTGCGCGAGAAGACGATCGCATCCTGTCGGCGCAATCTTCTCCACAGCCACCACGCCGGGAGAACCAGGAGGAGCCAGAGCGCTTCGGGTGTGAAGAATTCGAAGAGACCGAATACGTTCACGCCGCCTTCCTTGTCGCGGCGGCCGCGCGCTTCCCCGGCTCCGATTCCGGGTTGAGTCTTGCCTCGACGTGGTCAACAATCGCCCGGAGCGCCAGCCCTGCCTTTCCCGCTTCCTCGGGAGACACATCCTGTCGCCCAAACTTCACGAGGTCGGCGTGCTCGAGCAGTCGCGGCAGCTGTGCTTCGACGCCATCGCGCGGCTTCATCGTGCGCAACAGCTCAGACGTCGTGTCGGAACGTCGCACCCGAGGGACGCGGGCCGACAGGTACTCTCGCGCCACATCCACCATCGCCGCGAAGTACGCCGCCGCCCTCCCCTCCTCGAGCAGACGTTGCGCGTCGATTCTCGCGAATTCCTGCCGTGCCCGCACATAGGGATCGATCGGCGGCCGGGGCCGGTTGCGATAGCGACGCCACGCCCACCAGACAAGTGCGGCACCAACGACGGCCGCGATCAGAGCGATCCAGCGCCACCAGTCTATCACCGGCAACACGATCAGCGGCCGTGGTGGCTTCGGAACTCGCAGCGATGTGTCCGCGGGAAGAACTGACTTGACGAATACCGACGCGCCGGCAAGCGATGGACGACGTTCCTGACCCTCGAAAGTGACGCGAACATCTGGAAGCCTGAGAGGCTGCGTTCCGATATCCCACGCGACCAAATGGTAGAGCGCCACCGCGGTGTCGCCGAGCATCGAGACGATTTTCTCGCCGCGCAGCTCGATGGGCCGGACGCCATTCTGCATCGTGGTATCCGGCCCAACCGGAAATTCGAAGCGCACGCCTTTCGGGGCGAGCACTTTGACGAAAAGGTCGAAGGGCTGGCCGATGAGAACGGTGTCCGGACGGACTCGATAGCCCATCTGCACCGGAAGCTGCGCCTGCGTTGCCTGCGGCGGAATTCCCTGCAGCACGAACAGCAGCACGAGCGCGAGGAAGCTCACCGGCGACGCCTTGTCTCTCTCGCCCGAAAAAATCGGAGCAGCGGCTCGACCACTCCGCCTTCGGTGCGCACAGCCACCTCGTCGATCGCGAGTCTTCGCAGCAAATGTTTTCGCTCTTCGCGCTCTCCGGTCACGCGTTCCGAATAGGCCGCTCTGACATTCGGACTGCTCGTATCCACCTCGAACGTCTCACCGGTCTCCGGATCGACCAGCCGGGCGATGCCGATGTCGGGCAGATCACGCTCGCTTGGATCTTCAACCGTGACCGCGACGACATCATGTCTCTGGGCCAGAATCTTGAGGGGATGTGAGATGTCACCCTCGAGAAAGTCAGAGACGATGAACACTATCGCCTTATGGCCCAGCATTTTTGCGACGTAATCGATTGCCGTCACCATGTCGGTTCCACGTCCGACCGGCTCGAATGCCAGCAGGTCGCGAATGATGCGAAGCACGTGGCGCCTGCCTTTCCGCGGCGGAACGACGTGCTCGATGCGGTCGGTGAACAACAAAACGCCAACACGGTCGTTGTTCCGGACGGCGGACATCGCCAGGACCGCGGCGAGCTCGCTCGCGAGCTCGCTCTTGAATCTCTTCACAGTGCCGAATCTCTCCGAGCCGGACAGATCGACGACCAGCATCACGGTGAGCTCGCGCTCTTCGATGTAGCGCTTGACGAACGGGCGGCGCATCCTGGCCGTCACGTTCCAGTCGATTGAGCGCACTTCGTCGCCGGGCTGGTACTCTCGCACCTCCGAGAACTCCATGCCCTGCCCCTTGAACACCGACCGGTACTCCCCCGTGAAAACAGAGTTGACGAGTCCGCGGGTCCGCAGCTCGATGAGCTTCACCTGCCGCAAAATCTCCGGCGGCACGCCCATGGGTTTTTCGGGAGTGCGCCGCGGCGGCTCTTTGCTCCGAGCGCGAGAGCGGAATATGCCGATCACGGAACTGGAATCGCGTCCAGGATCCGAACCACGATCTCGTCGCTCGTCACCTCTTCGGCCTCCGCTTCGTACGTGCGGAGAACGCGGTGCCGCAGGACGTCGGGCGCGATCGCCTTGACGTCGTCAGGCGTCACAAAGGAGCGTCCGCGCAAGAATGCGTGCGCGCGGGAACCCTGTGCGAGAGCGAGAGTCGCGCGCGGGCTCGCGCCGTACTCGATCAGCGGTTTCAGCTCCGCGAGCCCTGACTGCTCCGGGTTGCGGGTCGCGTGAACGATCTCCACGATGTAATCGACAATGCGCTCGTCGATGTAGAGCTCGGCGATATGGCGGCGAGTCGCGAGTATCTCCTGTGGCGTGGCGACCTGATCAACCGGGATCGGCTCTCCGCTCGCCATCCTGCGCAGCACTTCCTTTTCCTCCTCACGCGACGGATAGCCGACGTGAAGCTTCAGCATGAAGCGATCTACCTGCGCCTCGGGCAGCGGATAGGTGCCTTCCTGCTCGATTGGATTCTGCGTGGCAAGGACGAGGAACGGCTCCTCGAGGACGTGAGTAGTGCCACCGATGGTCACCTGCTTCTCCTGCATCGCCTCCAGGAGTGCCGCCTGCACTTTCGCCGGAGCGCGATTGATCTCGTCGGCGAGAATGATGTTCGCGAAAATCGGCCCTTTCTTGACCGAGAACTTCCCGTTCGACTGGTCGTAGATCTGCGTCCCCACGACGTCGGCCGGGAGCAGGTCGGGCGTGAACTGGATCCGGCTGAACGACGTGTTGATCGTTTCGGCGAGAGTCCGCACTGTAAGAGTTTTTGCGAGTCCGGGAACCCCTTCCAGCAAGACGTGTCCGCCGGTGAGCAGACTGATGAGAAGACGCTCCACCATGTAATCCTGGCCGACGATC
This sequence comes from Gemmatimonadales bacterium, assembly GCA_039933915.1. Lineage (GTDB taxonomy): Bacteria > Gemmatimonadota > Gemmatimonadetes > Gemmatimonadales > Gemmatimonadaceae > UBA4720. Next base: position 8,039 of record JBDTND010000022.1, on the reverse strand, counting down.
CGGCGGCCGACCTGACGAACGACCTCCTGGACTATGGATGAATCAGCGTTTGAAACGTTCTGTGCGCTCACGTCTTGCTCCTCTGGTAGTGTTCTCGCTCTTGCCGCCGCCCCTGGCGCCCCTGCCGCTCCCGCCACCCCCGCCGCCTCTGATGAGCGCGGTGATGATCTCCATCTCGCGCGCCGTCAGCGGACGCGTCTTCCCGGATTCCAGCGATCCCAACTTCACCGGCCCGAATTTCGTGCGAACCAGCCGCACGACCTCGAGGTCCAGCGCTTCGCAAAGTCTCCGGACTTCCCTCGTCTTGCCTTCCGCGATCGTAATGTCGAGCTCCCACAGTCCGCGTCCGACGCGCCGAGCGGATACATCCGTCGGCATCACCAGCCCGTCCTCCAGCTCTACACCTTTCATCGCTGCTCGTGCCGCGTCGGCGCCATCGCCTCGCACGACCGCGAGGTACGTCCGCTCGATTTCGTTGCTCGGGTGTGTCAATTTGTGCGCCGCCTCGCCGTCAGTCGTGAGGAGAAGCACGCCTTCGGTCATATAGTCGAGGCGGCCGACGTAGGTGAGCCCCGGCACATCGTCGACAAGCTCGAAAACCGTCTTGCGTCCGCCCGGATCGGAGCGCGTGGTGAGAAAACCGGTCGGCTTGTTGAGGACCACCCAGCGAACCGCTGGAGGCGCCGCGACCGCTTTTCCATCGACTGTGATCTTGTCACGGCCGAGATTCACGCTCTGGCCGGTCTCGGCGACTGCTCCGTTGATGCGCACCCGTCCCGCGGCAACCAATTCCTCGGCCCCGCGACGCGAGGCGATTCCGGCGCGCGCGAGCGCGCGCTGAATCCGCATTGACTCGGGCATCAATCTGCGCGAGGGGGCGTCTCGCCGTTCGTGTCCTTGATGGGTGGCGCGGAGCTCGTGGGAGTCGCCTGCCGAGGAGCGCGCAGTGCGATTGCAAGCTCGTCGGCGCGCGGCAGCTCTTCCAAATGCCGCAACGCGAACTGCTCCAGGAAAGCGGGAGTGGTTCCATAGTGGAGCGGACGCCCGAGTCCCTCCCCGCGCCCGACGACGTCGATCAGCCCGCGCTCGTTGAGCGACTTGAGAATCGCTCCCGCGCCAACTCCTCTGATCTCTTCGATCTCTGCTCTGCCGATCGGCTGACGATACGCGATTATCGCCAGGGTCTCGAGTGCGGCGGCGGACAATCTCTGCGGACGCGCGGCCAGCTGCGCCCGCTCAATCGCCTCGGTGTATTCCGGGCGCGTGAGGATCTGCCACCCTCCCGCGACTTCTACGAGCTCGACTCCATGGCCGTCGGTTTCGTAGTGAGTGCGAAGCTCCTCGAGGGCAGCGTCGAGTGTGGTCTCGCCGTCCTCGGCGTGCGTCGCCATCGCGCGCAGAGCGTCGACGGGAACCGGTATGGCGCTCGCGAAGAGCGCGGCTTCAAGCAGCTTCGCTAGAGGGGTCACGTGTTATCTCGAAGGCGGCAAACGCGCGGGGCTGGATCAATCGGACCTCGCCGAGCTTCGCGAGCTCGAGCAGCGCGAGCAGAAGCGATAAGACTTCCCACGGCTCGGCCTTCCTGGGGAGAATGTCCTTCCACTGCGCGCGCGCGCGAATGGCGAGCAGCGCCCGCACGATTCCGATCGCACCGTCGACGTCCAGCGCTCGCGGGACGACATCGTGAATGTGCGGCTTGCGCGCAAGCCTCAGCACTCGATCGACTGCCGAGAGCAGCTCCGGAAGGGAGATCGTGAGCGGGCCCGAGACCGGTATCTGTGGAGCCTGCTGTGTGTAAGCACGCGCGAAACGACTCCGCCGGTCCTCGCTGCGGCGCTCGAGAACATCAACCACCTCGCGCACCTGCTGGTACTCGAGCAGCCGGCGGACGAGCTCGGCGCGGGGATCGTCCCACACATCGTCGCCTTCCCGCCGTGGCAGGAGCATCTGCGCCTTGATGCGAACCAGCCTCGCCGCCATCTCGAGATAGTCGGCCGCTTCATCCAGCTTGAGCGACGAGATGCGGGCCAGAAACTGCTCGGCGATTCGGGCAATCGGGATGTCGTAGATGTCGATCTGCTCGTCGCGAATGAGCGTGAGGAGGAGGTCGAGTGGTCCGGAGTATTCCGCCAGCTCGACGACAAAGACTTCTGATCCTGCCAACTCGCCGGCAGCGAGAGAGCTCGATTGCATCAAGTTCCCATCGTCCATGGGCTGGGGATCAGAAAGGGGAAGACAGTGTTGGAGGCAAGCACGTAGAGAATGAACACCGGCTTGAACCAGAGATTCAGGATCGGCCCTCCGAAGGTGATCAGCAGGATGAGTATCAGCAATCCCTGTGCACCGATTCGCTGGTAGTTGAGGGCCCACGCCGGCGGCAGGATGTATTTGAAGACGTGCGATCCGTCGAGAGGCGGAATTGGAATCAGGTTGAAGGCAGCGAGGCCGAGGTTGATCAGTATTCCGTATTGCAGCATCGCCTGGGTCAGCGCGGCGGTCTCCATCAGGGCGGGCGAGATGCGGCCGATGAGGCCAACGAGGATGATGAGCGGCACGCAGCAGATTGCGATCACGAAGTTCGTCGCGACGCCCGCGAGCGAGACGATGATGTCCCCGCGCTTGAAATTCCGATAATTGCGCGGATTGACCGGAACCGGCTTCGCACCGCCGAACACAATTCGCCCGCCCGTCGTGAAGTACATGATGAGGGGCAGCAGAATCGTCATGAACGGATCTATGTGTGAAATCGGATTCCAGGTGAGCCGGCCCAGGGAGTACGCGGTGCTGTCACCCTGCTTGAGCGCGGCATATCCGTGGGCGTACTCGTGCGCCACCATGGAAAACAGGAGCATCGGCGCGATGAGAATGAACCGTTCGACGGATTGTCCCAATGGCAGGGGGCTGAGGGTAATTTCTGCTGCGCGTTGAAGTTAGCAGCCTCATCCGGCTTGACGTAAGCTCGTTGTTCAGGCAAATTTCTTGGCTACACCACCGTCAAAAGTCCCCGGAGATCCGTTAGTGCCAAATCTTGCTTCAGCGAAAAAGAACATGCGGAAATCGCGCGCCGCTGCCATCCGCAACCGCGCGCAGAAATCCGCCCTTCGCACCGCGCTCAAGCGGGCGTCCGCCGGAACCGCTGACGAAAAGCTGGCCGCGGTCAGGCTCCTCGACCGCGCGGCGCGGAAGGGGCTGATTCACGCCAACGCGGCGGCTCGGCATAAGAGCAGGATCGCGAAAGCTGCGGCAGCGAAGTAACCAGCCGGAAAATCAAAAGGGCGCCGAATCGGCGCCCTTTTTGTTTTCGGCTTTTTCTCGGATCTCGGGTCGCCCTCGACTGCAACTAAACGCGGCGGGAGGCGTTAGAAAGCGTAGATGTCAGGCGTCAGTGAACTACGCTTTTGACCTATCGCTTTGGAGCCAGCCGAAAGACAGTTGCCCGTATTCTATCGCGCGGTAGCGAAGTCTGTGAGTCGTGACCTAAATACTGGCGCCTAAGCTTCTGACGCCTCCCGCCGCGTTCTGTTAAACCAGACACCGTTCTAAAATCGCCGGCTATTTACGGCCACCCCTACATGGTAGCCAGTTCCCCGCCGCACCTTTCGCAGTACCACTCCGTCGGATAGTTAGCAGCCCCGCACTCGGGACACTTGAGTGTCTTGTGCTGCTCCGATCTCGGGTCCTGCGCTCCTCCGCTCTTCGGAACTGATGGAGGTGTCGCGACAGCCGTAGTCGACGGCGGCGACCCTGCCGTCCCGGATCCTGATCCAGCCACACCCCCAGTGCCGGGACGCAAAACCGGAAACTCGTCGAACGGCGACCGATTCGATGTTGGGCTCGGAGCGGGCGGCTGCGCCCGCGCGCTCGGCTGCTCGATACGCGAGGGTGGGTTCAGCGTCGGGGGCTCGGGAACAGCCGGACGCGGTACGACAGGAGAAATGGGCGGGCGGTTTCCGTCGCCCGAGGGGCCGCGGCCCATGGCAATCGCCCCGGCCTGCTTCTCTTTCACGCTCAACGCGAAAATCCGGCTCAGCTCGCTTAGCTGTGTGTCCACCGCGTTCTTCTCCTTCACCAGACGCGCGAGCTCCTTGTCCCACGCGCCGCCGATTTCCTTCCACTGCTTGTCGGTGTACTCGCCAACAGCCGCGCGTAGCTCTGCTTCCTGGCGAGCCTCGCGCTGCTGCTTTTCCTGCCGGGAGATTTCCTCCAGGCGGACGGTCAGCACGTCGATGTTCTCGCGCAGCTCGCCCGCACGCTCGGCGAGTTTGCCCGAGACCTCGCGCAAACGCGTCTGATAATCTCCCTGGACGCGCTGATACACGGAATCCGGCGTGCTCGCGCGTTTGTCTTCCAGCGCCGCGAGCCACTCCTCGTATCGTTGGCGCTCCTTGAGGAGGCCATTGAGCGCGTCCAGCGAGACCGCCTCCTTCTCAGCCATCGTACTTCATCCCTTTGCTCGATTCATTTTCTCCCGCCCGCGGGCAGGATTCCCCGATCGAAAGACGACCGACCCAGCCACAATAGTACAAGCGGCGCGCCCAACGAGGGTCATTCCCGCGAATGGGGTGTTACGCCCCTTGGAGAGAAACAATGCCGGGTCGACCTTCCAGCGGGCCTTGGGATCGAACACGGTGACATCAGCGGCCGCTCCGCGCTTGAGCGCGCCGCCTGGCAGATTGAAGATTCGGGCCGGTGTGCAGGCCATGCGATCGACCAGCTGCGAGAATGTGAGATGGCCCGTCTCTACGAGGTTGGTCACCACCACCGCAAGCGCCGTTTCCAGCCCGACGATTCCATTCGGTGCGTCAGCGAATTCGCGCTCCTTCTCGTCGTAGTGGTGCGGCGCATGGTCGGTGGCGATAAGATCGATCGTCCCATCCTTCACAGCTTCACGAAGTGCTTCGACATCTTTGGCGGTCCGAAGCGGAGGGTTCATCTTCGCGTTCGTGTCGTAGCCGCGCACGCTTTCCTCGGTCAGCGAAAGATGATGCGGACAGACTTCGGCCGTGACGTTGATCCCCCGCTCCTTTCCCCAGCGAATCAGCTCGACGGATCCCTTGGTGCTCATGTGCGCGAGATGCACGTGGCCCCCCGTGAGTCGCGCCAGAAGAATGTCGCGGATCACCATTATCTCCTCGGCCTCGGCGGGAACCCCCTTCAGTCCGAGTTGAGCGCTGACGATCCCCTCGTTCATCGCCCCGCCGGCCGCAAGCGTCGGCTCCTCGCAGTGATCGATCACCGGAATCCTGAACGTGCGCGCGTACTCGAGCGCGGTCCTCATGAGATGCGCGCTCGCGACCGGCTTGCCGTCATCGCTCACCGCGACGGCGCCGGCTCCAACCATTTCACCGAACTCCGCCAGCACCTTCCCTTCCTGATGTACCGAGATCGCGCCGATGGGATACACGCGAGCCGCCGCTGCACGCTGTGCCTGCCGGACTATGAATCCTACGGCGGCCTGGTTGTCCGTGACGGGATCGGTGTTCGGCATCGCGCAAACCGCCGTGAATCCTCCCGCCGCCGCGGCTCGAGCGCCGGTGTCAACGGTCTCGACATCCTCGCGACCCGGCTCTCTCAGGTGGCAGTGCACGTCGATGAATCCCGGCGAAACGATCAGCCCCTTGCAATCGATGACATCGACTTCATCGGGCCCTTTGATGTTTCCGCCGACGCTTGCGATGACGCCGTCGGCGATGAGAACGTCCCCGGTGTCATTGAGCTTCTGCGACGGATCCACGAGTAGCCCGCCGCGCAGAAGTACCGGCTTCATTCTCTTTCCTCCCGGCTTCTGCTGCTCCCGCCCTTGGCGGCTTCCGCGAGCTCCGGCTTGCCGCCGGCGAGCAGGTAGAGCACGGCCATGCGAACGGCCACGCCATTCGTGACCTGGTCGAGGATCACACTGTGCGGACCATCGGCCACATCGGAATCAATTTCGACCCCGCGATTCATGGGCCCTGGATGAAGAATCAGAATGTCGCGCTTCGCCCTATCCAACCGCTCGCGCGAAATCCCGAACACGCGATTGTATTCGCGCGCCGACGGTATGTAGCCCGCGGTCATTCTCTCCAACTGCAGCCGCAAGACGTTGAGAGCGTCAGCCCATTCGATGGCTTCCTCGATCCGGTCGAAGACTTTCACTCCGAACTCGTCGATCGCGTTCGGCAGCAGTGAGCGCGGGCCGCAAACGGCGACCTCCGCGCCGAGCTTCGTCAGGCCCCAGATGTTCGACCTGGCGACGCGCGAATGCATGATGTCGCCGCAAATGCAAACGCGGCGTCCCTTGAGATCTCCGAGTCGGTCCCTCAGCGTCAGGAGGTCGAGCAGCCCCTGCGTCGGATGCTCGTGCGTGCCGTCGCCCGCGTTGATCACGTTCGACTGAATCCGCTCGGCGAGGAACTGAGCGGCGCCCGACGCCGAATGGCGGATGACGACCATGTCGATTCGCATCGCCTCGAGATTGCGCGCGGTATCCACCAGCGTCTCGCCCTTTGACACACTCGAGCCCGACGCGGAGACGTTCACCGTGTCAGCCGACAATCTCTTTTCGGCGAACTCGAACGAGATCCGCGTTCTCGTCGAATTCTCGAAGAAGAGATTTACGATCGTCGATCCTCTCAGCGCGGGCACTTTCTTTATCGCGCGCTCGCTGATTTCCTTGAAAGGCTCGGCGGTATCGAGAATGAGTCGAATCTGGTCGCCTGTCAGCGACTCGAGGCCAAGAAGATCTTTGCCGAGCGTTCCCGTCACGCCGCGGACTTGGGCACGATCACGACCTCGGTGCGATCATCGAGCTCGGCGACCATCACATCGACTCTTTCATCGTCGGCGACATCCACTTTTTTCCCGACGACGTCGGCGTGGATGGGAAGCTCGCGGCCGCCGCGATCGATCAGGACCGCCAGGGATATTTTGGCAGGCCGTCCGAAATCCGCGAGCTCGTCGAGCGCCGCGCGAACCGTGCGTCCGGTGTACAGGACGTCGTCGACGATAACGATGTGCTTCCCCTCGAGATCCCACGGGAGATAGGTCGGACCGACGACCGGTCTCGGGCCGACTGTCTGCAGGTCGTCACGGTAGAGCGTGATGTCGAGGGATCCCTGGGGAACGGACACTCCTTCTCCGCCTTCAATCATCTTTACGAGCCGGTCGGCGAGCTGAACGCCGCGACGCTGGATTCCAACGATGATCAGGTCGTCCGTGCCGCGGTTGAGCTCGACAATCTCCACCGACATGCGCTTCAAGGTGCGCTCGACGGCCCGGGCGTCGAGGACCGTCGTGGTTTTCGTAGTCATCGGTGCACAAATATGGCTCCGCGAGCGACTTAATTGAAGAGACTAGTCACCAGGCAACAGGCTATTCTTCATTCATGGTCGAGGAATTCTTCAGGTTGTTCGCCCCAAACCGTACGCAGGTCAGCGTCACGCGGCACGAAGCGATGGGGATTCCCATCGTCGTCGAAAACACGCGTCCTGACATCGACACGGGTGAGGTGGTCGTGCGCCTGGCGCGCAGCCTCGCCCTAATCGAGCATTACGTCCCTCACTATTTTCGCCATCTCAAGCAGGATTTCGCATACATCATTGTGAAGCGTTTTGCCTGCCGCGGCGCCTACTTCCATGAGCAGCGGGCTTGTTTGGTCGAGCTGACGTTCACCGTCAACCCCAACTTCTCGGATGCCGAAATCGCGGCGACGATTCTCCACGAGGGAATGCATGCCCGTTTGGATCAGCTGGGCTTTCCGCTGGAGATGGAAGATCGCGCGCGCCAGGAACGCTTTTGCCGGAAAGCCGAGATGGAGCTGGGAGTGCTCGTTCCGAACGGCGAACGCGTAATTGCGCGCGTATTGGCGACAGCTGATCTCTCCGACGAGGAGATTGCCCCTGAAATAGACCCACGACTGGCAGCCCAGCGAATCGCCGAGGTAGATCGCGCGGCCCTCCGGAATCGGAGTTAGGCGCTAGCAATACCAACGGACGACTGACGACGCGCGCCCGTCAGATCACTTGATCTCGATGCCGTTCTCCTGTTCCACCATTTTCACG
>JBDTND010000021.1:0-22309 GCA_039933915.1 Gemmatimonadales bacterium | reverse complement strand
AAGGGCACGAAGGGCAAGCGGCTGCTTCTGATCGGCCACCTCGACACCGTCTTCGAGGGCGAGGGTGAGCGGTTTGTCAGGCTCGACACGCTCGCGGCAGGCGCGGGGAGCTCGGACATGAAGGGCGGCGACGTAGTCGTTCTCTACGCGCTCAAGGCGCTCCAAAGTGTCGGCGCTCTCGACAACACGAGGATTATCGTCGCGTTTACAGGCGACGAAGAGGATGCCGGTCCGTTGCACCTCGTGTCACGTAAGTCTCTGATCGATGCGGCGAAGGGCAGCGATGTCGCTCTCGCGTTCGAGGAAGACGCGGGGAAGGGCACGGTCGCGAGACGGGGAATGAGCGGTTGGCAGCTCGTCGTGAGCGGGCGTCAGGCGCATTCTTCGGGGATCTTCTCTCCAGGGACAAGTTACGGCGCCATCTATGAGGCGGCGAGAATTCTGAACGCATTTCGCGAGAAGCTGTCGAACGAGCAGTACCTGACGTTCAACCCCGCCGTGATCGTAGGCGGCACGGACGTGAGCTACGATTCGACGAAGATCTCCGGAACAGCGGCGGGCAAGGACAACATCATCGCGCCGAAGGTTTTCGCCCGTGGTGATCTGCGCTTCATCTCGCAGGACCAGCTATTGAAGGCGCGTGAGGCGATGAGCGCGATCGTCGCCGATCATCTTCCAGGTACGGTGGCGACGATCACGTTCGAGGATGGAAATCCCGCGATGCCGCCGACCAAGGGGAATCTCGCGCTCCTCGCCGTCGAAGACTCGGTGAGTCGTGCGCTTGGACAGGGGCCCGTTGAGGCTCTCGATCCTGGCAAGCGGGGCGGTGGTGATATCTCTTACATCTCGGAGTATGTCGACGCGCTCGACGGGCTCGGAGTGAAGGGAATGCGGTCGCATACGCCGGACGAGCGCGTGGACCTTCGATCGTTGGGTCCGGCGACGGAGCGGGCCGCGATTTTGATCTATCGGTTGACCCACGCTGACCGCCCGGCCTCGCGTAACAAATAGCTAACAAGAAAAACGGCACGCCCCCGATTGCGAGACGTGCCGTTTTTTTTATTTGCAGATCCTAGTATCCCGGATTCTGCGTCAGATTTGGAGCTGTATCAACTTCGCGTTGCGGTATTGGTGCGAGAGCAGGGAGCAGAATCCTTCGCCTGCGCGCGTGATGATTCGCACGGCCTCGTAATGTCACGTGACCAGAGCCGGTTTCCGGTAGGCGGACGCGCTCATCATCGACGGTGACGCTCCGAGACGTCGCGAGACGCGGTTGGCGGCACGACAGAGCTTTGGAATCAGAGTCTTTCTCCGCATTGGCCCAAGGCGCGTCCCGGGACCGTTGATGCTCAGCGCTCCGACGACGAATCCGAGATGATTCCGGATCGGTGCGGCCATCGCCACGAGTCCAGGCTCGAGCTCATCGACCGCGACCGCGTAGCCCTGGTGCCTAACGCGTTCCAGCTGGCGCTCGAGATCTGCCCGCTGAGTGATTGTTTTTGCGGCCAGCCTTGTCAGGCGGGGAAGGGTGGGCCTTCTTTGCGCCAAGGCGAACAGAACTTTGCCCGTCGACGTCGCGTGAACAGGCCAGCTCCGTCCAATTTCCGGAGTCGCTCCAAAAAGGAACCGACCCTGCACCTCATCGATCACCAGCACTTCGCCGCCGGCGAGGACCTCGAGCGTCGCCGTTTCCCCGGACTCCTCCATGAGGCGCACCAGCTCGCTGTGCGCCGTGTTGCGAAGGTCCGTCGTTGAGAGTGCGGAGGCACCCAGAGAAATGACCTCCGGGCCAAGCCGGTAGGTTCCGGTCGCGCCGTCGCGCTCCACCATGCCCTCGGTCTCGAGTGCGCCGAGGAGCCGGAACACCGTCGCTTTGCTCAGCCCCGTTTTGCTTCCGAGCTCGGTTACCCCGTACGCATTGGCGGAGCGTCCCAATGTTTTGAGGACGCTGATAGCGCGGGCTACTGCTCGCGTGCCCGAGAGCGGTCGCAGATTGGAACGCTGTTTCATAAATCAGTGGGCCGCTACAATGTTTTACACAGGAGAGCTTGTCAAGATTGCGTTGCGATCTCCGGAGCTGAGAAAAACCGGTTGGCCGGTCGCACTTTGCTGCGGTTGTCGTCGATCTACCGAGGGTCAAGCGCTCGGGGCCTCGTCCGTTTCTCGAAGCGGTTGACACTACCTATTGAATGCTTCTAGCTTGCCGCCCAGCCTTCCTCCCACTCCCGTCTCATGACCGCACCATTTTCCCGAATCTCTGAGCTGCCGTCTCATTCCGGTCAGCCCGCGCGCGTACGCGGCTGGGTGACCCACGTGAGATCGTCGGGAAAGGTGGCGTTTGTCGTGATGCGCGACGGCACGGGACTGCTCCAGGCGGTACTCGTGAAGAACGCGGTTTCGCCCGAGACCTGGGAGCGTTTCGGCAAGTTGACCCAGGAGACTTCCATAGAAGTCGAGGGCGAAGTCCGTCCCGATGCCCGTTCGCCCGGCGGATTCGAGCTGGCAGTCAAAGAGCTCGCCATCTACGGCGCGAGCCCGGTCGACTACCCGATTCAACCGAAGGAGCACGGGATCGACTTCCTTCTCGACAACCGCCACTTCTGGTTACGGACCCCGCGACAGGCTGCGATCGCCCGAATCAGGAGCGAGGTCGAGCAGGCGATCCGCGATTTTTTCTACGAGCGCGATTTTACGCTCGTCGATACTCCGATCCTTACAGCGGCGATCGGAGAGCGGAGCGGCCTGTTCGGAACCGAGTACTTCGACGAAGGCACGGCGTATCTCGCCCAAACCGGACAGCTATACGGCGAAGCAGCGGCTGCCGCCCTGGGCAAGATCTATTGCTTCGGCCCGACCTTTCGCGCCGAGAAATCGAAGACGCGCAGGCACCTCACCGAATTCTGGATGGTCGAGCCCGAGGTTGCGTTCAATGATTCGGACGACAACATGCGGCTTCAGGAGGAATTCGTCTCGTACATCATCGCCCGCGTGCTCGAGCGCCGGCAGCCCGAGCTGAAGGAGCTCGAACGGGACGTCTCAAAGCTCGAAAGAATCAAAGCCCCGTTTCCCCGCATCGATTACACCGATGCGGTAAAGATCCTGCAAGCGAAGGGCAGCTCGGTGAAGTGGGGCGACGACCTCGGCGCCGAAGACGAATCTCTGCTGGTCGAAGATCACGACCGCCCGGTTTTCATCTACAACTATCCGAAGGAAGCGAAGGCGTTCTACATGAAGGAGAACCCCGCCGATCCGCGCACTGTCCTATGCGACGATCTGCTCGCTCCGGAAGGGTACGGCGAGATCATCGGCGGGTCTCAGCGCGAGGACGATCACGACAAGCTTCTTGCGCGAATAAAGGAGGAGGGGCTGCCAGTGGAGGCTTACAACTGGTACCTCGATCTCAGGAAGTACGGGACGTTCGTCCACGCGGGCTTTGGGTTGGGACTCGAGAGGACCGTGGGATGGATTTGCGGAATCCATCACATCAGAGAGGCGATTGCTTTCCCGCGCACCATGAACCGCTTGCGGCCGTAATCGTCGGTCGGGCGTGCTCTCACGTAACTTCTAACGCAGGATAGCCCGATGGGAACCGAGCAATATCACGAGCCACCGGACGAGCTCTCGGCAAAAACCCGGACGTTCGCGCGCATGATCACCTCTCTCATCGAGGAGGCGGAAGCGATCGGGTGGTACGAGCAGCGGTTGTCACTCGAGAAAGATCGGGAAGCGAAGGCCATCATGCGGAATGCCCAGAAGGAGGAATTCAAGCATTTCGGGATGGATCTCGAGTTTCTCCTGCGGAAGAAACCAAAATGGCGCGACATCATGAAGGAAATCCTCTTCAAGCCCGGCGATATAGTCGAGCACGGAGAAGAGGCAGAGGAGGACGCATCTGACTAGGTATCGCTGCGTTTGCCCTCTGGCGAAATGCGCGTCCTCGTTGAAATTTATTTCCTATGATGGTTCTGTCCGCTCTCCGTCCTGACGCCAGTCTCTCCGAGTACCTGACTGAGCGGGCTCGCGCGGCGTCCGTGACCCGACTGACGGCGGACGCGCTGGCAGGAGCGCTCGCCTTCGCCGCCGCTGTCTGGTGGGAGCTGCCACTGCGCCTGGTGTTCGCCAGCATAGTGGCGTGCCTATTCTGCTACGGCGCGTGGGGACTCCTCGACCGTGCGCGCACCCGCGCCGCAGCGCGACACCTGCCGAAAGTCGTCAAGGTTCTCGATATCCTCTGCCTGCTAAGCGCAGCGCTCGGCACACTAGCTGTTGCGGGAGTTCTCCTCGCGGTGTGGGCGCTCGCGTTGGGAACCTGGATCAGCTAGCAGCTCAACGCGATCGTTTATCTCGTTCCGCGATCTTTGCCTCATCCCACAGCGCGTCCAGCGCCTCGAGCCCGGCATGCGGAACGTCGATTCCTCGTTCCCGCGCCATCCGCTCGATTTGTTGAAACCTCCTCTCGAACTTCGCGTTTGCCTTGTCGAGTGCGATCGACGCGTGAACTCCCGCCTTCCGGCAGAGATTGACGACCGCGAACAGGAGATCGCCGAGCTCCGCCTCGAGTGCGTAGTGCCGGTCATCGAGAACGGGCGGCGCGCCCGATGCCGGCGGGGGCGACCGCTCGAGCTCTGAACGAACTTCGCCGAGCTCCTCCTCCACTTTCTGCGCGGGTCCCTCCACATCGGGCCAGTCGAATCCCACTCCCGCCGCACGATCCTGCAGTCGATGCGCGCGATGCAAAGCTGGAAGGGCCGGCGGAAGTCCGTCGGCAATGCTCTTTCTGTGCTTCGACTTCATTCGCTCCCACGGTTCCTTTGCCGAGTCTCCGTAGAGATGCGGGTGTCTGCCTTTCATCTTGATGATCAACGCTTCCGCGACATCCGCGAACGTAAACGCGCCGCGCTCTTCCGCCAGCACAGAATGAAAGAGCACCTGGAGCAGGACATCCCCAAGCTCTTCACGAAGGAGCGGGTCGTTGCCCAACCGGATCGCGTCGTCCAGCTCGTGCGATTCTTCGATCAGGTATGGGCGAAGCGACTCGTGCGTCTGGGCGGCGTCCCACTCGCACCGCGCGCGGAGGTCGCGCATCAGGGCGAGCGTGTCGTCGAGCGAGTGTGTCTTGTCCATTCTTTGCGAGGTGGATGGCGCTGTGCTTTCTTTAAAAGCACCCGGTGTCGGGCGTATACTACTCGCAACATAAACTAGGCATCAATGAAGCACTCATTACTTCGCGCCCGGGTCGAGATCGATCTTGGCGCGTTGCAGCGTAATGGAACCGCTGTCGCGCGGCGCTCGGGCGTGCCGCTGCTGCCGATGATCAAGGCGGACGCCTATGGCGTCGGCGCTGCCGCGGCGCTCAAGGCGCTCGATGTCCTCGAGCCGTGGGGCTACGGTGTCGCGACTGTCGTAGAGGGTGAAGAGCTGCGCGACCTTGGCGTTGCCCGCCCTATCGTTGTATTCACGCCGTTGATCGAGCAGGATCTCACGCGCGCCCGCTCGGCGCGGCTGACGCCCACACTCGGCTTCCCGGCTGAGATCGAAGCGTGGCGTCGAGCCGGCGGCGGGGTGTGGCATCTCTCCATCGACACTGGAATGAGCCGCGCCGGAATTCCGTGGCGCGAAGTCGCCGAGATCCGACATCTCGTCGAGCTGCTCCCGCCCGAGGGCGCGTTCACTCATTTTCACTCGGCCGAGCAGGACGATGGAACGCTCGAGGCGCAGGAGAAGAGATTCAGGGAGGCTCTCGCGTTGCTCCCTTCGCGCCCTCGTCTGTTGCACACGGCCAACAGTGCCGCCGTCGCGCGCAAAGGAAGGAGCGACTGGGATCTGGTCCGCCCGGGGATATTTCTCTATGGCGTTGGAAGCGGAAGAAGCGCGGCGATCCAACCGGAGCCCGTGGTGAATCTGCGCGCACCCATCGTCGAGATTCGAAACCTCGAGGCCGGCGACACCGTGAGCTACGGTGCGACGCTTCGTGTCGAGCGTCCAGCGAGGATTGCTACGCTCGCCGTCGGTTACGCCGACGGATATCCGAGATCTCTCAGCAAAGCGGGCTCAGTCCTCGTAGGTGGTACGTTGGCGCCAGTGGCAGGGATGGTGACGATGGACATGACGATGATCGACGTCACGACGGTGCGATGCGAAGTCGGAGACACTGCCACACTGATCGGGAGAGCCGGAGATACCGTGCTCACCGTCGAGCGAGTCGCCGACGACGCGGGCCTTTCGCCGTATGAGCTGCTCACCGGGCTGCGATCCAGAGTTGAGCGCACCTATACAGGAGCTCCGGGTTGAAGCGTGCCGCGATCATCATCCTGGACGGCGTCGGAATCGGAGAGGCGCCGGATGCTGCCGCGTATGGGGACTCAGGGAGCGACACGCTCGGCAACGTGGCGCGCGCATGCGGCGGTCTCGCGCTCCCCAGGCTGGAACGATTTGGGCTGGGAAATATTCGCGCGCTCGAGGGTGTCAAACGCCGCGGTGACGCCGCCGGTGCATGGGGCACTATGCGTCCGGCGTCGGCGGGGAAGGACAGCATTGCCGGCCACTGGGAGATTGCCGGAGTCCACCTCGACAAGCCGTTTCCGACGTATCCCAAAGGTTTTCCACGCGAAGTGACGGAGAAATTCACGGACGCAACCGGCCGCGGCGTGATCGGCAATGTTGCCGGAAGCGGAACGGACGTGATGAACAGATTCGGCGATGCGCAGCGCGAGACAGGCAGCTGGATAGTCTACACGTCCGCGGACTCCGTATTTCAGATCGCTGCGAGCGAAGACGTCATTCCCCTCGGCGAGCTGTATCGCGCCTGCGAGATCGCCCGGAAATTGCTCGTTCCCCCGCACGACGTTTCCCGGGTGATAGCCCGTCCGTTCAAGGGAACGGCTGGCTCGTACGAGCGTACCGCCAACCGCCGCGATTATTCGATCGAGCCTCCCTCCGAGACGCTGCTCGACGCCCTGGCAAAAGCGGGGATTCCGCGCGCGGGGGTCGGCAAGGTCGACGATCTGTTCGCCGGTCGCTCCATCACCTCGCAGCACACCGCATCGAACGCGGAGGGGATCAGAGGAATCAAGGATTGGCTGTCCAAGGGGGAAAGTGGGTTCCTCTTCGCCAACCTAGTAGATTTCGACCAGTTGTACGGGCACCGCAACGACGTTGCGGGGTTCTATGGTGCGTTGCGCGAGTTCGACGCGGCACTCCCATCCATCACATCGCGGTTAAAAGAGGACGATCTGCTGTTCATTACGGCCGACCACGGTAACGACCCTACAACACCATCGACAGACCACGCGCGAGAGCGCGTCCCCTTGCTCGTCGGCGGCATGCGCGTGGTGCCTCGCGATCTTGGTGAGCGCGACACGTTCTCAGATCTGGGCGCCACCGTTGCGGAATGGTTCGGACTCTCGTTTCGGGGTCGGGGCAAATCGTTTCTGTCCGAGCTGGTAGTTTGATGAGCGGGAAGTCGAAGCAAGACACCTCCCTGCGGGAGGCTGCTCTGCGCGCGCTGGACAACGCCTACGCGCCATACTCGAACTTCCGGGTCGGCGCCGCGCTGCGGACTCGGAGCGGGGAGCTCATCATCGGCTGCAACATGGAGAACTCCGCTTACGGGCTCGCGATCTGCGCGGAAACCCTTGCGGTGGCTTCTGCTGTCTCACAAGGACTCAAAGAGTTCGATGAGATCGCGATCGCGACGGAAGACAGTGAGCCGACTCCGCCGTGCGGTGCCTGCAGGCAGGTGCTGAACGAATTCGCGCCGAACATCAAAATTTCCAGCTACACACGCGACGGCCAGGAAGCAACGTGGACTCTCGACGAGCTGCTTCCGCACGCCTTCGTGCTTCACCAATCACGTGGAAGGACGTAGTGTCGCTTTCGTCATTTGTACCGCGAGCCCTCGCAGCCGCGGTTTTGTTCGTTTCAATTTCGTCGTGTTCCGAGAACCTCGACAGCTCGGGGGTCTGCAACGTGCTGTGCCCCCCGATCGGCGGCGAGGTGAAGAACGTCACGATCGATGCTGTCGTCGTCGACACGACCGTCCAGTCGCTGTCCGGCCTCGGAACCGAGCCGGGGTTGCTGCTGGCGGCGCGGGGTGACACGCTCGATACGCGCGTGATCATCCGGTTCGACTCGCTGCCGAAGACGTTCATTCCACCGGCCGACACAGCGCGTCCAATCACGAGTGTCGACAGCGCGTACATCCAGCTCCGCATCGACACGCTTTCCATCAAGGGCGCGGAGGCAGTGACGATCGAAGCGTACGACGTGGATACCACCGCGAACGACACATCGACCGCCGCCGTGCTCGCCCTGTTCAGGCCAGATCGCTTCATCTCGTCGCAAACGTTCGCCCGCGAGGAGCTGAAGGATACCTTGAAGTACTTCATCTCGAACGCGGCTCTGCTCGCGAAGATTCAGGCCAACACTCCATTTCGCGTCGGTCTGCGCGCGACCGGACCCAGCTCGTCCCAAATGCTGATCAGATCCACGGAGACCGGGGCTACTGGTCCCCTGTTGTCGTTCCGGGCAACACCCGACACCAACACGAAACCTATTCTTGTCTCGCCGTTTTCGACCACGCCCGCTGGCGAGCGGATCCTCGCGTCCAACCTCGCCGACTATACGGTGATCGCCAAGGCGCCTCCGTCGGGCTCGCCGAGCGATCTCGTGACTGGCGGGTTGCCTCCGCACAGGATCTACATCCGGTTCGACATTCCGTCGAGCATCATCGATTCGCAAACTGTCGTTCGCGCGACGCTGCTGCTGAATCAGCTTCCCAATCCGTTGCTGGATCCGGGGGACACCGTGCTGCTCCTTCCTCACGTGGGGCTTGCCGGGAAAGTCGTAACCGATCCGGTCAAGGCGGCGCAGATCATCGCGGGGATCACCGTTGACACCCTCAGGCTGACTCCTGGAGGCTCGGGCCAGAGAGAGCTGGAGCTGGCAAGCGCGTTCGCCCTCTGGCGAACACAGAAGCCCGACGTGCTTCCGCGCGCGATCGTCCTCAGAACAGTCACCGAAGGGTCGTCTCCCCTCGAGCTGCGGTTCTCGTCCAGCGAAGAGGTTGCTGCCCTCCGGCCGCGGCTCAGGATCAGCTACACTTCACAAGTTCCGCTGAGGCTCCCGTGAGGCGCAAAATCTGGTTTGCACCAGCCGTGCTCGTCATGGTCTCCGTCGCTTCTCGCGCAGAAGCGCAAGGTGCGCTCAGCCTTCAGGGTCTTGGATTTCCTCCCGGCCAGCTCAGTGCCCGCGCTGAAGGGACAGGCGGCGGCGTCGCCGATTTCGACGCGCTGAGTCTCGTTTCACCTTCGTCGATCGCTGGCGTTGGGTCGTCCACGCTCTTCCTGCAGTACTCCCCTGAATTCAGGCGCGTCACCACCTCCTCGGGAAGCGCGAAGACGACCACCGCCCGATTTCCGATGGTGGCGGGTGTGCTGCCGATGGGTCAGGCGTGGACTCTTGGATTCAGCTCTTCGACGTTTCTCGATCGCTCATCGGAAACGAGTTCGACTCGCAGGGAGGTAGTCGGCGCGCCTACTGATACAGTCGACGTCACGGAGCGGCTGAAAGTCCTGGGCGCAATAAACGATGTGAGGCTGGCGCTCGCGTGGACGACAAGTCCCGTATTTCGAATCGGCGTTGGGGCTCACGTCTTCACCGGCAGCAACCGCATAACGTTCTCACAGCTGTTCCCGGACAGCGCGAGGTACATCAACATCGGCCAATCGGGAAGAATCAGCTACGCCGGTTTCGCCGGCTCTCTCGGTATGGAGTACCATCCTTCCCGTGCGATCGGGTTCGCGGTCTCTGGACGAAAGGGCGGAGACCTTCGCGCCGAGGAGGGAGACACGGCTATCGGGAAAGGGCGCATTCCGGATCACTACTCCGCGTCAGTGTCTTTTGAAGGGATCACCGGAGTCACGATGTCCGCGCGTGTCGCCCACGATGCATGGAGCTCGCTCACCTCACTCTCTTCTACGGGAATCAAGGCCTTCGATGGCTGGGACAGCGGAGTTGGAATCGAGGCTACGGGGCCGCGGCTGATGCAGCGACTCATCACGGTGCGCGCCGGAGCGCGGTTTCGCACGCTTCCATTCGGTGTGAACGGCGAGAAGGTGTCCGAGAAATCGTTTGCGGCGGGATTCGGTGCACCGCTTACCCGCGAGCGAGCCAGCTTCGACTTCTCGATTCAGCGCGCGAGCCGAACTGCCGGCTCGGACATCAAGGAGCGCGGGCTCATCCTGAGCTTTGGTTTGAGGGTGTCCCCCTGATATGGCAGAGACGGGCAACGCCAGGCCCGAAGTAATACTCGTAGCCGACGACATTCCCGCGAACGTCGAGCTCCTGCTCGACCAGCTGAACAGTCTCGGCTACGACACGATCACGGCGGTGGATGGACCGTCGGCGGTTGCCGCGGCGTTTGAGAAGCAGCCCGATCTGTGCATTCTCGATGTGTCGATGCCCGCGGGCGATCTCGGGGTAGACGATCGGTCGGCTGGCTTCGAGGTCTGCCGGCGCATCAAACGCGACCCTCGTACGTCGCGCATTCCGGTGATCTTCGTCACGGCGCTCAACGACACGAGCGATCGTGTGCGGGGCATTGAGGCGGGTGGAGATGATTTCCTCACCAAGCCGCACAACCGCCTGGTGCTTGGCGCGCGTGTCCGCAGCCTGCTCAAGCTCAAGGCCGCGACCGACGCGTTGGAGGACAGTCTGCGCAAGCTGCGCGAGCTCGAGAAGGTGCGCGACGACCTGATGAAGATGATCGTGCACGATCTGAAGACTCCGCTGACTTCCGTGCTGGCGACACTCGAGATGCTCGCGGATGGAGACTTTGGCCAGGTGACCATGCCGCAGCTGGCGGCGATCGGAGACGTCGAGGCGAAATCCGAGGATCTGCTCGCGCTCATTGACGACATCCTAGAGGTCGCAAGGATCGAGGAGACGAGCATCTCGTTGACCCTCGCCCCGATCGCGCCCGGCGCCTTGCTCGCGGAGCTGGTGCACGAATGGGATCACCGGTTTCAGCAGGAGCGGGCGACGGCTTCGGTTTCAGTCGCGGACGACGCGCCGGTGTTCGCTGGTGACAAGGGTCTCATCAAGCGCGTCTTCTCGAACCTGATTCAGAACGCATTGACGCACTCTTCCCATCCAGTTCATCTGGAGCTGAGCGCGCGTCGCGCCGGACAGGGAGTTCTGTTTACGGTGAGTGACAACGGACCAGGCATCCCGCCGGAATACCACGAAATCATTTTTCGCAAATTCGGCCAGGTCGAGATGCCGCGTAGTCCACGCACTCGCAGCTCGGGACTCGGCCTTACCTTTTGCAAGCTCGTCGTGGAGAGACATCGCGGCCGCATCTGGGTGAAGAGCGCTGAGGGGCAGGGAAGCTCATTCTACGTCGAGCTGCCGACAGATCCGGCAACAGTCGAGACTCCGCGCTCGGGAGTGCCAGTCGTGGCCGCGACCGGGTTGCGCTGAGCGCCAATCCCCCGGACGCTTATCTTACGCGCATGATCCCAGTGCCCCGGCCCACGGTCTACATCGAGACCTACGGTTGCCAGATGAACGTCAGCGATACCGAGCTCATGCTCGGCAAGCTGGTTGCGTCCGGATATGAGTCCGTCGCAGAGCCGGACGGGGCCGATGTCATTCTCATCAACACTTGTGCGATCCGCGAGCACGCAGAACAGCGTGTGATCGGCCGGCTCGGCGAGATGAAGAGCAGGATGAAGCGGGGTGCGGTTGTGGGAGTCACCGGCTGTATGGCGCAGCGCCTCGGTTCCCAGCTCCTCGACCGGTTGAAGCACGTCAGCCTCGTCATCGGACCGGACGCGTATCGCGACCTTCCATCGTTGATCGAAAGCGCTCGCGGAGGTGAGAGAGCGACCGCAACAGAGTTTGACCTCGAGGAGCACTACGAGGACTTTACGCCGCGACGCTTCGACGGTGTGAAGGCATGGATCCCCGTTCAGCGGGGATGCGACTACAAGTGCACCTACTGCATTGTCCCGACGACGCGCGGTCCCGAGCGAAGCCGCCAGCTGCACGAAGTGGTGCGCGAAACCGAAGCGGTCGTTGCATCCGGCATCTCCGAGATCGTCCTCCTGGGGCAGACAGTCAATTCATACTTCGACGGCACGCACGACTTCGCGGACCTGCTGCGCGCGGTTGGCGCCGTGCCTGGTGTGAAGAGGCTTCGCTTCACCAGCCCGCATCCGAACGACTTCAGCCCGGCGGTCATTCGCGCAATGGCTGAGACCGAAGCTTTCTGCGAGCACGTGCATCTGCCGATGCAATCCGGGTCGTCGCGAACACTCAGGCGCATGCTGCGGCGCTACACGCGCGAACGATATCTCGAATGCGTCGACGAGCTCCGTTCCGCGATTCCGAAGCTCGCGCTCACGACCGACGTGATCGTCGGCTTCCCGGGCGAGACCGACGAAGATTTTGCGGAGACGCTCACCGCCGTTGAGGCCGTGGGATTCGACGACGCTTATACGTTCAAGTTCTCACTGAGAGACGGCACGCCTGCGACGCGGTTTCCGGAATCCGACACCGTGCCGGACGAGGTGGCGGGCGACAGACTGGCGCGGCTCATCGCGACGGTGCGCAGTGGGAACCGTGAACGGAATCTCGGCCTGCTCGGCGAGCGGAAGGAGATTCTCGTCGAGAAACCAGCGCGGCGGGGTGGGCTCCTTCAGGGACGGACACGCGACTTCAAGGTCGTGATGGTTCCCGGCGACGCATCGCTGATCGGCAGGTATCTCACCGCCGAGCTCACCGGCACGACGGGCTCGACTTTCATCGGAAGAATAGTCGGCCAGCGCACCGAGCTCCCGCTCGCCCTGTAGGTTTCGCGCGCGCAGCGGGCAGCGGGCCGCTGATTGTGCGCCTTCGTGAATGATTCCACGCTCCTCGTTGTAGCTACCTAGGATCAGGCAGCCGGCAAGAGGAGCCAAATCTGCCACTCATCACCGCCGCTTATCTCGCCTACGCCGGCGGTCTGGTGGCGGGATTCACCGGCATCGCCTGGATTGCCGTCGCCAGTGCCGTCGCCATTGTCGCGTTTGCACTGCTTCGGGCACGGCAGGAGTTGGCGGCGCTTGCAATGGTCTTCGGTGCCGCGGCGGTCATAGCGGTGTCGAGCCCTCCGAAGGATCGCCCGACGCCTGGCGTGAAAGCGCAGCCGCCGGCCGGCTTGTTGTCACGGATGAGAGCACGAGCCGGCCGCTCCATCGACGTCACATTTGGAGAGGACGCTGCGCTCGCGCGCGCACTCCTCATCGCCGACCAGCGGGAGATTCCCACGGAGATGCGGGACAGATACGCGTCCGCTGGGCTGATCCATATGCTGTCGATATCCGGGCTTCACGTCGCAGTCATTGCAGCCGCGATGGAGCTCGTGTTCCAGGTTGCGAGGATGTCGCGGCGACTCTCGCTCCTGGGGGCTTTCGTCACGACCGGTCTTTATGTCGCCGTCATCGGTGCGCCGGCGCCTGCCTTGCGATCGGCCGCGATGCTCGGCGTCGCAATGGTCTCTCGTCTCGCTCAACGCCCGACCTCTCCATGGGCCGCGTGGGCGATAGGTGCGTTCGTGCCGCTGGTGCAGCCGCGTACGGCAATCGATGTCGGTTATCAACTGAGCGTGCTCGGCATGTGCGCGCTCCTTGCCGCCGGCGCTCTGTGGAAGCGCCATCTCGCGCACCGAGCCGATGGATGGAAGGGAACGATCGGCAGGGAGCTCATCACGTCTCTGGTGGCCTGCGCCGTCACGGCGCCACTCGTCGCCTGGGTATTCGGGCGCGTAAGTCTCATTGCTCCACTGTCCAATCTTATCGCCGCCCCGGTAATTACCCTGGCTCAGCCAGTTCTTTTTCTTGCCCTCGTCCTCTCGCCGCTCGGCGCGCTCGCTCGATTCGTCGCGCAAGCCGTGCATCCTCTGCTTTTTGTCTTCGACTGGATTGCGTGGTCTGCAGCCTCCGTTCCGGGCGCCGCGATAACCGTGACGACGACGTTGTTCTCCGCCATCCTCGCCGCCGTTGCCGCGGTCGCTCTCGTGATCGCATGCACAAGCCGGTTTCCGGCGCGACCCGCGATCACGGCATTGGCCGCGCTCGCCACGATGTCGGTGCTACCCGCGCTTCCATTTCCTCGTGGCAATTCCGTGGAGATGCACGTCCTCGACGTCGGCCAGGGCGACGCGATCCTGCTTCGAACGAATCGCGGTCGCTGGGTGCTCCTCGATGCCGGCCCCGCCTGGCGCGGAGGAGACGCCGGCCGGACGACTGTGCTCCCATACATGCTGCGGCGCGGGGGATCTCTCGAGGCCTTCGTGCTGTCGCATCCGCACACCGATCACGTCGGCGGAGCCGCGAGCGTGCTCAACGCCATGCGGCCTCGCGCTTATTGGGATGCTGCGTTCGCGGGGGGATCCGGGGCGTATATAGCGTCCCTGGCGACGGCGAAAGAGAAAGGCATCGAATGGCATCGCGTCCATCCCGGCGACTCGATTGCGGTCGATGGCGTCACGGTGACGTTTCTCGCTCCGGATTCAGCGTGGACCGCCGGACTGAAAGATCCCAATCTCGCGAGCACTATCGCTCTCGTCCGCTACGGAATGGTGCGTTTTCTGCTTGTTGGGGACGCCGAGCGCGCTGAGGAGGACTGGCTGCTCGCGACGCACCATGATGAGCTGCGCGCCGACGTTCTCAAGGTCGGTCATCACGGGAGCTCGACCAGCAGCAGCGATGGCTTTCTCAATGCCGTGCGCCCGTCCGTAGCGCTCATTTCAGTCGGTGTGGGCAACACATACGGGCATCCGAGCGGCGATGTTCTCCACGCTCTTTCTCGCGTGGGCGCGCGGGTGCTGCGGACGGATGAGTCCGGAACTATCATCGTGCGCACCGACGGTGTTCACATTGAGATAGAAACAAGGGGAGACAAATGGGAGCTGGCTCGCGACTCGTCGCGGTACTGATCGGAGAACGCATCGATCTTCCCGAAGAGATGGTCCAGCGTTTTCCGGATCTGGCCGCGGCGACCTATCGTCGGGGCGGCATTCCGGTCCGCGTTGCGGGTTGGGCGCTTGGGGCGGGCACGGCTGCCGCCATCACGCTTTGGAAAACCGTATTCCTGTCACCCGCGGCTTCGCTCGACGCCGAGCTGCTCTTGCATGAGCTGCGTCACGTCCACCAATTTTTGGAACACAGGGCTTTCCCCGTCAATTATCTTTGGCAGTCTCTTCGTTACGGCTACACACGTAACGCATACGAAGTCGACGCTCGTCGGTATTCCGCATACCGCCTCAAAACCGCCGACAAGGATCTCTGAGTGGTCAAGCACACGGCGACATCAGTCGTTACGATCGAGCGCTTCATCATCGAGCAGGAGAAGCTCCATCCGGAAGCCACCGGCGAGCTCTCCGGGCTGCTCTATGATCTCGGCCTCGCCGCAAAGATGATCGCCAACAAGGTGCGCAGCGCGGGTTTGGCCGACATACTCGGCGCCACCGATCTGGAAAACGTTCAGGGCGAGACCCAGCAGAAGCTCGATGTGCTGGCGAACGAGATCATCATCAAGGCCGTCGATCATGGGGGACGGCTTTGCGCCATGGCGTCGGAGGAGGAGCCGGGCATCATCGACATCCCGCCCAACTTCCGCTGCGGCAAGTACTGTCTGCTGTTCGACCCACTCGACGGCTCGTCGAATATTGACGTCAACGTTCCCGTCGGCACCATCTTCTCCGTTGTCCGGAAGATTACGCGCGGCAGCCGCGGCGAGATGGAGGACATGCTTCAGCCGGGGCGCAGGCAGGTCGCGGCTGGCTACGTGATCTATGGCTCGAGCACGATGATGGTCTACACCACCGGGCAGGGCGCTCACGGATTCACGCTCGACCCATCCCTCGGCGAGTTCCTGCTTTCTCACCCGAATATCCGAACTCCCGACCTCGGGCGATATCTGTCGGTCAACGATTCCTACCATAGTCAGTGGGAGCCAGACGTACAGAATCTTATGAGCTACTATCGCGGTCAGGACGGCAACCGCCAGCCGATGAGCACCCGCTACGTCGGCTCGCTCGTCGCCGACTTCCATCGCAACCTCCTCGGTGGAGGGCTCTTCGCCTATCCCGCCAATCGCCGGAACAAGCGGGGAAAGCTGCGCCTGCTCTACGAGGCGAATCCGCTCGCCTTCATCGTCGAACAGGCGGGAGGAGCTGCCACCGATGGCCACGAGCGGATTCTCGACATTCTGCCGACGGAGCTGCACCAGAGGACGCCGCTTTTCATCGGCAGTACCAACGACGTCGATGCCGCTCGATCGATGCTGGGCGGCCACAAGAGTGCGAGCTCACTTTCGCCGGTCGGGTCGGTAGGCGCGTGAATCCCGCCCGGCGCCGGGGCCGGCGCACGTGAGCAAGCACGAGCCCGGCGAAAAGCTTTCTCCCTCCGGCATCCCTCTAAAAACAGTTTATCGCCCCGAAGATGCGGAGCTAAACTACCGCACTGATCTGGGCGATCCCGGCGGCTGGCCGTACACGCGCGGCGTGCAGGCGTCGATGTATCGTGGCCGGCTCTGGACGATGCGCCAGTACGCGGGCTTCGGCGACGCCAAGGGCACCAACGAGCGATTCAGGATGCTGCTCGATGCCGGCCAGACCGGACTTTCGGTCGCGTTCGATCTCCCGACACAGATGGGACTCGATTCCGATTCACCGCGCGCCCTCGGAGAAGTCGGAAGAGCGGGCGTAGCCATCGACAGCGTGGAGGACATGCACGCGCTGCTCGAGGCAATACCGCTCGAGAAAGTCTCGACCTCGATGACGATAAACGCGACGGCCGCGACGCTCCTCGCTATGTACATCGTCGTTGCCGAAGAGCGGGGCATCGCGCGCGACAAGCTCAGCGGAACGATTCAGAACGACATCCTCAAAGAGTACATCGCGCGCGGAACCTACATCTATCCGCCGGAGCCGAGTATGGCGCTCATTGCGGAGGTGTTCCGGTTCTGCGCGGACGAGTTGCCCAGCTGGAATCCGATCTCGATCTCCGGTTACCACATTCGGGAAGCAGGCGCGACGGCGGTGCAGGAGCTCGCCTTCACGCTCGCAAACACCATCCAGTACGTCACCCGCGCAATCGAAGCAGGACTCGAAGTTGATTCGTTCGCTCCGAGATTGTCGTTCTTCTTCGCGGCGCACAATGATCTGTTCGAGGAAGTGGCCAAGTTCCGTGCTGCAAGGCGGCTCTACGCCCGCATAATGCGGGGCCGCTTCCATGCCTCCGAGTCGAGCGCTCGGCTTCGCTTTCACACTCAGACCGGCGGGGTCACGCTTACCGCCCAACAGCCGCTCAACAATGTCGTACGCGTCGCGGTTCAATCGTTGGCGGCGACACTCGGCGGAACGCAGTCCCTTCACACCAACGGATACGATGAAGCCCTGGCGCTGCCGACGGCCGAAGCGGCCAGGCTCGCGCTCCGGACGCAACAGATAATCGGATACGAATCCGGGATCGCCAACACCGCCGATCCGCTCGCCGGGAGCTATTACGTCGAGAATCTGACGACCCAGCTGGAGGAGCGCGCGCTCGAGCTGATTCTCAAGGTCGACGAGCTCGGCGGCTCGGAGAAAGCGATCGCGGCGGGTTTCTTCCAGGAAGAGATTGCGCGGAGCGCGTACGAGCATCAACTGCGTGTCGAAGCTGGAGAGACGGTGATTGTCGGCGTCAACCGCTTCGCGGACGAGGCGGAGGCGCCGTCCATCCCCGCGCCTGATTATTCCGCGCTCGAGAAGGAACAGGTGAAAAGGGTGAAGGGGCTGCGCAAGAAAAGAGATTCCGCTCTGGTCAAGCGAAGTCTCGGCGCGCTGCGAGCCGCCTCGGCCGTCAAATCGGGGCAGCTGCATCTCATGCCGCTCATAATCGATGCGGTTCGCGTCCGCGCGACGGTGGGCGAGATCTCCGAGACGCTGGCGACGAACTGGGGTATCTATCGCCCGTCCCTGTAGCCGTGAGGGAGTGTCCGCCTTGCGGCCACGCTTCGCCCGCGCTTGAGACGCTCTCTCCAGCAAACTAGCTTTCACCGCAGCCGCAGTTCTCCCCCGAATCAACATGCCCACATACGAGTTTCGTTGCCCAAGCGGCCACGAGTTCGAAAAGTTCTATCGCTCCATCAGCGCGGCTCCCCCTGAAGTCTTGTGCCCGATCTGCGGCAAGGTCGCTGAACGGCAGATGTCGGCGGGAGGCGGTCTTGTATTCAAGGGATCCGGTTTCTACATCACGGATTACGGCAAGGACGGAAAGGGGCCCAAGACTCCTCCCTCGCCGGCGGTGGAGGGCGGGTCCCCGAGTAAGAATGCGGACGCCGGCGGCGGGAAAGGGGAATCGACCTCCAAGCCCGAGGCCAAGCCGTCGGAAGCCAAGAGCGGAGATTCTGCCAAGCCGGCCGCGACCGAGAAGCCCGCTGCCAAGAGCTCGTCATCCCGTAAGGGAAAAAGCAAAGAATGACCGCTGCCGAGCAAATCCGCGCCGAGCTGATTCGCGCGGCGCGTGGCCTGGGTGCGCTTGAGGATGTCGATCCACTTCTCGAGCGTCCCAGAGAATCGTCACACGGCGATTGGGCTACGAATCTCGCAATGGTGCTGGCCAAACCGCTGAAGTCACGCCCGCGTGAAATAGCCGAGCGGCTGCGCGACGCAATGAATCTCGAGACTGCAGGCGTGTCGAAGATCGACATCGCCGGCCCGGGCTTCATGAATTTCTGGATTGATGCCGGCCGCATCGCATCCGGGCTCGGCGACATCATCGCCGCAGACGAGAATTTCGGGAGGAGCGGGATCGGAGAAGGGCGCGTCGTGAATGTCGAATTCGTTTCGGCTAATCCAACCGGGCCATTGCACGTCGGCCACGGACGCCAGGCTGCGCTCGGAGATGCAATCTCGACACTGCTCGAAGTCACCGGCTGGAAGGTGACGCGAGAGTTCTACTACAACGATGCCGGCGCGCAGATCGAAAATCTCGCCGCGAGCGTCGAAGCACGCCTCAACGAGATCGGCGGAAACCTCGTCCAGATTCCCGAGGGTGGTTATCACGGCGATTACATTCGCGAGATCGCGGAGCGGTTCAACGCCAACAGCGAGGGACTGTCGGTGCGGGAGTTCGCGGTCCGCGAGCTTAGAAAGGAGCAGGACCTCGATCTTCAGGCGTTCGGCGTGCGGTTCGACCGCTATTTCCTGGAGTCGTCGCTGTATACCGATGGCATGGTCGACGACACAGTGAGATTGCTTGTCGCGTCGGGAAAGACGTACGAGCACGAGGGCGCGCTCTGGCTGCGGACGACGGATTTTGGCGACGACAAAGACCGCGTCATGCGGAAGAGCGATGGCACCTACACCTACTTCCTTCCCGACGTTGCGTATCACATCACCAAATGGAAGCGCGGCTTCCGCCGCGCGATCGACGTTCAGGGCGCCGACCACCACAGCACCGTGACGCGGGTCCGCGCCGGGCTTCAGGCACTCGACATGGGCGTGACCCGGAACTATCCGGAGTACGTGCTGCACCAGATGGTGACCGTGATGAAGCACGGCGAGGAGGTAAAGATCTCCAAGCGCGCGGGCAGCTATGTCACTGTCCGCGATCTGGTCAACGAGGTAGGTCGCGACGCGGTGCGCTATTTCTTCCTGATGAGGAAGAGCGATTCCCAGCTCATCTTCAATGTGGACCTTGCCGCGTCACAATCCGAAGAGAATCCGGTCTACTACATCCAGATGGCGCACGCGCGGATGTGCGGGATATTCCGCGTTGGAGAGATCGATCCACAGTCCGTCAGGGCGGAGAATGTCAATTTCGGCGTCCTGACCCAGCCGGAGGAGCAGGAACTGATCAAGGCATTGCTCGACTTTCCGGCGCTCGTCGAATCGGCGGCGGAATCGCTGGAGCCCCAGCGGGTTGCGACTTACCTGCTGGAGACGGCGCGCCTGGCGCATCTCTGGTATCACAAGCACCACGTTCTCGAGCAGGCCGAGGACGTGACGCACGCGCGGTTGGCACTGGCGAGGGGCGCGCAGATCGTACTCAGGAACGGCATGCAAATCCTCGGCATCACTTCACCTGAGCGGATGTAGTTGCGGTCGTTCGCGCGGACGTTGACGACGACGGAAGACTACCTGCCGGGTGCCATCGGCGGGCCGGCCCATGGCTACGTGCCGCCCTCGGGGTACATTCGAGTCCAGCCCGTAGCCAACCGCCGCTCTGCACAAGGCACTTGGCAGGTAGTCTTCGGTTGCACTGTTTTTAAAACGCATGAGCAGAAAACGTCATTAGCAGATTGACTTCCTCCTGACGATATAAAAGAATGTCCGTACTAGTGGTTGGCTCTGTTGCGCTCGACTCGGTCGAGACTCCGTTCGGAAAAGCGGACGATGTGCTCGGCGGTTCAGCGAATTTCTTTTCCGCCTCGGCCAGTCATCTCACGCAGGTGAGCGTGGTTGGCGTCGTTGGCTCCGACTATCCAATGGACAAGCTCGAGCCGCTGAGGAAGCGCGGTGTCGATTTCAGCGGACTCGAGCGCGCCGAGGGAACGTCGTTCCGCTGGCGCGGGCGCTACCGTCACGATCTCAACTCCGCTGAGACGCTCGAGACTCATCTTGGCGTGTTCTCGCATTTCAGCCCGAAGATTCCGGAGAAGCTGCGGTCGTCTCCGTATGTCTTCCTCGCCAACATCGATCCTCGTCTGCAGCTCGACGTTCTCCAGCAAGTCAAGAAGCCGAAGCTGGTGGCCTGCGACACGATGAACTTCTGGATACAGAGCCGCCGCGCGGACGTGTTGAACCTGCTGGGGCACGTCGATCTCGTCACTCTGAACGACGCTGAAGCAAGGCAGCTGACTGAAAAGGCGAATCTCGTTCAGGCGGCACAGTGGATCATGGCGCGGGGCCCCCGTCACGTAATCATCAAGAAGGGCGAGCACGGCGCGTTCATGTTCACGGCCAACTCCATCTTCTTCGCACCGGCTTTCCCTCTCGAGAACGTCTTCGATCCGACCGGCGCGGGGGATGCGTTCGCCGGCGGGTTCATCGGCTACCTCGCGAAGACGGGTGACTTGAGCGAGGCCAGCATGCGCCGCGCCGTCATCGTTGGCTCGGTAATGGGCTCATTCGCGGTCGAGAAATTCTCGATCGAGCGATTAATGACCGTCACGCAGATCGAGATCGACCAGCGGATGCGCGACATGCGGCGACTCGTGGCGTTCGAGGAGGAGCTGCCAGCGTGAGCGACGACGCGCTTCGTTACGGAAGCGCCGGGGTCGACATCGATGCTTCAAACGTGGCAAAGAGTCGCATCAGGAAGCTCGTCGAATCGACTTTCACGACTGGAGTCGTAGGAGGGTTCGGTGGCTTCGGCGGAATGTTCAGGATGCCGTCGGGCCTCGACAAGCCTGTGCTCGTTTCAAGCGCCGATGGAGTCGGGACCAAGCTCAAGGTTGCAATCGAGACAGGGCGCCACGACACCATTGGGCGGGACCTCGTCAACCACTGCGTCAACGATATCCTCGTCCAGGGCGCGTTACCCCTCTTCTTTCTTGACTATGTGGCGTTCGGGAAGCTCGACCCTGACGTAGTCGAGGCCGTCGTGGCCGGGGTCTCGGCCGGATGCCGTGAAAACGCTTGTGCGCTAATAGGCGGGGAAACCGCTGAAATGCCGGGGGTTTATACGCCTCCTGATTACGACTTGGCGGGGTTCATCGTCGGTTATGTGGAAGAACAGCGCATTCTCGGCCCACACCGTGTGAGACCCGACGATGTCATCATTGCTCTTCCGAGCTCCGGGTTGCACACGAACGGATATTCGCTCGCGCGGCAGATCGTAAAGGATAGGCTGAAGCTGCGAATGACGGATCCATTTCCCGGTGGTGGCGGGGCGGTCGCTGATGTTTTGCTGGCGGAACACCGGTCTTATCTGCCGGCGCTCAGGCCCGTGCTCGATCGCGTTCACGCGATGGCGCACATCACGGGCGGAGGATTGCTGGAGAACCTCGACCGGGCTCTGCCTCAAACGATGGATGCTGTAATTGATGTATCCAGCTGGAAGATCCCGAATGTATTTCGGGTCTTGATGGACGCGGGATCGGTTGAGCCCGCGGAGATGTACCGAACGTTCAACATGGGCGTAGGAATCGTCATCATCTGCGCGCCGTCCGATGCAACTGCAGTGTTGTCGGCGGCATCCGCGGCAGGAAATGCGGGCTGGAAGATCGGCTCGTTAAAGCCAGGCTCGGGCGCAGTCATACTTTCTTGAGGAATCAT
>JBDTND010000020.1:0-23951 GCA_039933915.1 Gemmatimonadales bacterium | reverse complement strand
ACATCTTCATGGCAGTCCTTCGAGTATTGGGGAACCGACGTAGCTGACAGAGAACGACAACGGAAGACGACACGCTGCCGGCTGATCGCTCCCCGCAGCCGGCAGCGATCAGCAGGTAACGTGTAGTCATCCGTTGACCTTGCCCTTAAGCTCTCCTGCGCTACCCAGCCTGCCCCGCCCGATCTATCGCCTTAGCCATATCGAGATCCTTCTGCGTGATCCCGCCGGCCGAGTGTGTACTGAGCGAGCAGGTGACCTTGGTGTACCTGATGTCGATGTCAGGGTGATGGTCCGCCGCCTCGGCTGCCTTCGCAATCGCCACCACGAAATCGATTCCCGCCAGAAACTCGCGGAACTGAAAGGTCTTCGTGATGACCTCTCCGCGCCGGCTCCAGCCCTGGAGATTCCCCAGTTCCCGCTGGATCGCAATGTCGGATAAACGCTCAGCCATCGGTTACTTGCTCCACGCAGAGTGTCCCCCGAAGAAGATAGGTTGCAGAGCCTATCGCGCAATCCTTCTCGGCCTGGCGACTGTCGTGCTTCTTTCTGTCTTCACCGCGACCACTGCTCATGCGCAGCGCTTCACATCATTTCGCGCAGCCGATTCGACGGACACCTACTGGAAGCGATTTGCGCTCGGATTCGGAGCGAGCCTCCTCGCGCACGAGAGTGCTCACTTTCTGGCATCGCGGGCAATGGGATATCACCCGTATATCGCGTTCGATAAACTCCGCCCCACGGTTTACTCGGGAATCGACAGCGAAAAGGAGCCGCACAAGCAATTCATTTTTTCCGCCGCCGGACTGACGACACAGGCTCTTATCGACGAGGCGATTCTCGACGTCCCCCACTCGCGCGGCGGAGCGGTCGAGCGAGGAATACTCGCCGGCGGAATCGGCACTACGCTTTTCTACATTACACTCGGCCGCAACGCCCACGTAAGCGATATCAGCTTCATGGCGCGTATGTCATCGCTTTCCAAGACGCAGCTCTCGCTGATCTTCGGCGGATTCTCGGCGATCCACGCGCTTCGCATATGGCGAGATCCGAGCTACGATCACTTCTTTGTGCGGCCCTCCGGAACTGGCCTGGCTGTTGGGATCACCTTTTGAGAAAGGCATCCTGACGAGTGAGCTAGCGAGTGCAACTGAACGCCGTGGCCGAGCCTGCCGATTCGGTGTATATTCGGTCATGTCGGAGAAGCGCCAAAAGCCGAAAAAAGCGAGGCCCGCCCCCGGCCTCTTCGGCTCGGAGTACGACAGGGCCTCGAGGCAGCTCCCCGTCATCGGCGAGCAAAAGGACATCCGCTACTACTCCTCACCCGCCAAGACCGTCCTTAACGGGCCGGAGACGACCGGCATGGGTTTCTGGTCCATCAACCCTTACATCGGCTGCGCGTTCGGCTGCGCCTACTGCTACGCCCGCTACACCCATCGCTACGTGATGGAGCGCGCCGCGACCGACGAGAAAATGACGGACATGCTGGGCGAAGCTTACAACAAGCTTCCTCCCTGGCTCGCGTTCGAGCGGAACATTTTCGTGAAGCAGAACGCGCCCGAAGTCCTGAGCAAAACGCTGCGGTTCGGAGGTGACAAGCATCTCAGGCTGCTCGAGGGTGAAACGATCGTGATCGGGACCGCCACCGATCCGTACCAGCCGGCCGAACGACGATTCCGCGTTACGCGCGGAATACTCGAGATTCTCGCCGACCACCCGGGATTGAGCATTTCGATCATCACCAAGAGTCCGCTCATCACTCGGGATGTCGATGTTCTTTCGCGGATTAATCGAGTCTCGGATCTCTCGATTCACATCTCCCTGATCACTCTCGACCGGGAGCTGGCACGGCGTATCGAGCCGCGAGCGCCGACTCCGGAGTCGAGAGTCCGCGCCCTGGCGCGGTTGCGTGAAGCTGGAATAGACGCCGGTATCAACTGCATGCCGGTTCTGCCGGGAATCACCGACAATCCTTCGGATCTGGAGGCGCTCGTCAAGCGCGTGTCCGAAGTCGGCGCGACGTATGTCGGCGCCTGCGCGGTCAGGCTCAAATCGGCGGCGAGAAAGCGCTATCTCCCCTTCATCGAGCAGGAATTCCCTCATCTGGCCGAGCGATATCGCAATACGTACGGGAACAGCGCGTACGCCGGCGAAAAGTACCGCGACGGGCTCGCCCGCTTCTTCGAGAAGCTATGCGCGAAGTACGGGGTGCGCGGCTGGTCGAGCAGGGAAGATGAAGAAGGGGACGAGGCGCTTGGTGCGCTCGTCCCCCCGGTGCAGCTCAGTCTCGAGATCTAGCTCGGACTGATTACTTCGACGGCGGCGTGTCGTTCGGGCCGAAGCCGATATTCATCGCGGCCAGAAGTGCGGCAGCGTTGTTGGCGGAATTGAACTTCTTCGCGCAAGTCGCGATGGCGCGGCGCGTCTGCGGACCGTACTGGCCGTCGACATTCGTCACTCCGCAACCTTGATCACGAAGCTCCTGCTGCAGGGCAAGGAACTGGATCTTCGATAGCCCAGCCTGAGCAGAAGCCAGGGCTGGCACTAGTACTAGAGCGATAACAGCAATGGTCTTCTTCATGTTGAACCGCCTCCGATCAGGATGGTGACACTAATACAGTAAAGAGTTGCAGCAGGTTTGCAAGGTCTACGCCCGCAGCCGACAAATCACGCAGCAATGTCCACGCCGCTGCTGGTAACAAATGCGAAAATGTCTACGCCCGTTGCAGAGTGTAATGGACAAGAAAAACGCCCGACTCGCAAGGAGCCGGGCGTTTTATTCCACTGAGGAGAATGAACTGCTTAGCGGATTGCCTGGATTATCAGGGCGCCAACCGCTGCCAGCGCCACCGCGATCGCGATCGCCGCAACGGGGGTGACCGTCAGCTGCTGCTTCCACCATTGGGTGGCGGTACCGGGTGTCTCGGGCAGAGACGCCATGATCCGCTGCTGGACGTGCACCGGCGTAACTCGGCGGCGCAGCATCTCGCTCTCGGCGTTGATGCGGGTCCACAGCTCGACCTTCGACTTGCCCTCGACTTCACTTGCGCGCATTTCATCCACCTCACCGTCCAGCCAGTCGTGCAGCAATCCTCGACCAGAAACCCCATTCAGCGGGACCTCGCGGTCGTAAAGCTGCTCGGCGGACTTGTCCTTTCGTTGAACGGGCTCGCGGCCCGTGATCTTTTCGTTGTTGCCATCGAATCCCGCGTCATCGAGCATCATGCGTACTTCTCCTCAAGCAGTTGTTGGAGGGCCTCTCGCGCCCGATGCACTCGCATCTTCAAAGCGCCAACGGTCGTTTCCAGTAACAGCGCCATCTCTTCGTACGATCTTCCCTCTACGTGCTTCATCACGAACGCTTCACGCAGCGAGGGAGCGAGTCTGGCAAGTGCGAATTGCAAATCTGTACGCAGCTCGTTGCGGTCCATCTCTTCTTCCGGCGTCGAGTACGTCGAGGGCTGATCGTCCTCGTCATAACTCACGTGCGTCCGCCGAATATTCTTCAGCCAATCTTTGCAGCTATTAGCGACGATTCGGAACACCCAAGCGTCAAATCGCCCGCGAACTTCGCCCAGATGCTGATAGGCTTTAATAAAGGACGCTTGGAGTATGTCTTCCGCCACATCAGGACTTCCGGTCATTCCAAGTGCATGTCGGTACAAAGGATCGCTATACCGGTTTATCAGAACCCCGAAAGAATCCTTGTGACCTCCCAAAACCTTGGCAATGATCTCCTGATCGGCGTCGATTAACGGCGCCGCCCCATCCGGCGTCGACTCCCCTGCGCCCAGGGTCTGAGCGTTTTGATTCTGCAGCGGTGTGGCTGTCATTTTCACCTGCCTAATGTAATCCCTTTACCCGCCCCTATATAGACCAAAGTGGCGCCGGGATAACACCTTATCACCGTTACGCCCCTTGGACGACCCGGGGTTCGTGGAAGCAACCAAGTTCAGCGAAGCCGCACGAGATACAAGTGTTCGAGGGCGATATCTCGATGATACCGGCGGCCCACCCGATCGCTGTCGGCTCGGTAGCGCCGGTAGCGCTGGCTGAAATGCGATACCCTACCATCTGCAGATGCCCGGCCAAGCAGTGCGAGGAGCGTTTCGGGCTTAAGATGCCCCTCCGAATTAAAGCTGATAAGGGCGTGCATCGCCGAGGTGGCCGAAAGGAGCGCTGAAAAGAGCTTTTGAACTCTCCTTCCGTGGGACCACTGGCTCCTTCCCTCCTCCCCAGCCAACAATCCCACTTTCCCCCGGATGACGGGCGCTGACTCCGACCAGCCGCGCGCCAGGATCTCGGGGATGTGATAATAGGCGACGTACTGCCGGGAGTTATACGGAGGATCGATATAGAGGAGATCAACCGGCCCGATGGCTTTGGCGGCATCCGTAGCATCCATTAGATGCGCTTCTCCGGACCTGGCTCCCTTCACCGGCGTCTCCGGAACGACCTCAAAGGCGCGCCGCGCGTTGGGTTGCCACCGTTTCATGTAGGACGCGTAGACGCCAGCGGTATTTGCCACCCTGTCGGCTCCTTCGATGATCGCGGCTAGAAGAAGATAGTAGCTGTCGTCTCCAATCCTTCCAGTCTTTCGCCAGATCTCCAGCTCCTCGCGGGCTGCATCGATCCGTCCTGCATTCTCCGGCGTGAAGTACATCCTGCCTTCACTCGTTGCCCCGCCGGCGGGAGAGAAATGCCGGCTGATGAAGCTCTCCTTCGATGGCAAGGCCGCGAGCTCGCTCGCCATCTCACCGAGCGCGGGATCCGCGGAATCCGCAACGACATAGGCGCGCTGAAGAACGTACGACGACATGAGAAGGTCGCTCGAGAAAACCCGCCAGCCTTTTTCCTTGAGCGCCCTGCTGACGCTCGCGGTTCCAGCGAATGCGTCGTGTACCGACCCCACCGGAATCTTCCCCCGCTCGATGGTGCGGAGGATGAATGGAAGGAGCCGCGTCTTGTTGCCGATATACCTCATGATGCAAAGAGGGCGAGGTTCTTGGCCTCGCCCTCTGAAACGGTGTCAGCTCGCTATTACGGGCAAAGCTGCGCCGGCGTCAGCACGGGCCGCTCATTTCTCGGAATCTGGAAGCCGTACGTCGAATTGAGCGCGTCGGCTGCGGCGTTCGCGATTGCCTGCTGGCCGTCCAGGCTCGGATGAATTCCATCCAGGCTGATGTACTGCCCGAACGGTCTCGTGCACCCCAGAAAAGCGGAGAGACTGAAGCGAGTCTTCACGGCCACGAAGCCTGCCAGCGCGGCGTTGAAATCCAAATACGCCCAGGAGTGAGATGTCGCCTGCGACTGTATGTGGTTATTCATCTGCCGGATAAGATTGTCAATGAAAGCCGTGTCGGCGGCCGTTAGAATGAAATCCGGGGCAGCCGGATTGTCGGTGCAACTGAAGTTGTACGGCTTGGGACTTCCGAGCGCGGTGAAAACTTTCCCGAAAGCATAAATCAGATTCGTGTTGCCCTGGCAATCGGCATTCACGACGACACCAAAAGACTGAAACGCCGCCGCTTGCTGGTAGAAGTCGTCTCCGGGATACACACCAACAAGGCTCGGGATGAGCGGAACCGAAACCAGCAGCGCCTTGGCGCCAGTCTTGGCGACGCTGTCAACGATCGCGTCGTACTGCGGCTGCCAGAGCGTGATGGGATAGTAAGTGAACGTATTATCCGGCTGACGATACGCGGCGGCCGGGACCAGGATTCCGCCAGTCACCGTGCGCAGGACTTCGTTCGCGCCGAGCTCCACTGATACGAGCGTCGGATTCTGCGCCATCATCGATGTCACCTGACTGAGCTTCGGAGAGAGTACTGCCTTGTACAGACGCTTGCGCTGATCCGATTCGACGTTGGCTGGCGCCGCATTCGTCGTGTCTGGAGTGACACGAAGCGCCGCATAAGTTGTTGCCCCATCGATCGCCACGTTGTTCGTCGGCAGCGTGATGGTGCCAAGGAGCGTGCAAGCCTGATCGGTGGCTACGACCGCGGGATACTGCGCTCCGCTCAACCGCCGTTGAAACTGAAGCGGGGCGATCAGCGGGGAATAGCAACCCGGGCCCTGAACAAGCGGCTCCGTGAATTTCGGTGCAAAAGCCTGGTGCGCCAGCAGCGCAGGCCACGCCGTCTGCTGCGTCGCGTAATAGACACCATCCGACTGAACTCCCATGCTTACACTGGTGCCTATCGAAACAAAGCGCTGGAAGGCAGCCTGCCCTACGGGCCCGGTAGTCCTGTCATCGCTGCAAGCAGCGAGAACGATGAGAGTGACAGCACCAGCGGCAAAGGACCAGGAACGCTTCATAACTTTTCCTCAGGGGATGAACGAACGAGGGGAGGGCAACGCCGTAAACAAGCGGCTGATAATATCTGTAATCACTGAAACGTGCGCCACCCCAGAGTTCTAATGGACAAGCCGTGCTCATCGAATCTCGGCGGAGGAAACCTCACCGTCCCCGGCACGCTCGGAGGTACTCCGGTCCGAGGATCCGCACCTGAAGACTCGAGCGCCTCGGCCACGGTTCGCACCAGGCCGCACGGCACTCCCGCTGCCCCGAGCCGATCGATCCAGTGTTGTGCGTTCGCTTCAATAACGCGCTCGGCGATCGCGTTGACGACCCGATCGCGCTGCTTCAGCCGCCCTGCGTTCGTGCGCAGCGTTTCATCCTCACCGAGGTGCCCAAGACCCAGCGCCTTTGCCGCGGCGCGCCACTGTCCGTCGCTCCCGACGGCGACGACGAACGGCCTGTCCACGGCGTCGAACAACTGGTAGGGGACGAGATTCGGGTGTGCGTTGCCCCAGCTCCTTGCATCCACGCCGGAGACGAGAACATTCTGCGCCACATTCACCAGCGCGGCACGTGCGCTGTCAGCGAGCGAAATGTTGATCAGGCGCCTTTGCGCGGGCAACGGTCCTCCCGCGCGCTCGACGGCGGCGGCGAGAATCGCGATCGCCGCATCCTTTCCCGCGATCACATCGGCCAGCGCGACGCCTGTCTTCATCGGCGACCCATCCTTCTCCCCGGTGATGGACATCCATCCGCATTCGGCCTGCACGACGAAGTCATAGCCCGGCCGCCTGCTCTCGGCTCCGAATCCCGAGATGGTGCACCAGATCAGCGACTGGTTTTTCTCCAGCAGCTCCGCTCGATCCAATCCGAGCCGTCCGAGCGACCCGAACAAAAAGTTTTCCAGGACCACATCGGCCTTCCGGATGAGGTCTATGATCAGGGATCGGTCCGACGGGTTCGAAAGGTCGACCGCGATGCTTTTTTTGTTGCGGTTGATGGCGAGGAAGTAGGCGCTTTCGCCGTCCGAGTCGAAGGGTGGTCCCCACCCTCGCGTTTCATCGCCGGCGCCGGCGCGTTCGACTTTGATGACGTCGGCACCAAGGTCGCCGAGCATCATTGAACAAATAGGGCCTGCGAGGACGCGGCTGAGATCTATTACCTTTAGCTTCATTTCCTATATTATGGCGCCTAACTGTTTGATGACTGTTGCTGCAATGTCTTGAATAAGGGCGGGAACGGCGTCAAAGGGGCTGTCCGAGAAGAGGGGTGACCCCACCTTGTTTTAGTGACGAAAAATCATATACTTAGCGCCGTTCGGGCCTCTCTTGGGGCCAAACCTACTTCTGTGATTTTTCACTTCCGTCAGCCACCAGTTTTTTCGCTGACCGGAGCCCACAAATGCCCGATAGAGACAAGCCCATGGCTGCCACGCTTACAGCACCTTCCCCTTCCGCGTCACCTTCGCCTTTGCCTGCCCCTTCGGCCTCCACCGTCCCAGGACCCGGTGTGGTCGGCGGCGTGGTGCCGCCTGTCCCTCCACGGCGCAGTCCTGGTCATCGCGGTGCCGATGTAAAAGATACCGTTGCCGAGATGGCGGCGAAGGCGCACGAGATCAGTCTGGAAGCGGGCAGCAAAATGGCCGCTGCAATGAAGGATGTCGTTGGAGCCGCCGCCGGTCTCACCGGGCTCGTGGTCGAGAGCGCGCGCGACCTGCTCCAGTACATGGTCCGCCGTGGACAGATGACGCAGGACGAAGCAGACAAGCTGATGCGCGAAGTTGAAGCATCGCACGTGAAGAAGAAGCCGCCGACGCCTCCTGCTTCAGCGGCAACCAAGACGGCCAGGGTCGAGCCTTCGCATCCTGTTTCGCATTCGGTGTCCCATTCGGCTTCGCATCCGGTTTCCCATGCTCCATCGCATTCTGCTTCGCACGCAGCGCCGGCCCGTCACGCCGCTGCTCCAGTCAAGCACGCCGCAAAGCACGTCGCAAAGCATGCGGCGAAGCATCCCGCGAAGCATGTTGCCGCAAAGAAGCCGGCCGCGAAAAAGGCCACGATGAAGCCGGCCGCCAAAAAGCACGCGGTCAAGGCATCGGCCAAGCCCAAGTCGAAAGCTTCCGGCAAGACTGCGAAAAGAAAGTAGGCCGTGGTCATACCGCGCGGCGATGCAATCGCGCTCGCCCGCGCTTTGATACAAATCGATTCAAGAAATCCCACCCTCGCACCGGATTCTCCGGGCGAGGGTGATTGCGCTCGTGCCCTTGCCTCGGTGCTGGACGACTGGGGATTCTTCGTTGAGCTGATGGAAGCCGTACCGGGAAGGCCGAACGTCGTCGCTCGAATCGGCCCGCGCGATGCGCCGGCGCTCATGCTCAACGGCCATCTCGATGTCGTCGGCACGCAGGGAATGGTGCATGAGCCCTTCGGCGCCGAGCTCCGCGGCAATCGCATCTATGGTCGTGGGTCAGCGGACATGAAGGGCGGACTCGCGGCCATGTGCGCGGCGGCGGTGAAAGGCACCGGTGCCGATTCCTCCCGCCAGATTCTGCTCACAGCTGTGGTCGATGAGGAGTACGAGAGTCTCGGAATGCGAGCCCTCC
This sequence comes from Gemmatimonadales bacterium, assembly GCA_039933915.1. Lineage (GTDB taxonomy): Bacteria > Gemmatimonadota > Gemmatimonadetes > Gemmatimonadales > Gemmatimonadaceae > UBA4720. The sequence goes on along the minus strand of JBDTND010000020.1, from coordinate 15,051 downwards.
TCGCTGCCGGGATCCGCGCGGAAGCGGCAATCATCACAGAGCCGACAAGACTGGCCATTTGCCCCGCCCATCGCGGATTCGCGTGGATCGATGTCGAGCTGACGGGGAGAGCGGCACACGGAAGCCGCTACGATATCGGAATCGACGCGATCACCCACGCTGGACTGCTGCTGGCCGAGCTGGAAAGGCTCGAAGGTAGTCGGGAGACGGGAGCCAGGCATCCTTTGCTCGGCCGCGGCTCGCTCCATGCCTCCAGGATAAAGGGGGGAGTGGGAATGTCCACGTATCCCGAGCGGTGCGATCTGGCGATCGAGCGGCGCACTCTACCCGGCGAATCCGGCGGAATGGCGGTAAAAGAAATCACCGACGCATGCGAGAGGGTGCGCGCCAAACACCCGCAGTTCGAGGCCCGGGTTACATTGAGTACAGCGCAGCTGCCGAGTGACGTGCCCATCGATTCACCGATCGTAAAAAGACTCGCGGGTGCAATCGAGCGCGAGGGCGCGCCCGTAAGGGTCGAGGGACTTTCGGCATGGACTGACGCCGCTCTTCTCAATGAAGCAGGGATTCCGACGATCTGCTTTGGTCCGGGTGACATCGGGCTGGCTCACGCCGCCGAAGAGTTCGTGCCGGTTGAGGACATAGATCTCGCCACTCGAGTCCTGACGCGAGTCGTCAGCGAGTGGTGCGACGAGACCGTCGCGATATAGGAGGCAGTTGGTGCCGGAGTTCACTCACACGCAATACGAGATCCTCGAGCGGGCGATCATAACCGGAAAGCGAATCTCGGCTTTTCGTCGCGGGACGGAATACGTCGTCGTGCCGAAGAGGCTCCGGACGATCAGCGGCCGCGAAGCGGTCGAAGCGACCCATCCCACCACGGGCGAAGAGATCACTTTGTACCTCGACGAGGTGGACAGCCTCGAGGTGGTGCGTTGAAAAGCGCCAAGGCCAAGCCCGGCGATCTGATAGCGATCTACGCTGATGAGTCCTGCCTCGGCAATGGACGCGACGGCGAAAACCCGGGAGGCGCGGGTGGTCTGATCGAGTGGCTGCATCCAAAGTCCAGTGAGGTCGAGCGCTACGACTATTGGATCTCAGAACCCGCCACCACGAACAATCGGATGGCGCTGCGATCGGTGATCGAGGCGTTCCGCGAGATCTCGCGGCGCGGCAATTCCTACCGAGTCTTGTTCACGAGCGATTCGAAGTACATCGTCGATGGGATGATGTCGTGGGTCGACGGGTGGATCGCTCGGGGTTGGAGGAGAAAGGGTGGCCCGATAGAGAATCTGGAGTTATGGAAGGAAGCGGTTGCGGCGGTGGCGCAGCACGAGATTCAGTGGAGATGGGTGCGCGGCCACAGCGGACACCCGCAGAACGAATACGTCAACTTTTTGGCGACACGCGCGGCGGCGGAACGATCAAATTCCGCCGGATTACGGCAGTCGGAGTACGACAGCTGGTTGGCAAAACAGAAGCCGGGAGCAGTGCGCTCGAGTGACGCCTCCTCCTTTCCGGATTTTCAATCATTCCAGCCGAGCAAGCGAGTATGGACGACCTAGACCGACTTTTTCAGAGACTGGTTCACAACATCAGGAACGGCCACGCGGAATACCTGAGCGTGCCTTTCACGGTGCAGGAGCTCTACGACACGCTCGTCCCCTATCGCCATTACAGACGTGACCTTGGCATCGATACCAATCAGGACTACGAGGCTGCCGTAACCAGGCTGCTCTCCGGCGAAAAAGGTTACGTCCGCGCTGACCACGCGATGCAGGAGCGGCTGAGGAAGGAGATCGCATCGCCGCACGCTGATGTCGGAGCCTTTCGCGACTACGCGGACACGAGGATCTCACTGGCGCCCGACGCGCTGAAGAATCTCGGAGTGTTGATTCCGGCGCAGAACTCCGGTGGATACGCGGTGGGCGGCGCCCAGACCGGCAGTGGCAATGGAGGCTCGCCCGGTGGAGCGACCACGTCGTTCGAGGTGCCGGCGCTCGGGACAATGGAGCCGGCCGAGGGCTGCAAATTCTGCGGCGGCGTATTGCCGGAAGGCCGCTCGGTGATCTACTGCCCGCACTGCGGGCAAAATCTTGCCGCGAAGCACTGCGCGGGTTGCGGGGCTGAGCTAGATCCAGTCTGGAAGTTCTGCGTTAATTGCGGGAAGAAAGCTTAGGGTCCCGTCAGCGATCCGCCGGAAGCGTGTAGTCTTCAGTTGACCTTGTCGTTCCCATACTAATTTAAATGTATGTCCACTAAACCAGCCTCGACCGGCGTCGTCTTCCTGTCCGCGGTCCGCACGCCATTCGGCACCTTCGGCGGCAAGCTGAAAAGCTTTTCACCGGTTGACCTCGCCGTCATCTCCTCGAAAACAGCTATCGAACGAGCGGGAATCGCGGCCACAGAAATCGATCAGACGATTTTCGGAAACGTCCTTTATACGACGAGCGATTCCATCTATTTCGCGCGGCACGTCGGGCTCAAGTCGGGGTGCCGGCAGGAAACTTCGGCTCTCACTCTCAACCGGTTGTGCGGCTCGGGTTTCCAGGCCGTCGTGAGCGGCGCGCAGGAGATCATCCTCGGCGACGCTCAGGTTTGTCTGGTCGGTGGCGCCGAGTCGATGTCGCAGGCGCCACACGTGACGCGCGGGATCAGATGGGGAACGCCACTCGGCAAAGCGCCGGTAATGGAAGATGTTTTATGGGAAGGACTCACCGATTCCTACGTCGGACTCGGAATGGCCGAGACCGCGGAGAATCTGGCGGACCGCTATAAGCTGGACCGCGGATGCGTCGACGAGTTCGCGCTCCGGTCGCAGCAGCTGTCCAAAGCCGCCTGGGACGAAGGCGTCTTCAAGGACGAAGTCGTGCCGGTTCCGATCCCGAACTCAAAAACGGGGAAGGTCGAAGAGCTGGCAACCGACGAGCACATGCGCCCAGACACCACCCTGGAAAAACTCACCGCGCTCAAACCGGCATTTCGAAAGGGCGGAGTTGTGACCGCTGGAAACGCATCGGGCATCGGCGACGGCGCGGGGTCGATGGTCATCGCCTCCGAAAAATTCGCGAGCGACCGATCGATCAAGCCGCTGGGACGGCTTATCTCGTGGGGCGTGGCTGGGGTGGACCCGGCTGTGATGGGAATCGGTCCGGTGCCCGCGTCCAGGGCCGCGTTGGCGAAAGCAGGGTTGTCCATGGCGGACATGGATCTGATCGAAGTCAACGAAGCCTTTGCGGCCCAAACGTGCGCCGTGGAGCGTGAGCTTTCGCTCCCGCGCGAGCGTCTGAACGTGCACGGCGGGGCCATTGCGCTGAGCCATCCGCTTGCCGCGTCGGGAGCGAGGATAACGGCCCATCTACTGCATGCGCTACGTGCGCAGGGCAAGCGCTACGGGCTCGGCACCGCCTGCATTGGCGGGGGCCAGGGAATCGCCGTCGTAGTTGAATCCATTCAATAGACTGCGCTCGTCGCAGGGTCGAGGAGATCATGAAGCATCTTGTGAGAATATTCGCGAAGGCATGCGCCGCCTCGCTGCTGGTTGCCTGCGCGTCGGTCGGCGGAGGAACTGGCGGAACGGTGACGAACGGCGGTCCGGGCACTATCGACCAAACCAGGCCCGACGTCATCTGGCCGGTCAAGACCCGCGAGCACGTCGATCTCTGGCTGCACGGCTATGCGATGCTCCAGGAAGACACGACGTTCGTTCCATTTTTCCGGCGCGGCTACGGTACCGACATGATCGTGCTCAAGAACAGGGCGAACGTGGTGACGCAGCTCGATGCCAATCGAGACAGGCTTCGCGCGAGACTCGCGATCAACCCTCAGCTGATCAACGCCCAGTTCGTCCCCCTTTCATTCTCCACGTGGGACGAGCTCTCCCAGGGTGTCGATCTGTTCATTCGCTCCGGTGGTGATCCGCGCGCGGCATCCTCGCAGCAGCAGGCAAGCGCCATCGCCTTTTTTGCGGCCTATTTCCGTACCGCCGCGGATCGCGACTGGCTGCGCCTTTTCGTCAACTCGCTGAACGATGAAAGCGTGAAGTTCTACCACTCTTACTGGGTGCAGCAGCAGCGGGAGCGTAGCAACGTGCTGGAGCTCGTCGACGCCCTCTGGCAGCGGACGTATCGTCCGCCCATGCAGCGGTTCCTCAACAACACCCAGCAGGCGCAAGGTCAGATTCTGCTCTCGCTTCCGCTCGACGGCGAAGGCCGGTCGCTGACCAGCGGCAAACTGTCGAATATGATCACTGTCACTTTTCCGGACCGGCCGAACAACGCCGTGGAGGCGATCTACGTCATCGCGCACGAGGTCGTGGGCGGTATAGCGAACACCGCCGTCACCGACAACATCACGCCCGAGCAGCGCCGCACCGGGGTTGGCGAGCTATACCAGAGCGCGGCGGCGGTGAGAGGAGGAGCGCTCCTGCTGCAGCGTACCTCACCCGGGGCTGTTGATGGCTACATGCGATACTATCTGAGGTCCGTGAACCGGCCGGTCGGCTCGAGCGTGCAAACGACCTTTAACGCGACCTTCACGGTCCCCGATACGATCCGTGATGCGCTCGTCCGCCAGCTCGACGTCGTACTCGGAGGGATTTAAGCAGATATAATTCTGCATGGCCGATGAAAAACCTCCGCTGCCCGCGCCCATTCCTGGCCGGCAGACATTGCTGGACCGACAGGCGCTCGAGCGTGTGCTCGCTCGCGCCGCGGAGCTTCAGGGCGCGGGCGCGCTTCCGGAATCGGGCGATCTCATCAGCGAAAGTCAGCTCCTCGACATAGGAAACGAAGTCGGCCTGAACCCGGGCACCATCAATCAGGCGCTCGCGGAAGAGAGGACGCGCATCAATGTGCCCGAGGAGGGTGGGCTCGTCGCGCAGATAGCGGGAGCCGGATTCGCGACGGCGACAAGGACGGTCCCGGGAACGCCGCGCGACGTTCTGGCGACAATCGATGCGTGGATGCTGCGCGACGAATGTCTTCAGGTTCAACGCCGTTTCGCCGACCGGATCACCTGGGAACCACAACGCGGACTGTTTGGAAAGCTGAAGCGAACCGTCAACGTGAGTGGGCGCGGCTTCTATCTAATGGATGCGGGCCAGGTCTCGGCGACGGTTCTGCCGGTGGATGACGCGCGTGTGGTAGTGAGGCTCGATGCCGACATCCACACGAGCAGAGCACGGCGTGTTGGTGTCGCTGGTTTTCTGCTGGCGATGGGAGCCGCGGTCGGCGGGATCGTTGGCCTCGGACTGGTCGTCGCGCATCTGCCGCTCTTCATCGCCGCCGGCTCCGCCGTCGTCCCATTTGCCGGCGGGAGCTTCGCGGGGTATAAGGTCGCACGCACGCACCGCGGGGTTCTCTCCAGCGTTCAGCTGGCGCTGGAACAGATCCTCGACCGTCTGGAGCATGGAGAGTTCGAGAGACCCGCCGGTTTGCTCGGGACGATCTCGTCGCGAGCGCGGTTGCCGAAGCGGTAGATTAGAGCTCATTCGCTCCAGGGCTGACCGCACCATGAAAAAGATCAAAACAGTCGGCGTGCTTGGCGGTGGCCTGATGGGAAGCGGGATCGCCCAGGTATCGGCCGCCGCCGGATTCCCGACTATAGTGCGAGAGGTTTCGGAAGCTCTCGCCGCTAAATCGCGGCAATCGATCGAGAAGACCCTCGCCAAGGGAATCGAGCGCGGCAAGGTAACCGAAGCTCAGCGTGACACGACGCTTCGCAATCTTCGATTCGTCACCGACCTGAAGGATCTCAAGGGCTCCGACCTCTTCATTGAAGCTGTGGTCGAAGACCTCGATGCAAAGAACTCTCTCTGGTCCGAGCTCGACAAGATCGCGTCGCCGGATGCGATCTTTGCTTCGAATACATCGAGCCTGACGATCATCGCGATGGCGACGGCGAGTGGACGACCCGACAGAATGCTCGGCCTTCACTTCTTCAATCCCGTTCCACTGATGAAGCTGGTGGAGGTCGTCCGCACGATCACCACCAGTACCGAGACCGAAGAGCGCGCGATGGATTTCGTGCGTGCCCTCGGCAAGGAGCCGATACGAGCGAAGGACAGCTCGGGGTTCGTGGTAAATCTTCTGCTCGTTCCGTACATGATCGACGCTATCAAAGCGCTCGAGTCGAACGTCGCCTCGGTCGAGGACATCGACAAGGGAATGCAGCTGGGTGCCGGCCACCCGATGGGCCCATTCACTCTCCTCGACTTCGTGGGCCTCGATACTGTTTATAAGATCGCCGAGATCATGTTCACCGAGTACCGGGAAAGCAGGTATGCTCCCCCGCCGCTGCTCAAGCGAATGGTGCTGGCCGGCATGCTCGGCAAGAAATCCGGAAAGGGATTCTACGATTACTCGACCACGCCTCCGCGGGTGAGCAGTCTCGGATTGTGAAGGCTCCGGAGTTTCGCGGCTACTTTCGCGAGGACGAGCTGGCGCGCGCTGTCTACTCCGAAGCGGCAGGAATCACGCGCGCGATCCCAGCGGCAGTCGCCGTCCCGGTTGACGCAGAGGATGTCGTCGTCCTGGTGAAATGGGCGGCGGCAACCGGAACGACCCTCATTCCTCGCGGTTCCGGGAGCAGCATGGCCGGCGGAGCAGTCGGCACCGGAGTCATCGTCGATCTCTCGCGTATCAATCACCTCAACAGGATCGACGACCGGGACAAGACCGTCTGGGCGGAGCCTGGCGTTCTCTGGTCGACCCTCGATGTCGCGGCGAGGAGAAAGGGGCTGCGCTTTCCGGTGGATCCCTCGAGCGGGACTTTCTGCACGATCGGCGGGATGGTGTCGACGAATGCAGGGGGCCCGCATTCGCTCCGTTACGGTGCGACCCGGCCATGGGTAAACGCGATCGACTGCGTTTTCAGCGATGGCGATCGGGCCGTGATCACGCGTGGTGAGCCGCCGCCCAAGAGAATCGACGCCATCAATCGCTTCATGAGGGACGTTCACGGAGTGATCGTCTCCAGCGACAAACGGCGCCCAATCATGCATCTCGGCGTCCGCAAGGAATCGTCGGGCTACGCGATTCACGACTATGCGACGAATGCGGACCTGATCGATTTGCTCGTGGGCAGCGAGGGAACGCTCGCGATCATCGTTGGGGTCCAGCTAGCCCTTTCGCCGGTTCCGGCCGCGACCAGCAGCGTGGTGGGATCCTTCGCGTCGCTCGATGATGCGACCGCGGCCGCGACGAAAGCGGTCGAAGCCGGTGCCAGCGCTTGCGAGCTGCTCGACAAGACTTTTCTGTCGTACGCGGCCGCCAGCCCGGGCGCCGACGAGAAATTTCGTGAGAGGATCGAAGGCGCGGCCGCGATTCTGCTGGCCGAGGTCGAGGGAGAAAATCCGGACGCGGCGGCGTCGGGGGCTCAGAGACTGTCCAGGGCTTTCAGGGACGCCGGAGCGAAGAACGTGGATATCGCACTCACTGCCGAAGCAGAGCACGATCTCTGGGAGCTGCGTCACGCGGCGAGCCCGATCCTCGCCGGCCTCGACCATTCGACGTCGATGCAATTCATCGAAGACGGCGCGGTTCCGCTGGCGAAGCTTCCGGATTACGTCCGGGGCGTTAAGAAGGCGCTCGCGGCACGAGAGGTGAGTGGGGTGATCTTCGGGCACGCCGGCGATGGCCACGTACACGTGAACCCTTTGATCGACGTCAGGCAACCGGATTGGCGAGCGAGAATTTCAGGGTTGCTCGACGACGTGGTCGGACTTACCAGGCAGCTCGGGGGAACTCTCACTGGAGAACACGGAGATGGAAGAATCCGAACTCCACTGCTCGGCCGGGTGTGGCACAAGGATTCGATCGCTGCCTTCGCGCTCGTCAAGAAAGCTTTCGATCCCGGCGGCATCTTCAATCCAGGAGTGAAGGTTCCGCTGCCGAATCAGCCTCCCCTCGGCGACATCAAATACGACCCGTCGCTTCCTCCCCTTCCGGAAAAAGCGCGAGCGGCTCTCGATGACGTGGTGAAGGCGCGGGCGTACGACCGGTTCCGGCTGTCGCTGATTGGATGATAGTCTTAGCTTTCTGCCGCTCGCGTGACATTCGATGGCGGCAGCCCGCAGCCACCGGCCGCTCCGCCGAAAGCCCCGGCAGGTAGTGTTCAGTTGCAGTTCCCCTTTCTCGAAAAACCCGCTTGTACTATACAGAACCAGTTCTAACCCTCCTCGCCCGTCCGGTTTTTCTGGAGCCAGATCATCTCAAGGTCCGCTGGCTCGGCGAGAGCACTGACGGCGAGAGGCTGGCTGAATTCGCGGGCCGTCTCTGCTATATGAGCCAGAAGAATCCGGCCAACAGGGCGACTCGCGATTACCTCGAGAACATCAAGAAGCAGGGGCACGGCAGCGTTCTCGAGCACGCCAACTATTCGCTTCTCCTCGAGGGAGTCAGCCGGTCACTCACCCACGAGCTCGTCCGGCATCGAGCCGGTTTCGCCTACAGCCAGCTCAGTCAGCGATACGTCGATGAGTCGGAGGCGAACTTCGTCATTCCGCCCGCGATCGTCGGAGACGAGGTTCTCCAGAAGGAGTGGCAGGAGCAGATCGATCAGGCGCAGAAAAGTTACGTTCGACTCGTCGAGCACCTGATGGAGCGCTATGGCTGGGTCGCCGACAAAGTCCATCGGCGGAAAATGGCGCGAGAGGCGGCGAGAGGAGTTCTGCCGAATTCCACGGAGACGAAAATAGTGGTGACGGCCAACGCGAGAGCCTGGCGAACGATGCTGGAGCTCCGATCAAGCGAAGGAGCGGAGCTGGAGATCCGCCGCTGCGCGGTGGCGATACTCAAGCTTCTCCAAAAGGAGACTCCCGCTTTTTTCTCGGACTTCGAGCTGTACCAGGCCGAGGATCGCAGAGAGGCCGCGCGCATCGTCTACCACAAAGTCTAGGACGAAAAGGAAGACTGCCGGCCTGGGGCGATCGGCGTGACGGCTGCGGGCTGCGGGCGTTGGATCAGACCCGATTTTTCGAAATCCTCCAATTCTCGGAAAAAGAAAATCTCCAGCTCAGGAAATTTTTCTTTTTCTCGAAAAACTTTTTTTCAGAATCGCGGAATAATTATTGCGCCGCATCGTCGACGTTTATATACTCGTGACGATGATTCGATCCAAAAAATTTCTGTAGGGTGTCGCTGATTCTGATCGGACTCGCCTACAACCAAAAGCCCGAGCCGAAAGAGCTCGCCAGCCCACTTCCAGAGGGCGGCCGTCAGCAGGACGGGGAGCTTCCGCGTCCCGATGAAGAACCTCCCAGTAAAAATCTCAGCCTCTCTATCGCGGAGCTAATCGCCCGCGACGAATTCGCCGAGTGGGATAGCCCGACAACGATCGCAGCTGTAGAGGCCGCCCTTTCCCGGATCGGAAAAGTCGTCCGCCTCGAGGCGACTGAAGATTTTCCGGAGCGCCTCCGGCAGGCCAGGCCCGATATCGTCTTCAACATCGCCGAAGGATTTCGCGGAGTGAACCGCGAGGCCCAGGTCCCGGCAATCTGCGAATTTTTCGGAATTCCCTACTCCGGAAGCGATCCCTTCACCCTCACGCTCTGCCTCGACAAGGCGAGGACGAAGGAAACGCTGGCCTTCCATGGCATCGCCACTCCGAGGTTCGCGGTCGTCCGGAATGTCGATGATCTCCGCGCGGCGACGGGGGATCTTTCCTTCCCGCTATTCGTGAAGCCGCTGCACGAGGGCTCGTCCAAGGGAATCACGGACGGCAATCTCTGCTGGGATCGTCCCCATCTCGCCCGGCAAACGCAATTCCTCCTCGAGAATTACAACCAGCCGGTCCTCGTCGAGGAATATCTGCCCGGAAAGGAGTTCACCTGCGCGGTCCTCGGCAACGGCGACGAAGCGACGGTCCTGCCCCTCGTCGGGATGAATTTCGAATCGCTGCCCAAGGGCGCGCTGCCGATTTACAGCTTCGACGCGAAGTTCGTTTGGGATCGCCCCGAAAGTCCTCTCAATATTTTCCAGTGTCCGGCTCGTATCACGAAGGAACTTCAGGCGTCTATTGAGCGAGTAACACTCGATGCGTTCCGAGTGCTGGGATGCAGAGACTGGGCGAGGATCGATGTGCGGCTCGACGCCGCCGGAAATCCAAACGTGCTCGAAGTAAATCCGCTTCCGGGAATTCTTCCCGATCCGGCGGATAATTCCTGTTTGCCGAAGGCCGCTCGAGCGGCAGGGATCGGCTACGATGAACTCATTCAGAGTTGTCTGAAGTACGCGGCCGCGCGACAAGGAGTCGATCTTGCACTCTCCTCCGTGCAGTCAGGCCCCCTCGGAAAGCCCGCGCTTGTCGCCAGCAGCTTGGCGTGACCTGCAGAACACGGAGGACCACGCAATGAAAATAGCGTTGCTGTTCGACGGGCTCTCGGCCCTCGGCAAAGCACCGGAAGTTCAGCTTCTCGATTCCATCGAAGCCGTCGAGAGCGCCCTTCTCGACTGGGCGGGTGAGGTCGTCCGCGTCCCCGTGACGAACGACGGCCGCTGGGTCGAACGCCTGCGGAAAGGAAAATTCGATCTCGTCTTCAATCTCTGCGAAGGCATCGACGGAGAAGCGATATACGAATCAATGGTAATCTCGGTGCTCGAGCTCATCGGCGTTCCCTTCACCGGCAGCTCCAGCTGGACCACCGCGCTCACTCTCAGAAAGAACGTCGTCAACGGCGTTCTCGATCGAGCAGGACTCCCGGTGCCGCGCTGGACCCACGTGCGCCGCGGTGAGGAGGTCACGAGCGTCGGCTTTCCTGCCATCATCAAGCCCGTGGCTGAAGACGCATCTGTCGGGATCGAGCAGCGGTCGGTCGTGAGAAGCATGCGGGCACTTAGGGCGAGAGTCGAAGCGATGTTCGAAGGCTGGGACGAGGTGCTCATCCAGCGCTTCATCAGTGGCCGCGAAGTGAACGTCGGCATCGTCGGCGACGAGCTGCTTCCGATCTCGGAGATCGATTTCGGCCAGATGCCGCGGGGTATGTGGCACATTGTCTCCTATCGCTCGAAGTGGGAGACTGGAAGCGATGAAGATCTGGGAGCCAAGCCCAATTGCCCCGCCGATCTGCCCGAAGATCTCGCCAACGAGCTCGCCGTGATCGCACGGACGGCCTGGAGCGTGGTCGGTGGAGAAGGATTCGGACGCTGCGATTTCAGGATCGATCAATCCGGGCGGCCATGGCTGCTCGAGGTGAACGCGAACCCCGACATCTCGCCCACCGCGGGACTGGCGCGCATGGCGGGAGTCGCGACGATCGGTTTCTCTGATCTGATTCGGCGGATTTGCGACCACGCTCTTGCCAAGCGCGGCGAGAACTATACGGAGCGGTGGACAAAAACACTCCGTCTTTCAGGACTCGGTTGATAGCGCACGACGGTTTGCAGAAATCCGGTGGCGAGTCGTTCGCCGCCGGAGTATCGCCCCGATCCGAGGATGTTCGGATCATCTACAACGCCCCTCACGGGGCCGGAGTGGTGCACGCATGAGCGATTGGCAGCAAATCATAAAGGATCAGAGCATCTCGTCCCTCGAAAAGCTGGCCGACAAGTTCGGGCACGACGTCATCGACGTCGAGGCGCTGAAGCCGGCGTTCGACAACTTCCAGATGCGGATCACTCCCGCTGCGCTCGACCAGATCAAGGAAGTTGGAGACGCGATGTGGCAGCAATATGTCCCGACGGTCGAGGAGCTCGACGTCGTCGACGGCGTCATCGACTCGCTCGATGAGGACGGCGACTCACCGGTGCCGAACATCACGCACCGGTATCCGGACCGCGCTCTTTTTCTCGTGAGCCCGGTTTGCGCCACGTATTGCCGTTTCTGCACCCGGCGCCGCAAAGTCGGAGATCCGGAGAAAATTCCGCTCAACCAGTACGATTCCGCGTTCCAGTACCTGCGCGAGCACACCGAGATCCGCGACGTCACCATGAGCGGCGGCGACCCGATGATGCTGAGCGACCGGAGACTGGAGTATCTCTTCCAGCAGCTTCGCGCGATCCCGCATATCGAGATCATCCGCATCGGGAGCCGCATTACCTCGCACCTTCCGGAGCGGATCACGCCGGAATTCTGCGAGATGGTGCAGAAGTACCACCCGGTCTTCATGAACACGCACTTCAACCACCCGAGCGAGCTGACGCCTGCCGCGGTCGCCGCTCTGGATCGCCTGTCGAGAGCCGGCGTTTCGCTCGGCTGCCAGACGGTGCTGCTCAAGGGCGTCAACGACGACCCGAAGGTGATGATGAAGCTGATGCACGAGCTGCTCAAGGCGCGCGTGCGTCCCTACTACCTATATATGGCCGACCAGGTAGCAGGCGGCGAGCACTTCCGCACGACGGTGCAGAAGGGTCTCGAGATCATGCAGGCTCTGCGCGGCTGGACATCCGGCCTCGCAGTCCCGCAATTTGTTATCGACGCCCCGGGCGGTGGCGGGAAGGTACCACTCCTGCCCGAGTACCTGGAGTCGATGAACGACGACGAAGTGGTCTTTCGGAACTACGAGGGAAAGCGCTTCGTTTACAAGCAGCCGCACACGGTTCCCGCCGCTCCGGCGGAAGTCGAGCGCGCTGCCGAGGTCGGAGTCGTGCCGATCAGCAGGAAGAAGTCCGCGACGCCGCGTCGCACCAAGCGCCGCCGCGCGGCTGGCGAGTAAGCTGGCCCACCCGTAAGAAAGGCCGCCCTTGGTTCCGGGGCGGCCTTTCTTTTTCGCGTAACCTCTGGATCATCGCCGGTCAGGCGGGCGAGACCGCCCGCGGTGGAGCAATTACACACGGTCTCTACGGCAGAAAGCTTCGCGCGCCTTTCCGTTGATCGACGAGCAGAGCGTCGTTGAGCGCCTGCAGCTCGGCTTCGACCTCCGCACCTTCCATGTCGTCCCTGATTCTGGACAGATCGGGAGCAAAGATCGCCCGCGCGATTGCGAGCGAATCGCGGCCCCCTGCGACAGCGACGACGTCGCCGGACTGAATTACCTCGCGGCCGAGCGGCGTCGGTATCAGCTCGCTCCCTCTCCTGATCGCGAGCACCGTCGCGCCCGTCGCGCCGCGCAGATTCAGCTGACCCAGACTCTTGCCGACAGCGATGCTCTCGGGCACCACCCGGATTGCGATCGGCTCGCCGAGCCCGGGGAGGACGGCGTTCACATCCTCCAGCATCTTCGTCTCATCTGCCACGCCGTCTGTCGACGCCATCTGCTGCGCCAGTGCCGATGCGATGATCTGAGCCCCGGCGCGGGCGTGGCCCTGGAGGTTGGCCGCGTTTCTCCAGAGTGTTCCGAGCAGGATCAGTGTGAGAAGCGCCAGGACGAACGCGCCCTGATGAGGCGGAAGAAACGGCTGCGTGATAGCGACGACTGGAATCCCGACCGCCAGCACGACCGCGAGCTGCACGAGAATCACCAATGCCCGGCGCGGCGCGTCGGCCAGATCCACCTTACCCTTCTGTGCATCCGCGAACGCGCGACGCGCCAGATTGGTCCCGAGCGCTCTTGCGCTGTTGATAAGACCGAAGATCAGCGGAACGGCTATCAGGCCCGCGATCAGCACTACCATGAATCGGACCTGCGTCGGTTGCATTCCGATCATGCCGCCGACCATCCCGCTAAGACGCTCGATCTCCACGTCGATGCCGATCACTACTGCGATTATCAGCGCGGCATCCAGCAGGATGATCCTGATGATGCGATTGGTCGCCGATCGCTCGGTTGGAGCTCTCGGCGTGCTGCGGACGCGCTCGATCCATGAGCCGTAAAGCGCAGCCACGGTTTGAATCGGCTCCGGCAGCCAGTGATCGAGCGACGCCGCGGCCCTGGTGGAAAGCTTGATCAGCAGCGGAGTTGTAAACGTAGTGATCGCGGATACGGCGATCGCAACCGGATACAGCCAGGCGCTAATTGCCCCGGAGGTAACGCCGACGCCGGCGATGATGAACGAGAACTCACCGATCTGCGCGAGACTCATTCCCGCTTTTATTGCCGTTCGTCGCCCATGGCCGGCGAGGAAAGCGCCAATCGTTACGGCTAACACCTTCCCGAAGATTACCGCCAGCGTCAGCGCCAGTACCGCTCTCCAATGCTGTGTCAGCGCCGCCGGGTCGAACATCATTCCGACGGAGACGAAGAAGATCGCCGCGAACATGTCGCGCACCGGCCGGACGAGCTGCTCGATCTCGATCTCGTGGCCGGACTCGGCAACCAGCGAGCCCGCGATAAATGCCCCGAGGGCCACCGAATAGCCGAACGAAAGCGCGAGCAGGGCCGCGGCGAAGCAGATCCCGATGCTGGCCACGAGAGTCGTCTCCGGACTCCCGATTTTCTGCACGGCGCGGATCGCGCGCGGGACGGTGAGGAGTCCAAAACCAATCAGCGCCACGAGGAACATCACGAGCCGGACGGCCGTAAGGGCGAGGTCGGTCGGGGTGATCGCTCCCGACCGGGAGATCGTTGTCAGAACGGTGAGCAGGAAGATCGCGATCAAATCTTCGACGATGAGAATTCCGAATACGAGCTCCGTGACGCGTCCCTTTACTTTCTGCTCCTGGAACGCCTTCACGATGATGGTGGTGCTGGAGATTCCGACGATCGCACCGGTAAAAACGCTTTCCATCCGAGTGAAACCCAGCATCTGTCCTACGAGATAGCCCACCGAGATCATGACGCTGCATTCGAACAGCGCCACCGCGCCGGCTTTCTGACTGACCAGCACCAGCTTCCTGATGTTGAACTCGAGGCCGAGTGAGAACATCAGCAGAATGACGCCGAGCTCGGAGAGAGCGCGCACCGTCTGCGGATCCGCGACCAGCGGGATCTGGATGTACGGCCCGATGATCATCCCAGCGAGCAGGTAGCCAAACACGACCGGCTGGTGCAGGCGCCGAAACAGCACCGTCGCCACCGCGGCCACGCACAGTACTATCGCGAGATTCTGGAGAAAGCTGTGGGCGTCCATCGATCGGGAATCTACTCGCGCCCCGAGGCCTGAAAAACAAAAAAGGCCACCAAACTGGTGGCCTTTTTCCCTGACGAAGAAAGGCTACTCGTCGCCTTCCTCATTG
>JBDTND010000019.1:0-24534 GCA_039933915.1 Gemmatimonadales bacterium | reverse complement strand
TTCCACGACAGCTTTTCGAGGTCGCCATTCAGGCCGCGGTCGGATCAAAGGTCATTGCCCGCACGAGCGTCAAGCCTCTGCGCAAGGACGTGCTCGCCAAGTGCTATGGCGGCGATATCTCGCGCAAACGCAAGCTGCTCGAAAAGCAGAAGGCCGGGAAAAAGAGAATGAAACAAGTCGGCTCGGTGGAAATTCCACAGGAGGCTTTCCTCGCCGTGCTCCAGGTCGACTGAGTGAGCGGAGCGCTCGTTATTCAGACGAGCTTTCTGGGCGACGTCATCCTCACGACGCCGCTGATCGCGGAGCTCGCGAAGCGCAGCGCCGTCGATGTCCTGACGACTCCCCTGGGGGCGACCGCTCTCGCCAACAATCCCGACGTTCATACGATCATTCCTTACGACAAGCGAGGAACCTATGGATCGGCGCTCGGGCTCTGGGCCACGGTCAAGGAGATCCGGTCGCGGCGCCCTTACCAGGCTGCGTACCTCGCCCAGGGCTCCTTTCGAAGCGGAATGCTGGCGATGATGACCACCGCGCAGGAGAGAATCGGCTTTGCGAGCTCGACGGGACGCGCGCTCTACACGAAACAGATTCCATATCGCCCCGAGAAGCACCACGCTGAGCGTGTCTGGTCGCTCGCAATGTCCGACTGCGCGGATCCTCCGACACGCGAACAGATCCGTCCGCGGCTCTACCCCTCCGACGAAGACCGGCAAGTGATCGATCGGCTCTTTCGACGGAGCGGAATGGGAATGGAACCGTTCGTGGCTCTGGCGCCCGGCAGCGCGTGGGGGACCAAACGCTGGCCATACTATCTCGAGCTGGCGAAAAGGCTTGCCAGCGACTTCAGAATCGCGATCGTCGGATCGAAGGCCGATTCCGCGACGGCCAGCCAGATTGCCGATGCCCTTCCACCCGACTCGGTGATCAATGGTGTCGGGATTCTGCCGCTGCTCGCGTCCGCCGAGCTCATTGGCCGCGCGCAGGCGATAGTGACGAACGACTCGGCGCCGCAGCATCTTGCATCCGCGATGGGAACGCCGACACTCAGTATCTTCGGTCCGACCGTGCCGGAGTTCGGCTTCGGGCCTCTCGCCGAACGTAGTGCAGTGGCGCAGCACACCGAGTTGTCGTGCCGTCCATGCGACAGGCACGGACCACAGCGGTGTCCGCTCGGCCATTGGAAGTGCATGCGCGAGCTGACGCCGGACTACATCTCGAGCCTGCTGACGGACGTACTCAACCCACCGGTGCCCGTATGAGCGTGAAGGAGCGTTACATCGTCGGAGTGGATCTGGGCGGGACGAACATCGTCGCCGGCGCAATGCCGCTCGACGGCAGCCGCGAGATCGCGATGCACACCACGCAGACTCTCGCCGAGGGCGGTGCGGCGGCGGTCGTCGATCGAATGGCCGACATGATCGAGAAGGTCATTGCGCAGACAATCGCGGAGACAAAAGCGGAGAGATCCGATTTTCTGGGTGTCGGGATCGGATCGCCCGGACCGTTGAATCGCGACAAGGGTACGGTCATAGTGACGCCCAATCTCGGCTGGAAGAATTTTCCGCTGCGCGATGAGATAGCGAGCCGAGTGCATCTCGAAGCCACGCTCGACAACGATGCGAATTGCGCGACGCTCGGCGAATTCTGGTGCGGTGCCGCGGTCGGAGGCCGGAACGTGATCGGCATGACGCTCGGCACCGGAATCGGAGGAGGATTGATCCTCGAGGGCAAACTCTACCACGGCGCGTCCGACGTTGCTGGAGAAATCGGGCACACCACGATCGACTCCACCGGGCGCCGCTGCAAATGCGGGAATTACGGATGCCTGGAGGCCTACGCGTCCGGTCCCGCCATCGCTGAGCGAGCCCGCGAAGCGCTGCGCGGCGATGAGGGCGAGTCGATTCTCATCAGCATGGTCGACGGGGACCAGCGAAAGATCACCGCGCAAACGGTCTACGATGCGGCGAAGCGCGGCGATGCCACTGCCAGAGAAGTCGTCCGCGAGACAGCGCGGTTCCTGGGCGCGGGCGTGTCGAATCTGCTGAACATCTTCAACCCCGATACGGTGGTGCTCGCCGGCGGCGTCACCCAGGCGGGAGACGCTCTGTTCCAGCCGCTGCGCGCTGAAGTGAAGCGCCGCGCGTTCAAGCCCGCGGTTCAGGCGTGCCGGATTGTCCCCGGCGCGCTGCCCCTCTCGGCGGGCGTCGTCGGCGCCATCGCCACGTTCAAGATGCAGAAGTTCGGTGAGCTCTAGAACCACGGACTGCGGCCTGGTGATGCAGGGCGCGCTTGTGCGGGCGCTTTCTCCGTGACGCGGAAAAAGCGGGTCGGAGTGATGGGAAGCTTCGTCTGGGACGTGATCCACGGACGTGACCCGCGTGACGCGCCAGTCGAGGAGTGGGGCGGCATCACGTACGCGCTCGGCGCCCTGGATGCGGCACTTTCTCCGGAGTGGGAGTTCGTTCCGATCCTCAAGGTCGGAAGCGACCTGGCGCAGTCGGCGCGCGATTTCGTCGCGCAGATGGATCGCGCCGCTCCTGGAACAGCGCCGATCGAAGTCCCCTATCCGAACAATCGCGTCGCGATGCATTACATGAGCGACGAGCGGCGCTGCGAGCGTCTCAGCGGCGGCGTGCCCAAGTGGTCGTGGCTTGGACTCAAGCCATTGCTCGCCGATCTCGATGCGCTGTACATCAACCTCATCAGCGGCTTCGAGCTGGATCTGGAAACAGCGCAGCTCATTCGGCAGCACTTTCGCGGTCCCATCTACTGCGACCTTCATTCGCTGCTCCTCGCAGTGCAGCCGGACGGAATGCGATCCCTTCAGCCCCTGCCAAATGCCGCGGCGTGGTGCCGCTGCTTCGACCTGATTCAGGTCAATGAGGACGAAATGGGAATGATGGCGCCCGATCCGATGGGGCTCGCCGCTATCGCGTTTGCAAACGGCATCAGCTCGCTCTCCATCACGCTCGGCAGCCGCGGTGTCGTTTACTTCGCGGCACCGGGCTTCGACAAGCTTTCGGATCTGCGCCGCCCGGAGCTCGGCGCGGTATCGGGAGCGATCAGGACCGCGCGCGTTCCCGCGAAGTTGCCGAAACATGGGCCCGGGGATCCGACCGGATGCGGAGATGTGTGGGGCGCAACCTATTTCTCCCGCCTTCTCGCGGGTGATAAGTTAGAGCCGGCAATCGACCGCGCGCTGGACGCGGCAACCCGGAACGTCGACCATCGCGGCGCGACAGGCCTCACCGACTACCTGCGCGGAGAGCTCAGCATCAAGTGACGACAATAATCAACGTTCCGCATTCGCTCGAGGACAAGTCGTTCGAGCTGGTGCTGGATCAGGTCGCGCCGTTGCCGCTCGACGAGAAGATCATCGTCGACACCAGGCACGCGCGCTGGGCATCGCCGTACGGGTTGACGGCTTTGCTGGCGCTGGCGCAGTCGCGCGCGGAGCGGCCGGTGCTCTACGTCCCCGAGGCGGAGAACGTCAGCACCTACTGGTCGCGGATGGATTTCTTCAAGCACGCCGCGGAGCTGTACGAGCTCCAGGGTCGCGTGAGGAGCACCAAGGCGGCGGAGTCGAGCGTCCTTCTCGAGGTGACGTCGATCTCGAAGAGCGACGACGTTCACAGCGTCGTCGACAAGATTCAACAGCGAGCGCAGGATGCGCTGGTCAAGAATCTGAATCTCGACGCGAAGATCACCATGCGCTTTACGATGGCTTTGTCCGAGGTCTGCCAGAACATCGTCGAGCACGCGGGACGCGGTGGCTGGGTCGCGGTTCAGACCTACACCTGGCGCGTGCGGCTGGGCGGTCGGAAGGTCGTCGTCATCGCCGTAGCTGATCCGGGAATCGGATTCAGGCAGTCACTCGAGTCCGCGCCGGGATTCCAACGGAAGGAGCGCTGGGACGATGGGCAGGCGCTGGAAGAGACAGTCATGCGCGGCGCATCCCGGTTCAGAGATCCGGGCCGCGGTCAAGGGCTTGCCGGAGTGAGGCGGTTTGTGGGAAACTGGGATGGTAAACTTTCTATCCGAAGTGGCACCGCCCGCATCGCCGTTCTTCCGAAGGGCGATTGGGACGAGGACGAGCCGCTGGTGGAGGACCTCGCATATTTTCCAGGCGCACAGGTGCAGATAACGATTCCGGAGCGGGTGGCGTGATCAACCACATTGACGTGAGCTCCATGCTGCGGAAAAGCGTGTGCGAGCTCTACTCCAATCTCGTGACGCGTCCTACCGGAGCCGCGGTGCGCTGCGAGATCGAGCAGGAGCTCGACCGCATCGGCGACCGCGCACTTACCGTGATCGACTTCTCCCACGTCGGACTCCTCGACTTCTCCTGTGCCGACGAGATCGTGGCCAAGCTGCTCCTCCAATACGTGAGCATCGACGCGCCGCGGCGCGAGGTGTATTTCGTGTTTCGCGGAATCAGCGAATCGCACCTGGAGGCGATCGAGGCAGTGCTGGAGCGCCACCAGCTCGCGCTGGTCACGCAGCACGCCGATGGAGAATCGCGGCTCATAGGAATCATCGGTCTGGAAGAGCGGCGGGCATGGGAGATCATCTCGCAGCTCGGTGCGGGCGCCAGCGCCGACGTCGCCGACGCCATTGGACTCACCACGGCCGCGGCAGAGGTGATGCTCGACACTTTATGGCGCCGCCGCCTGCTCATCCGCTACGACAATGGCTATGTCGCTGTCGGGAGCGCCACGGTTCCGACTGAGCCGATGAGACTCGACGCATGATGGAAGGTTTCCAGCCGTGGCTCATGGTATCGCACTACATCGCCACCCGCAGGGAGGACGCTGAGCGCGGGCCGCTCGTGCGGATAAACCCCGCGGACGCGAGAAGGCGCCTGCTGGAAGATGGGGAGCTCGTCTGGGTCTATGGCCCGAGACGTCACGAGCTGGCGGTGCTGGTCGTCGATGACAAGGTGAGTGAGGGAAATGTGGTCGCCCGCGACATCCTTGGAATCGCCCCAGCCGAGATCGTGCGCGTCGTCAAGCACGACTTCGACGCTGGGCGCGGCACCAGCAACCTCGGCTAGGAGAGCCCCTTTGGCAGATGTAACACGCAAGCTGGGATTGTCGACGACGGCGATTCATGGCGGCACGCCATCACCGGCAGCGGGTTCCCCCGTCGCGCCGCCGCTCGTTCAGTCCGTCAACTTCGCGCAGGAGCCGGGGACGAGCGAAGGGCTCCTCTACACCCGGTACGGCAACACTCCGAACGCCGAACGGCTTCAGCGCCGCCTCGCTCTTCTGGAAGGATCGGAAGCGGCTCTCGTGCTCTCGAGCGGAATGGGCGCAACGGCGTGCTCGATGCTCGCGCTGGTCCGCTCGGGAGATCACCTGATCTCGAGCTCGTGGATTTATGGGGGAACGCGCAAGCTGTTCACCGAAGAGCTGCCCGGAATGGGAATCGAAGTCTCCTTCGTCAATCCCCTCGAGCCGCGCGGGTGGCGCAAGGCTCTCAAGAAGAACACGAGAGCGATCTTTCTCGAGTCGCCGGTAAACCCGACGTGCCGCGTCCTCGAGATCGGCTCTCTCCAGAATCTCGCGCACGCCGAGGGAATCGCGCTGGTCGTCGACTCCACCTTCGCCAGCCCGGTCAACTTCCGCCCGATCGAACACGGCGTCGATGTCGTCATTCACTCAGGGACGAAATACCTGAACGGTCATCACGACCTTCTCGCCGGCGTCGTCTGCGGCAATGAGCCGTTCATCGACGAAGTTCGCCGCAAGATGAAAGTGTGGGGTCAGGCGCCGGACCCGTTCGCATGCTGGCTGTTGGAGCGTGGCCTGAAAACGCTCGATGTGAGAGTCAGGCGCCAGAATGAGAACGCGATGCAGATCGCCGAGTGGTGCTCGAAACGGCCGGAGATCTCGAAGGTGCATTATCCGGGGCTTCCGAGCCATCCCGATCACGAAATCGCGAAGTCGCTGCTTGACGGCTTCGGTGGAATGATGGCAATCGAGCTCAAGGGAGCGGGACCAGCGGCGCTCAAGTTCGTGAAAGCGCTCAAGCTCTTCGCCTATGCGGCCAGCCTCGGCGGCGTCGACTCGCTCGTGATCGAGCCGCGGTACAGCTCGCACGAGCACATGACACCGGATGAGCGCGCGAGGATCGGCATCCCCGACGGCTTCCTGAGAATGAGCGTCGGGATCGAAGACGCCGGGGACCTGATAGCCGACATAGAGCAGGCGCTTCAGCAGTAACGATGATCCGTCTCACCGAAGTCGCCAAGGAGTACCCACGGTCGGGTGTCGCTCTCGCGCACGTGTCGTTCGAGCTGGGCAAAGGTGAATTCGTTTTTCTCACCGGGCCGAGCGGATCGGGCAAGACGACGATCCTCAAGCTGCTCTATATGGACGACAAGCCGACCCAGGGAGAAGTCTGGATCAACGGCGTCAGCTCCCGGAATGCAACGGGGCGCGAGATCTCGCGTCTCCGCCGCCGCATCGGAATCGTGTTTCAGGATTTCAGGCTGCTCGAGGATAGAACCGCCGAGGCGAACGTGCGCTTCGCGCTCGAGGTAACGGGGGCGCCGAAAGCGACCATACGCTCCAAGGTCGCGCGAGTTCTCACGCAGGTCGGCCTCTCATCGAAATCGACGAGCTTCCCGCGCGAGCTCTCCGGCGGCGAGCAGCAGCGGGTGGCAATCGCCCGAGCGCTCATCAACGATCCGTTCGTTCTCATCGCCGATGAGCCGACGGGAAATCTCGACGAGCGCGCGACGCGGGGCGTCTTCCAGCTTCTACGCGACATCAATGCGTCGGGAACCGCTGTCGTCATGGCGACTCACGATCTCGATCTGGTGCGCCGCTCGAACTATCGCACGATCGAGCTGAATCACGGACGCCTTGTTTTCGATTCCGCGGAGCCGCCTGCTTCGGGAAGGCCGATCGAAGAGCCCATCTGGCCGCGCGAGACGCCTCCCGACGCGACGGAGAGCATCTAGATGCGGTCAGTTCGTGAAGCGCTGACTGCTTCACGCCGGGCACCGCTCCTCAGCGCACTCGGCGTCGTCACGATCGCGTTTTCTCTTTTTGCGTTCGGCCTGTTCGGGCTCGTCGCGATCAACATCCGAAAGGCGCTCGACCAGGTGGAGGAGCGCGTCGAAGTGCGCGCCTTCGTGTCCGACAGCGCGGACATCGAACAGGTCGCCTCCGCGATGAAGGACATCGGTGAATTCCCGGAAGTGCTGCGCGTCGATTACGTGTCGCAGGAGAAGGCGCTCGAGCGGGCCCGCAGGGAGATGGGAGAGTTTGCCGACGTGTTCGAGGCGGGCGTTCTTCCAGCGTCGATCGAGGTCCACCTGCGGCCCGGGATGCGAAGTCCCGCGTACGTCAGGTCGGTCGCCGACAAAATGAAGACGTACCAATTCATCGACGACGTCCGTTACGGGGAGGAGTGGGTGGAAAAGCTCTACCGGCTGCGCAACATCGCCAGCGTCTCCGGCATCGCACTCGGCGTCGCCTTCGCCGTGGTCGCGATAATCATCATCGGAGCAACGATCCGGATGACCGTGCTCGCGCGCGCGAAGGAGATTTCCATCATGAGGCTCGTCGGCGCGACTGACATGTTCATTCGCCTGCCCTTCCTCATCGACGGGCTCGTCAAAGGCGTCGCCGGTGGCTTTCTGGCGCTCGTGTTCGTCTGGATCGCCAACCGGGTGGTAAACGAATACTTCATGCAGACGATCTTTTTCGATCGCCAGATGATGTTCCTTGGTGTCGTCGGCGGCGCCGTGATGGGCATCGTCGGGAGTCTCGTCTCGGTGGGGAGACACCTACGCCGTATCTGATGCGCCTGTCTTGCGCGGTGGCCATCATCGGGTTGGTGTTTTCCTCCGAGCTGCCCGGCCAGCAGACCGAAAGCGCCGAGGCGCGCGTCAATGCGCAGCGCGACGAGCTGGTCCGCATCCGCGCCGAGCGGGACGAGCTCGAAAAAAAGATGAGCGGACTGCAGAACACCGCCCACGAGCTGCGTGACGAAGTGAACCTTCTCGACAAGCAGCACGACGCCACGGCTCGCATGGTGAAGTCGCTGGACCAGCAGCTCGTCGCCATCACCGACGAAGTGGAGACCACTACCACCGACATGCAGAGGTCCGAGCGCGAGGCATCGATGAAGCGCACGGTGCTGCAGCGACGTCTCATCGAGATCTACAAGCGCGGCCCTCTCTATTCAGCCGAAGTTCTATTCTCCGCGCAATCGGTCGGACAGCTCGTGGCGCGCTACAAGTACCTGCATTTGCTGGCGCTGCGCGACAAGGGCCTCGTTCACCGGCTCGAAGAGCTGCACAACAAGATCGAGACGCAGCACATCCAGCTGGTTCGGCTGCAGAACAGCGTATCCGAAAACCGGACGCAGAAGGAGCAGGAGGCCGCGCGTCTGGCCCAGCTCGAGAAACTCCAGGCCCGAAACCTGTCGCGCGTGCAGGAGGATACCAAGCGCACCAAAGCGCGGCTCGCGGAGCTGGAGAAAAGCGAAGCTCGGATGAACAACTTGATCGCGTCATTCGAGGCTGAGCGTAGAAGAGCGAGCGGGCGCGGTGGAACGGTGACGCTGGCGCCCAGCTCGATAAGTACGACGGATATTGGGCGGCTGGACTGGCCGGTGAATGGAGCATTTCTCTATCGCTTTGGCCGCTTTGTGAATCCCAACAACACGACCACGCGGTGGAACGGGATTGGAATAAGCGCCCCGGCGGGAACGGCGGTGAAGTCCGTGTCGGCGGGAACCGTCGCCTACGCGGGTCCGATGGGAACGTACGGCAACACAGTCATTCTGGAGCACGGCGGCGGCGACTACTCGGTCTACGGCTCACTCAACAGAATCAATGTCCGCAAAGGAACGCGCGTGATCAAAGGTCAGGCCCTCGGGACCGTTGGGGTCAGCGATCCCGCACTCGGATCTCATCTCCACTTCGAGATCAGGCGCGGCGGACCGGCGGTCGACCCGGCGGAATGGCTACGTGCCGCGCGATGACCGTGCGCAGAGCGACAGGTCAGAGCAGTGTGCCATGCAGCACCAGGAACGCCACCGAGAAATAGATCACGAGTCCCGTCACGTCGACCAGCGTCGCGACGAATGGAGCCGATGCGCTCGCGGGATCGAAGCCGAGGCGTTTCAACAGGAATGGAAGCATCGATCCCGCCAGTGATCCGAAGGCGACGATGCCGACCAGCGAAAATCCGATTGCGATGGCGAGCAGCATGTAGTGCGGGCCATAGCTGAAGATGCCCAGGTTCTGCCAGATCACTATTCGCGTGAACCCGATCACGCCGAGGATCGAGCCGAGCACGAGACCGGTTGGAAGCTCGCGGAAAGCGATTCTCCACCAGTCGCGAAGCTTCAGTTCCTGAAGGGCGAGCGCTCGAATTACCAGAGACGTCGCCTGTGAGCCCGAGTTGCCGCCAGAGCTCATGACGAGCGGGATGAACATCGCGAGCACGGCAGCTCTCTCGATTTCGCCCTGGAAGCGCTGCATTGCCGTCGCCGTCAGCATCTCGCTCAGAAACAGCGCGCACAGCCAGCCCGCGCGCTTCCTGATCATCTCGACGAAACCAATTTCCATGTAGGGAGCGTCGAGGGCTTCCATACCTCCAAAGCGCTGCGCGTCCTCGGTCGATTCTTCGGTGAGCGCGTCGATCACGTCGTCGACTGTGACGATGCCGAGCAGTCGCCGCAGGTCGTCGATGACAGGAATGGCAAGGAGGTTGTATTTGGAAATGATTCGAGCCGCTTCCTCCCGATCGATATCGGCTGTGACCGTCAATGGTGGCCGCCGGTTGCCGACATCGAGCACGTTGTCCTCGCGATCGGCCGTAAGCAGCTCGCGCAGCGACACTACGTGGACGAGCTCCTGGGTGTTGGGATCGACGATATAGATCGCGTAGACGGTCTCCTTTCTGCCGGCGACTTCGCGGATGAGCACAAGCGCCTGATGCACGGTCCAGTCGGCCGGAACACTCAGGAACTCCGTGGTCATGATTCCGCCCGCCGACTCCGGCGGGTACTCCAGCAGCTTCTGGAGCGAAGCTCGCGTCGCTTCGCTGACCGTCGAGAGAAGCCGCGGCCGCTCTTCAGCAGGAACCCCCCGGAAGAGATCGGCCTGCTGGTCGGACGACATCGCTTCGATGAGAGGGCCTACCTTCTGATGGTCGATGCGCTGGATGATGGCGCAGCGGTGGCGGGTCAGCTCCGGCTCGTCGAATACCTGAACAGCCATCTCGAACGGCAGGGACGCCATCACCTTCGCGGCCGCGTCCGGCGGAAGCTCGCGCAGCGCCTCGGCGATATCGGGGGGGCGCAGCTCTCCCAGCGCTTCCTGCAATTCCTCAGGATCGGAGTGGACGAGGTAAAGGAGCTGCGCGATCGTGTGGGGAGGGATCTCAATCATTCTTGTCGGTCACGGATGTTGGCTTTCGCGGGACTTGGGAAATCCGGCAACATTCCTGACTCGCCGCTCCCTATCAGAGGAAACGACTTAGTCGCGGGCGCGTTTCATGTCGATTATCGTGGTGCGGGTCGAGGATGCCTACGTTCGATGCCGCGCCGCCGAGAACAATCCGACCACGACCAGAAGCGCCCCCGCCGCGCAGACAATTGCCGCCCCGGTCGGTAGATCCATTACGTAGGAAGCCCACAAGCCGAGCAGGCTCGCTGCCGCGGCGACTACCCATCCTATCGCCAGCCGCTTCATCCAGTCGGTGGCCAGCATCGTTCCGCAAACCGCGGGAACGATCAGATAAGCAAAGGTGAGCAGCACTCCCGCCAGTCGGACGAAGCTCACCACCACGAGGGCGAACGCCGCATAGAACAGGAAGTCCCACAGCCGCACACGGACTCCCTCCGCGAACGCCCTGTCCGGATCGGACGAGATCAGCACGAATCGCTTGTGATAAGCCGCGTAAAAGGCACCGAGAACGGCGAACACCAACAGGCGCTGGCCAATCTCACCCTTCGTCACGTTCAGGATGTCGCCCGTCAACAGATGCTCGAGCTCCTCCTTTCCACCGGCAATTCGGCTCAGAAGGAGAATGACGCCCGCCGCGGCCACGACGAACGTGATGCCGATGATTGCCTCCTGTGGAACCGCGGTCTTTTTCGTACTGCGCGACCAGCTGAAGAAGGCCGCCCCGATGAACGTCACCCCGAGAGAAATCCAGAATGTGATGCGATCGTCGAAGTGGTATCCCAACAACAATGCGACGCACGTTCCCAGCGTTGCGACCTGCGCGAGCGCGAGGTCCACGAAAATCACCTCGCGCTTGACGACGTGGAGGCCGAGGTAGACCAGCAGTGGAGGGAAAAGGAGGCAGGCGACCAACGGCCACTTCATTACTTCCCAGACTACCCCGAGATCCATGTTCATTTCTGTGTGCCGAGCCCGCGGGCGAGAGTGTTGACGATGTTGTCCATCATGTCGAAGTACGTCGTTGTGTTCGGTGCCGCGCCAGGCTGCTGCGGTACATCAAGAACAGCTGCCCCTGTTTGACGAGCGACTGTTTCCGCGGTCTTGCGGTTCTGAAACGGCTGCACGAGGATCACTTTCGCCCCCGTCGATCTCATCTTGCCGATGACCTCGGCGAGGTGCGCGGGCGATGGAGCTATGCCTGGCTTGGCCTCGAGCTCGTCGACGATCGTGAGGCCGAAGCGTGTGGCCAGATAGACGAAATCCTTGTGGTAGGTGACGATCCTCGCACCCTTGTACGGCGCCAGCGTCTTCTGCCAGTCGGCGAACTTTGCGTCGAGCTTCGTGTTGAATCGCGTCAGATTGCCGTTGTAAGTAGCGGCATTCCTGGGATCGATCTGCGCGAAATGACTCGCGATGTTGCGGGCGATGATTTTTACATTCACCGGATCGATCAGAAAGTGCGGGTTTCCCAGCGAGTGGACGTCGCCCTTAGAGCGATCGAAGCTGGTGGGAACCTCGAGCATTCTGATTCCCTCGGATGCGACAATGCGTCCCGGAGCGCCCGCGCCAATCCTGCCATTGCGCGAATTTTCCAGCAGCGGCGGCAGCCAGCCCAGCTCCAGCTCGGCTCCGCCCTCGATGAGAGCATCGGCCCGGTTGAGCGTCACGATATGACTCGGCTTCGCATCGACGAAATGCGGGTCCTCGGTCGGCTTGGCCAGCGCGACAACGTCGACCTTGTCGCCGCCGACCTCTCTGGCGATCGAGGCGAGGTCAGGGGTGGTTGCGACAACGCGGATCTGGGCGAATGCCGACGAACCGCTGCCAGCAATCGCGAAGAACGCGAGAGCAACGAGCTTATGAAGATTTCTGAATGCCATTTCCATTTTCACGGTTAGAATTTGTGTGCCGCGTGTGCACCGAGGAGAAACTCGAACTGGAACCAGAGCGAGTGATCGGTGCCGATTCCCTTGCGATTGTCGTAGTTGTACTGCATTCGGAATTTCGAGAACTCAGTCGGGTACCAGGTGAAGTTCGGCGACCACCGGGTGCGGTCCCGGCGCACTTCCGATACGAACGCGCCCGGATCGCCGCTTGCGAACTCGCCTCGGAATCCAGCCACGATCCGCGGCTTGATTCCCCACAGCAGCTGAGCGTAGGCTCCGCGATCCTTCAGCGCCTCGCTCGGCAGTGTCACCAGGGGATCGGCCTCGGCGATGCGCTGAGCTGCGTCGTACGAACGCCACATCGCCTCGCTCTGCAGCGACAGAAACGGAAAACCCGCCTGAGCAGCAGCGGGCTTCCACTTCCAATAGCCGTCGACTCCATACACTCGGGTCCTGGCGTTTGGTCCGGAATTGTTGGGACCGAATGCGGCCGATGCGCCGAGTACGATTGTCTGTGTCTCGGTCAGGTCGAACGACGTGTTGACGCGGGGTACCAACAGTAGTCCCGACGGATGTTGAACTGGCGTAGTATCGACAACGCCGCCGTGAATCTCGGGCGAGTCAGGCGAGCGGAAGCTCGATGTCGTTCCGCCAGTCGCATTGGCGACCGTTATCAGCGCCTCGGTATAGAAGGGCGTCGGGAGCAGCCACGAGAGTCGCAGGCCCTGACTGCGGAGGCCGTCCGGGCCGAACATTCGATTCAGCACCAGCGGCTCGTCGACGAAAGACCACGCGTGCGGGTGCTGATTATTCTGGCGGCCGAATTCGGCGAAGAACTGGCCGACCTTGAGCTGCAGATTGGCGGGCAGCGAAGTAGTCAGCACGTACGCTTCTTCCAGCTCGACTCCCGTCCCACCGCCCGGGTCGATCTTGTAGACGATGTTGCTGAATCCCTTGAAGTAGGGATCGACCGCGCCATCAAGCGTGAGCTCGACGTTCGGAATCGAGAAGCCGTTCACGTGCGGGTCGTGGTCACCAACCTGAATCGATCCGACGTTGGGTTCCGTTGACCATCCCGCATCGGTCAAAGCGACGAATCCGATATTCATGTATCCACCCGTCGCTCGCGGTCCTTGCGGGACGGCGCCGTTGCTAGCGGTGTCGCCGCCTTGCTGGCCGAGCTCCTTCTCCAGCTGCTTCACGAGTGCAATCGAATCGGCGCGCGCGATGGAGTCCTGTTTCGCTTTCGCTGGAGTCACCTGACTCTGCGCCAGAGCCGGCAATGCCAGCCCGAGTGCGCAGAGGAAGTAGCGTCCTCTCATTTGAATTCCTGTTTGTTGGTTTCAGACATTTCTCGCCGGGGTCTCTCGTCCCCGCGAGCCGGCTGCGCTGAGTCCTTTGACCCGGCGGCCGCGCGATTTGTGTTACGCGAGTCTGATGGGCGGGGCCCGGGGTCGCGACATGGACCCCTTGAGGAATTCGGCGCGATCGTCATCACGCTTTGAAGCAACCTGCGGCGACCTGCGCTTGGCCTCGACAATTGGGTTGTCGGAGCGATTTGGCGTCGCAAGAAGACCACGCGCGCTGCAAGCGGCGCAGTCATCGGCATTGTGGGCGTGATGCACTTTCGTGCCCGCGGCCTCGACGTGCGGCCGGGCGTCCGCGCCGAATTGCCATTCGATCAAAGGCGCGAAGGCGAGCAGCAGCTGAGCGGCGACCAGTAAGCAAACCATCGGTCGCAGGAGGACCGATGGAAGAGCGCGGGAGAGCTGGTTGCCGATCATGAAGAGTGAAGTGTAGCCGCGCCGCCTCCGGAAGGGTAGCACTTACGAGGTGCCTGAGGCATTTTTCCACATTCAATGAAGCGTGAAGAAGCCCTCGACTACCACTCGTCCGGCCGGCCCGGAAAGATCGCGGTAGTACCGACAAAGCCGCTCAACAACCAGCGCGATCTCGCTCTCGCCTACTCCCCCGGAGTGGCGGTCCCCTGCCTCGAGATCGAGACGACCCCCGAAGACGCCTACAAGTACACCGCCAAGGGCAACCTCGTCGCCGTCGTGACCAACGGCACCGCAGTGCTCGGGCTCGGCAACATCGGCCCGCTGGCCGCCAAGCCAGTGATGGAGGGAAAGGCGAATCTCTTCAAGCAGTTCGCCGATCTCGATGTGTTCGACCTCGAGGTAGGATCAGAAATGCCGGACGATGTGATCAAGTTCTGCCAGCTCCTCGAGCCGACCGTCGGCGGAATCAATCTCGAGGACATCCGCGCGCCCGATTGCTTCTACATTGAAGAGACGCTCCGGAAGACGATGAAAATCCCGGTCTTCCACGACGACCAGCACGGTACTGCAATCATCTCGGGCGCGGCGCTGCTCAATGCGCTGGAGATCGTCGGCAAGAAAATCGAGAAGGTGCGCGTCGTGTTCTCCGGCGCCGGTGCCGCCGCGATATCAACGGCCGAGCACTACGTCAGGCTCGGAGTTCTGCGCGAGAACATTCTGCTGACGGACCGCCAGGGCGTAGTTTACGAGGGACGACCTGGCCAGCTCGATCCTTACAAGGCAAAGTTCGCCAATAAAACCAAGGCGCGCACCATCGCTGACGCACTCGTCGGCGCCGACGTCTTCGTCGGGCTCTCGGTGGCCGGAGCGATCACTGGAGAGATGGTGAAGAAGATGGCGAAGAAGCCGGTGATCTTCGCCCTGGCGAATCCGGAGCCCGAGATCACGCCCGATCAGGTGCGCGCCGTTCGTTCAGACGCGATCATCGCGACCGGCCGCAGCGACTACGCCAATCAGGTCAACAACGTTCTTGGATTCCCATTCATCTTCCGCGGCGCGCTCGACGCGCGCGCGACTCAGGTGAACGAGGAGATGAAGATGGCGGCCACGCGGGCGCTCGCGGCGCTGGCGAAGGAAGACGTTCCGGAAAGCGTGTCGCGCCTGTACGGACTGCGCTCGGTCAAGTTCGGACCCGACTATCTGATTCCCTTCCCGTTCGATCCGCGCGTGTTGCTGTGGGTCGCCCCGGCCGTCGCCTGGGCCGCAGTCGCGAGCGGCGTCGCGAAGCAGATGATCGACCTCGAGCAATACCGCGAGCAGCTCGAGGCACGGCTCGGACGCGCGCGAGGAATCATGCGCGGAATTATCAATCGCGCCGTGCGCGATCCGAAGCGAATCGTTTTCCCGGAGGGGGAAGATCCGAAGATCATGCGCGCGGCCCGAATGATCGCCGACGAGGGAATTGCCTTCCCGATTCTGCTCGGCCAGCGCGCCGTGATCGATCGTGTCTCCGAGGAAAACCTCATCTCGCTGCGCGACATCGCGATCGACGATCCAGCGACATCGGACAAGCGCGACAAATACGCGGACTACCTGTGGCAGCGCCGCCAGAGGAAGGGACTGAGCCACGGCGAGGCGCACCAGCTGCTGTTCAGCGGCAATTACTTCGGCTCCGTGATGGTCGCATGCGGTGATGCGGATGCATTGCTCGCGGGTGTCGGAATGCACTACCCCGAGACGATCCGTCCGGCGCTGCAGGTCATCGGCCCGCATCCGAAAGCAGAGATCGTGAGCGGGCTCTACATGCTCGTCTTCGAGAAGCACGTTATCTTCTGTGGTGACACGACGGTCAACATCGATCCTACCGCTGAGCAGCTGGCGCAGATCGCCTACTCGGCCGGCAGGATCGTCCGCACGTTCGGCATCACCCCAAAGGTCGCAATGCTGTCGTTCTCCAACTTCGGATCGGTTCGCCACCCCGAGGCAGAGAAAGTTGCGAAGGCGGTGGCGATTCTCAGAAAGCGTGACCCTGCGCTCGTGGTGGATGGCGAGATGCAGGCGGATACGGCGATGGACGAGAACATCCTCCACTCAGCGTATCCATTCAGCGTCCTGAAGGAGCGGGCAAACGTTCTGATATTTCCGAACCTGAGCGCCGGAAACATCGCTTACAAGCTGCTGCACCACCTCGGCGGCGCGACGAAAATCGGGCCGATCCTGCTGGGTATGAATCTTCCCGTGCACGTATTGGAGCAGGGCGCTGACGTTCAGGATATAGTGAATATGGCCGCTGTCGCCGTTATCGACGCGCAGCAGCGGACCGATGAGAGGAAAGGCACCTAATGGCAACCGAAATAAAGCCCGAGCGCAAATCGGTCGAGAGAGAGAGCAGTGTTGGCCTGAGCAAACAGGGGCTCAGGCCGAAGGGTCGCGTGCATTGGAATCTGATTGCACCTGAGCTCTTTCAGGCGGCCGCGCGCAGGGGAGAAGGCGAATTTGCGGAGATGGGTCCGTTCGTCGCGGTCACGACTCCGCACACCGGCAGATCTCCCAACGACAAGTTCGTCGTAAAGGAATCGACATCCGAAAACGACGTGGATTGGGGCGACGTCAATCGCGCGCTCTCCGCGGATAAATACCAGCTGCTCCTGAAGGAAGTCCGCGCCTACCTCGACGACGCCGCGGAGCTGTTCGTCGAGGATCTCTACTGTGGGGCCGATCCATCATATCGGTTGTCCGTTCGCTACACGTCGCCCAATGCGTGGCACATGGCGTTCGTGCGAAACATGTTCATTCGTCCGGAGCTGACCGACCTGCCGACGTTCGATCCGAACTTCACGGTGCTGCACGCGCCGGAGTTTCAGGCAGACCCCGCGCGCCATGGAACGCGGACGGGAACGTTCGTCGTACTGAATCTCGCTGAACGGACGATCCTGATCGGAGGGACGCGCTACGCCGGCGAGCTGAAGAAGGCGATGTTCACGGTCATGAACTATCTGCTCCCCAAGCAGGGCGTTCTCTCGATGCACTGCTCCGCGAACGTCGGGAAGAAGGGTGACACTGTGCTTTTTTTCGGACTGTCGGGAACTGGCAAGACCACTCTTTCCGCCGATCCGAATCGCGGCCTCATCGGTGACGACGAGCACGGCTGGTCGGACGATGGGATCTTCAATTTCGAGGGCGGCTGCTACGCGAAGGTGATCAACCTCTCTCCGGAGACGGAGCCCGACATCTACCGAACGACGCAGATGTTCGGCACGGTGCTCGAGAACGTCGTTCTCGATCCCGCGACGAAGAGAGTGCGGTTCGCGGATCAGTCGATCACGGAGAACACGCGCGCGTCGTATCCGCTCAGCTACATCCGCAATCACGTTGAAGGCGGACGCGCCGGCCATCCGACGAACGTGATCTTCCTTACGGCCGACGCGTTCGGCGTGCTGCCCCCGATCGCGAAGCTGACGCCAGAGCAGGCGATGTACTACTTCCTCTCCGGCTACACCGCGAAGGTGGCGGGAACAGAGCGCGGCGTGAAGGAGCCGAAGCCGACGTTCAGCGCCTGCTTCGGGGCGGCTTTTCTGGTTTGGGAGCCGATGAAGTACGCGCGGATGCTGGGCGAACATCTCCGCCAGCACAAATCCAACGTCTGGCTGATAAACACCGGCTGGAGCGGTGGCGCGTACGGGATCGGCAGGCGGATCAACCTCGAGTACACACGCGCGATCGTGAACGCAGTTCTCGCGGGCGAGCTCGACAACGCAGGGACGACGACGGATCCGATCTTCGGCCTCGCGGTTCCCATCGAGATAAAAGGCGTTCCTTCCGACGTTCTGAAGCCGAGGACGACCTGGCCCGACCCCGCCGCGTACGACGTCCAGGCCAAAAAGCTCGCCGCGATGTTCCGCGCCAACTTCGAGCAGTTCGGGCACGTGGACGACGCGACGAAGAACGCCGGCCCGAAGGGCTGACGCGCATCAAGCGAGCGGGACGGGGTGGGGGCGCGCGCTTCG
This sequence comes from Gemmatimonadales bacterium, assembly GCA_039933915.1. GTDB lineage: Bacteria > Gemmatimonadota > Gemmatimonadetes > Gemmatimonadales > Gemmatimonadaceae > UBA4720. The sequence goes on along the minus strand of JBDTND010000019.1, from coordinate 6,425 downwards.
AGATTCTGCGCGACCCAGTCTGGAACAACATTCGTGTCGACGAGCTGACGCTCAAGCTCGTCGACACCGAAGTCTTCCAGCGTCTGAGATACGTTCGCCAGCTCGGTTGGACGTATCTCGTCTACCCGGGCGCCACGCACTCGCGATTCGAGCACGCGCTCGGCACGCACCATCTCTCGCGGCGGACTCTGGCGCTCCTTTGCGAAGCCGAAGATTCCACGGCGATAAGTGAGGACGAGCAGACCATCGTCAGATCCGCGGCGCTGCTCCACGATGTCGGGCACTATCCATTCTCACACGCGCTCGAGGAGATCGGCGCTCTCCACCACGAAGATGTCGCGCGGCCGCTGATCACCGAGGGAATCGTCGCATCGCTCCTGACTTCGCAGCTGGGTGAGGATGCTCCGGGCAAGATCTTCGATCTCATTCGCGGCCGCAGCAAGAGCGCGCTGCAGGGCCTCATATCCGGGTCGCTCGATCTCGACAAGATCGAGTATCTCAAGCGCGACGCGTTCATGTGCGGCGTTCCGTACGGCGAGATCGATGTCGACCGCCTGACGAATTCCCTGGTGCTGGTCGACGACCCAGAGACGGGAAAGCGCTCGCTCGGCGTCCTTGAGAAGGCGCTGTCGGCGCTCGAGTCGCTGCTCTTCGCGAAGTACCAGATGTACCGCAACGTGTACTGGCATCATGCCGTTCGCGGCGCGACGGCGATGTACAAGCGGCTGGTGGAAGACGCGGTGAAAGCCGGTGTCGTCAACGTTCAGTCATTGGCTCGCCACACCGACGAAGGGCTGATGCACTTGCTCGAGAGCGAGAGGCCCACGCCCCTCCTCGCCGCGCTCAAGGAGCGGAAGCTTTACAAGCGCGCCGCGGAGTGGCCGGCAGCGGAGCTCGATGCAAGCAAATTCGAGTGGATCGCGACGGATCGAAAGCGGGTGGCGGAGATGGAGAACGTGCTCGCAAAGGAGTTCGGACTCGCGAGCGGGCAGCTACTGCTCGACTATCCCGTCAAAACCGAGATGCTGGGACTCGATATCCCGGTCCTGCGCCGAAACGGCCAGGTGGAGCGCCTCACGGGCGAGGGTTGGACCGGGACGATCAACCTGCCTTCGCTGTCGCAGGAGTTGTACAAGAGCGCCCGGTGGCTCCGCGTCTACACCGCGAAGCGCGCCAAGCTCGATCCGCGACGCGTACTCGACGCCTTGGAACGATCGGGCTGACGAATCGTTTAACAGGTATGCACGTGTCGAAGTCATTCGCCGCTGCAGCCTGGACCCTTCTCGTCGCGGGCTGCACGATCCCCGGTCCTGCTCCGTCGCCGCCGCCGCCGGCAGCGCCCGGCACGGCGGTCCTCGGTGCAACGGAGACGCGCATCTTCCGCCTCATCAACGCGGAGAGGAAGCGCCAGGGACTTCCGGCGCTCGCGTACAGCTCGCGCCTGGACCGAATGGCAAGGATCCAGTCCCAGAACATGGCGTATTTCCACAAGATGGCGCACACGCTTCCAGGGGCGAGCCTCCCGACACTGGGCTCACGCGCGATGTACGCGGGATATCCGTTTGGACGGCTCACGGAGAACGTTGCGGAGTCGTATCCCAGCGCGGAATCCGTGGTGCAGGCGTGGATGAACTCGAGCGGGCACCGCCACAACATTCTCGACGCCGACGTGGTAGAAACGGGGATCGCGATCTCGCGATCGGATGCGGGTGGTATCTACTACTGTCAGGTGTTCGGAAAGCTGTTGGAGTCGCTGTAGAAGGCACCACCGGCGGAGTAGGGCTCTCCTGGCCGCGATCAACCCCGAAGAGGCCTTTCTGAGGGGCCATTCCCACAGGGTAACCCGTTGTGTCCCAACGGTTTATGCTAGGCACGCGGATGAGGTCGAAAAATGTGACCTCGCGTCAGCCAAAACAGTCCTCTTGGCATGAGCCGACTCACGTTCGCTGCAACCCTCCTGCTCGCAGTCCCAAGCTCATTCCTGGGGCAACAGGCAACGCTCACAGCCTCCAATGACACCGGTCCCTCGGACGTAGCAATCTTCGAGACCAAGGACGCGGCGGCTGTCACGGCGGGCCTTCTTCCGCTGTCCAAGACCGATCTCCGCAAAGGCGAGCGCGAAATCCGAATCTGGTATTCCAGCTTCGGCAACCCGCAGTACCTGGTGATCATCAGGCAGAACGGCGCCAACGTCACCGGCCGTCTGATGCTGTGGTGGGATCAGTACTATGAGACGAGTCCGGAGTCGGCCGACGTTCGCGTCGACAACTTCGTTCGCCACGGCTTCGAATGCGGCCAGATCTCGAAGCGCGATGCGCACTTCGGTGAGGATCGCTGGATCAGCTCTACCTGCGAAGCGAAGCTAAAAGGCACGCCCGACTGGAAACCCTTCCTGTCCGAAGTGGAGGCGCACGCGCTTCCGCAAACGAGTCCGGATGTGGCGTCCACGGACGTACAGGCGGAGAGCGAGAACTGGGGAATCACAGTTGAGCGGAGATCGGGCGCGAACTACGGCGTCTCTCACTACCACACGGCGCTGATGTTCGGCGCGCCGGAGCCAGGTCGCGGGCCGAAGCTTCAGGATATGGTCAACGCACTGGCCGCTACCGCTAAGCGCGATGCGGTCGTAGCGCAGCACTAGTCTGCGCGCCGCGATTCAGCGGGGCTTCGCTAATAATGACTCACCCGACAATTCTGCGAATTGTCGGGTGTTTTTTTTTGATTACCGGAACGGGCGGGACGCGTCAGAGGCGTAGACACCAGGCGTCAGTTCACGACACGATGACTTCACCACGTCGAGTCCTGATAAAAGCAACCGCTCAAACTCTCGCGCCACGGGATCAAGTCGGTGAGTAGTGAACTAGTCACTGGCATCTTCCCCGTTCTGACGCCTCCCGCCCGTTCAGTTGTAGTCGCCAGTGTTCAGAACGCCGCCAACGGGATTCCACGATCTGACGTTCGATCAGTCCCTCAACTGCGGTAATCGTTCATACAGCCGGAGCGCCTGCGGATTCGCCAAAGCCTCCGTGTTCTTCACCGGCCGCCCGTGAATCACCTCGCGTACCGCCAGCTCGCTGATTTTCCCGCTGATCGTGCGCGGGATGTCGTCCACCTGGATGATCTTCTTGGGGACGTGGAGCGGCGTCGTGTTGTCGCGGACCCGCGCGGTGATGCGCTCGCGCAGCTCGTCGTCGAGAGTGAGACCCTGCTGCAGCTTCACGAACAGGACAATGCGGACGTCGCCCGATCCATCGATCTCCTGCCCGACCGCGACGCTCTCGATCACCTCGGGCAGCTGCTCCACCTGACGATATATCTCGGCGGTTCCGATCCGCACGCCGCCCGGATTCAGAGTCGCGTCGCTGCGACCATATATGATGTACCCGCGGTTCCGGGTGATCTCCGCCCAGTCTCCGTGCCGCCACACCCCCGGGAAACAATCGAAGTAGGCCGCTTTGTATTTCGAGCCGTCCGGATCATCCCAGAATGCGACGGGCATGCTCGGGAACGGCTTCGTACAAACGAGCTCGCCGGGAATGAGCCTCACCGGGCGCCCACGATCGTCGAATACATCGACCGCCATGCCGAGGCCGGGCGTCTGGATCTCGCCGCGATGGACGGGCATGATCGGATTTCCAAGCACGAAGCAAGAGATGATGTCGCTTCCGCCGCTGATACTCGCCAGTTGGACGTCAGTCTTTATCTTCTTATAGACGTAATCGAAGCTGTGGTCCGCAAGCGGGCTTCCCGTCGACAGCACCGCTTTCAGGTTCTTCAGCTCGTGCGTCTTGCGCGGCTCGGCGCCTGATTTCTCGAGGAGAGCGAGGTACTTGGCGCTCGTCCCGAACACGGTGATTCCTTCCTTGTCCGCCATGTCCCACAGGATGCTCGGAGCTGGTGACAGCGGTGCTCCGTCGTAGAGGACCACTTTGACTCCGACCGCGAGCGAGCTCACGAGCCAGTTCCACATCATCCAGCCGCATGTCGTGTAGTAGAACACGCTGTCTTCGCGCTTCAGATCGGTATGAAGAATCAGCTCTTTCAGGTGCTGGATGAGCGTGCCACCTGCTCCGTGCACCATGCACTTCGGCAGTCCGGTCGTGCCGGATGAGTACATGATGTAAAGCGGGTGATCGAACGGGAATCGCTCGAAGCTGAGCGTCTTGGTATCGGGCGGTTCCGGCACTGGCGTTGGCGTGGGTGCCACACTCTTGACTCCGCGCGGCGGAGTTACACCCGATGGAAGGTCAGGCCGCCTGAATCCGTGCGGCGGCGTGTGCCTGAACACTTCGAGAGGTGTCGGTTTGTACCCCTCCGGCGGCGTGCTCACGCTGGCAACGACCGCGTATTGTGCCGCGATGAATCTCGACCACAGCGTGCCCTTTCGCACACCGTCAAGATCGGGCATCTGCTTTCTGTACGGCGTGACGACGACGTGCTCGAGCGATGGAATCCGGAACGCGATCTGCCTGAGTCGCGGCAGGAGATCGATCTCCTTGCCGTTGTACAGGTAGCCATCCGCCGCAAAAAGTATCTTCGGCTCGATCTGCCCGAAGCGGTCCATGACCCCCTGCGCTCCGAAGTCCGGCGAGCACGACGACCAGGCGGCGCCGAGCGATGTCGCCGCGAGCATGGCGATGACCGCTTCGGGAATGTTGGGTAGCCAGCCCGCGATTCTGTCGCCCGGTCGCACTCCAGCGGCGCCAAGCGCCAGCGCAAGAGTGCCTACTGCTTCGCGGAGCTCGCGATAGCTGATGGTGCGCTGATGCCCTTCCTCGTTCCACGCGGACAGCGCCGGGAGGTCGTCGGTAAAGCGCAGAAGGTTTTCCGCGAAGTTGAGACTCGCGTCAGGGAACCAGCGCGGCCCTTTCTCGGGGTCGGGCGGTCCCATGTCACTCAGGCCAACGCCAACCCGCTCCGCGCCGCCGCCGGTTCCGCGGTGGCCGATGATTCCGCAAAACCGCCACGCGAGTGACCAGAACCGTTCCGGATTGTTGACTGACCACTCGTGGAGCTGCCAGTACGACCCAGGAGAATAGTCCGGCACGGGCGGACCGCCGCGCTCCTCGACGTACCTGAGGAACTCGGTCATGTTCGCCTTGACGACGCGCTCGGGCGAGGGTGTCCACTGCGCCTCGCTCATTTCGGCTTCAGTTTCTCAGCTCGTGGGAGGATTGAATTGCGCGTGCTGCCCTTGCAGCCACGACTTGTGGTACTCGGGATCTTCGATTGCAAGCGCCTGCTTCGCCACCTTTAGCGGACGAAAGCTGTCCATCATCACGGCCAGCTCGTCGGTGTACTTGGCGCCAATGCTCGCTTCAGCGCGTCCTGGATGCGGTCCATGCGGAATGCCGTCGGGGTGGTGTGTGATGCTTCCGAACTCGATTCCCTTCCGGCTCATGAATTCGCTCGAGGCGTAGTACAAAACCTCATCGGAGTCGACATTGCTGTGATTGTAGGGAGCCGGCACCGCCTCCGGATGGAAATCGTAGGGACGCGGACAGAACGAGCACACGACGAATCCATCGCCCTGAAAAGTCTGGTGAACCGGCGGCGGCTGGTGCACGCGCCCGACGATCGGCTCGAAGTCGTTGATATTGAACGCCCACGGATAGAAGTAGCCGTCCCAGCCCACGACGTCGAGCGGATGGTGGTCGAGCACGATCTCGTTGATGCCGTCGTACTGCTTCACGAGAATCGGAAAGTCTCCCAACTCGTCGACGGCCTCTACGAACGTCGGTCTGCGAATGTCGCGCTCCGAGTACGGAGCGCCTTCGATGAGCTGGCCAAATTCGTTCCGGTAGCGCTTGGGCCAGCGCACGTGTCCTCTGCTCTCGAAGACCACGAGCTTCACCTGCTCCGCCTTGAGATCGAGCTTGTAGCGATGGAGAATCCCGCGATGGATGACGAGGTAATCGCCTTCACCGAACGGGAGTGACCCGTAGGTGCTCTCGAGAACTCCTTTCCCTTTGCTCACATAGACCAGCTCGTCGGCCTGCGCGTTGCGATAGAAGTGCGCGTCGTTCTCGTCCGGCTCGACGTACAGCATCGCGATGTCCTGATTGAACAGCAGCGGCATTCGGCCGAGCGTCGGACTCCCGCCTCTCTTCACGCGCGATGTCAGAAAATGCCGGTGGTGAAGCGTCTGATCCGGATCGGCCTCGAACTTCATCTCGCGCACCCGCCTGACCGACTTGACTGTCGTCGGCGGGTGAATATGGTACATGAGAGCCGAAGTTCCGGTGAAGCCTTCGTGACCGACCAGCTCTTCCGCGTAGATACCGCCGCCCGGCTTCTTGAACGCGATGTGTCTCTTTCGCGGAATTTTGCCGAGTGTGTGGTAGATGGGCACTACAGATTCCCCCTCAGGTCCTGCTCGCGCTCGAGCGCTTCGAACAGCGCCTTGAAGTTTCCTGCCCCGAAGC